>JBDSXV010000052.1:0-15049 GCA_039926025.1 Dokdonella sp.
ACGGTCACGCATGCCATCACCAACCTCGTGCACAGCGGACGCAAGCTGAAGGGTCTTTCCCTCGGCAGCGGCTACTCGCGCACCGCGTCAGCCTGACGGACCCGATTCCATGGAACTTTTCAATCCCGATAGCAATATCGACTTCCTCGGCAAGCGCAAGATCAGCATCGGTATCTCGATTCTGCTGATGCTGCTGTCGCTCGGTCTCGTCGCCACACGCGGCCTCAACTACGCGCTCGACTTCACCGGTGGTGTGCTGGTCGAGGCGACCTACGAGCAGCCTGCCGAAATCGACCAGGTGCGCGCTGCGCTGGAGACCGCGGGTTTCCACAACGCCCAGGTGCAGAGCCTCGGCGGCACGCGCGACGTGTCGATCCGCTTGCAGACGGAAGCCGGCCAGAAGAACGGCGACAAGGTCGCAACCGACGTACTCGCCGCGCTCAAGGTCAAGCGCGCCGATGTGACGATGAAGCGCCACGACTTCGTCGGCCCGCAGGTTGGCTCCGAACTCAAGAGCGACGGCATCGTCGCGGCGGTGTTCGTGATGCTCGGCATCATGATCTACATCGGCATCCGCTTCGAAAAGCGCTTCGCCATTGCCGCGATCGCGAGCGAAATGCACGACACGATCCTGACGGTCGGCTTCTTCGCGCTGACGCAGCTCGAATTCGACCTCACTGTGCTCGCTTCGCTGCTCGCCGTGATCGGCTACTCGATCAACGACAAGGTCGTCGTGTTCGACCGTGTGCGCGAACTGTTCCGCCTGACGCGCAAGGCCGAACCGTACGCAATCCTCAACAAGGCGATCAATCAGACCCTGTCGCGTACGATCATGACGTCGCTGCTGACGGCGGTCGCGATGGCGGCCCTGTACTTCTTCGGCGGCCCGGCCGTGCACGGCTTCGCGCTGACCATGCTGATCGGTATCGTGATCGGTACGCTGTCGTCGATTTTCTTCGCCAATCCGATCCTGTACTGGCTCGGGGTATCGAAGACCGACCTCATGCCGGTCAGCAGGGAAAATCCGGAACTCGAGCGCCGCCCATAATTGCTTTTCTCCCTCTCCCCACCGGGGAGAGGATGATTGGTCTTGCCCCCTCTCCGTTCCGGGGGAGAGGGCCGGCGTGAGGGGAAGTGTCCGATGCTCCGCCACCGCGATTTGCGTGACGCCCCCTCACCCTAGCCCGCTCCCCGCGGGGAGAGGGGATACAAGCCAAAAGCCGTCAACGCGCGCGCCGCCTGCTGGGAGGGAGAGGGTATCCGGAGTCAGTCGCTACGCGATGGTATCCACAAACTGTTGTCGCGCAGCTTTTCGCGGCCAGGCTTCTCCTTCAACTTCGGCAACTTCAAGGGTTTGTCCGGCGGCAAGCGTTCCGGCAGTCGCCCGAGCAGGTGCGCGATCACGTCGAGACGGCCGCGTTTCTGGTCGTTGAAATTCGCGACAAACCAGGGCGCCCAATCCGCGTGCGTCGCATGCAGCATGGCATCACGTGCCTTGCCATAGGCGGCGTACTGCTCGCGCGCCTTCAAATCGATCGGCGAAATCTTGAAGCGCTTGAGCGGATCGGTCGCGCGCTCGGCGAATCGCTGTTCCTGTTCTTCCTGGTCCACTGCCAGCCAGTACTTGAGCAGCAGGATGCCGTCGTCGGTGATCATCTTCTCGAACACCGGGCAGTCGAGCAGGAAACGCTTGTACTGGGCTTCGCTGCAGAAACCCATCACATGCTCGACCCCCGCACGGTTGTACCAGCTGCGATCGAACAACACGAATTCACCGGCAGCGGGCAGATGTTCGATGTAGCGCTGGAAATACCATTGCGTCGCCTCGCGTTCGCTCGGTTTCGGCAGCGCGACGACGCGGGTGTAACGCGAGTTCAGGCGTGCACCGATCGCCTTGATCACGCCGCCCTTGCCGGCCGCGTCGCGCCCTTCGAATACGATCACGACACGCTTGCCGCTGTTGATGATCCACCGCTGCAGGTTCACCAGGTCTTCGTAGAGGTCTTCCAGCGCATGTTCGTATTTCTTCTTCTTGAGTTCCTTCATTGCCGCCTCCGGGTCGTGTAGCTGGTATGGCTGTGGAAGCGGCGTTAGCCGCGTTGCCCTCAAGCCCTCCCCTTCAAGGGGAGGGTTGGGTGGGGATGGTGTCGAGCGTCGCTGCACAGCATCGCGGCTGAAACCGCTCCTGCCGGGCAATGACGATCACTCGCGTAACCGAGGAATCAGCCCGGCGAGATTGCACGGTTTCGTCGTCGCATCGAGCTGCGCGCGGATCAATTTTTCCCACGCAGTTCGGCAGGCCGAAGTCGAGCCCGGCAGGCAGAACACGAAGGTGTTGTTGGACAGTCCCGCAAACGCACGCGATTGCATTGTCGACGTGCCGATTTCGTCGAAACTGATGGCGCGGAACATCTCGCCGAAACCGGGCATTGCCTTGTCCAGCAGGGGCGCGATGGCCTCGGGCGTCGAGTCGCGCCCGGTGAAGCCGGTGCCGCCGCTCACGATTACGCCATCGATGGACTCGTCGGCGATCCACGCCGCGACGACCGCGCGAACCTGGTAGCGGTTGTCCTTGAGGATGCGCTTCTCGTGCAGGCGATGCCCGGCCTGCCCGAGCGACAGCGCGAGATAGTCGCCCGAGCTGTCGTTGTCGGGCGTGCGCGTGTCCGACACGGTCAGCACGCAGAGGGTAAGCGGTACGAAGTCGGTTTGGGCGGTCATGTGGCGAGCGTAGCGCGCTGCGGCGGTGTCGGGAAGGTCAATCGAACGGGACCGGTGCGAGGCCGGCACGATGGCGACGTGCGATCTTGTGCAGCAGTTCGGCGAAGTCGCGAGCGAATGCGTGCATGTCGAACAAGCCGCTGCGCTCGCGACGTTCGGCAAGTTCCGCACGCAATGCGTCGCGCGCATCGGCATCGCGCCCGATCCGCACGGCGATTTCGACGAAGTCGGCATCGTCACGCGCGTTCAGCTGGGGCATGCCGAGGTGGTGATTCAGGCTCGCCGCAACACGTGAGGCGAAGGTCGGGCCGGCAACGGTGAGCACCGGGCAGCCGGCGAAGATCGCGTCCGATGCGGTGGTGTGCGCGCCGTAGAGGGCGGTGTCGAGGAACAAGTCCGCGAGGCGATAGCGCGCCAGATAGTCCGGGTGCGCAATCTTGGTGGCGAACACGAGCCGTGCCGCATCGATGCCGCGCTGCTTCGCCGCATCGCGCAGGTGCCGATCGGCCGAATCCGGGCCCGACAGCAGCCAAAGCACCGCATCTGGCACCGCGCGCAACACGGAAAGAATGCGCTCGAAACTTGCCGGATCGAGCTTGTAGCTGTTGTTGAAGCAGGCATAGACGATGCCGCGCGCCGGCAGTCCGCACGCCGCGCGAGACGGGGTTTCAGCGATGCGCCGAGTCGGGTCGGAAGGCTGGAAACAACGCGGGAGCCACGCGACTTTCTCCGAGAAATGCGCGTGCAGCGCCGCCGGCAGCACGATCGCATCGGCGATCACGTAGTCGATCCATGGTGCCGCGAGCGTGCCCGGATACGCGAGCCAGTTCACCTGCAGCGGAGCGGGGTGCAATGCCAATGCGTCCGGCATCGCGCCGCTGCAGTAGCCGTCGAGATCAAGCAACAGCTCGATGTCGTTGGAATGAATGGCGGCGGCCAGCGTGGACGCACTCGCCGCCGCCATGTCATGCCAGCGATGCGCACTCGCACGCAAACGGCGCAGCAATGCACTGCCGTCGTCGGCCGCGGTGGAGAACAAATGCGTTTCGATCGATGCATCGCTGCGCAGCGCTTCGAGCATCGCAACGATGAGCAAGCTGGTCGGATGATTGCCGAAGCCATTGGCGATCAACCCGATGCGCAGAGGTGCCGTCAATGCGCGATGCGGGTGCGCGTAGGCCAAGCGCGCGCGCAGGGGCGCCGCCTTCGCCTCGATGCCGCGCGCATGGGTTTGCGCACACATCCATTGCTCTGCAGCGCTGGCCGGCTCGGCCAGAAAGCCAAACGGTGCGATGCCTGGCGCCTGCGCTGCGACGCGTTCACGCAAGCGCGCGGAAAGCGCGTCCAGTCCGCGCCAGTCACACAACTGCCGGCGCAGGAAGACGAGCTGGCCGAGCGCGTGATCGAGCGTCGAATCGAGCGTGAACGCGCGTGCATGCGCGTCGGCAGCGAACGCATGTCGCTTCTGTTCTTCGGCCATCAAGCCAATCTGGTAGAGAAAACGTGCATCGCCTGGCGCTGCGCGCGCCCCGGCCGCGTACGCAGCCTCGGCGTCGGCGTGGCGGTGCTGCGCAGCGAGCACGTGACCGAGCAGCAGCAGGCCATCCGGATGACCGTGCGCAAGCGCCAGTGCGTGCCGCACATTCCGTTCGGCGGATACATGTTCGCCGAGAGCGAGTTCGACCGCAGCCAGATTGAACCAGGCGCCGACATGCTCCGGCAACGCCTGCGTCGCGCGTGCGTACGCATCGCGCGCGCCAGCTGGATCGCCAGCCGCGCGCCGCGCATTGCCAAGTCCGTTCAATGCGGCCGGATGGGCGGGTGCCAAAGCGAGCGCGTGCTCGAGTGCGTCGATCGCGACCGTCGCGTTGCCACCAGCGAGGAAGACGCTGGCGAGATTGCACAGCACTTCGATTGACCGCGGATCGATCGACCGCGCATCCTGCAGTGCGCGTTGCGCATCGGCAATGCGTCCGAGCTGGAACAAGGCGATGCCATGCAGGCGTGCGACTTCGGCGTCGTGCGGCCATCGCGCACGCGCGATCGCTGCTTGCGCGGCCGCCTGCCCGGCTTGGCCCGCTTCGATGAAATCGGCGATTTGCCCGAGGGTGGAGGCGGGATCTGCAGAGTGGCCGTTGGTCATTCTTGCAAGCTAGCGCGGAATGCAGCGTCTGCGCCAGACGGTGCCGCACGCGAGCGCGGACAGCGAATCCTTGTGCTAGCCTCCCGCGCTTGTCGGCGTGTGCGATCAGCACGCCATCGCCGCAGTCGGGAAGGTCTCGTGGGCAATCTCTTCATAACCAGCATATTTGCCTTCGTCGGCGCCGTGTCCGCAACCGGTCTCGCTGCGATGGAGTTGGCACAGCCAAAGAGCTCGCTGGTCGCCGCCGCCAATGGCGCCGACAATGTGCCGGAAGGCGCCTGGTTGACCTGGGGCGGTCAGGCTTCTTTCGGGTTCAATCCGGACGCGCTCGTTTCGCTCGAAGTGCACGTTGATTCCGCCGCGGGCGCCAGCGCACGATCACCCGGAGCCGCGGGCCAGCGCTATGACACGACGACATTCCCTGCGCTCAATGCGGGCGCGCTCGAAGTGCTCCACCGAGGCGGCAGCATTGCAGGTATCGGTGGCGGAGAACTGCGTTTCCGCGGTGGTTTCGTTCTTGGCTATCCGGGTGGCAGCGTCGATCTGCGTGGCTTCGCCTTGCGCGCCGATCCGGCCGCGAAGTTGGGCATCGCGGTGGTCGATGCGCAAGGAGAGGTGTGGTTCACCGCCGATCATGCGCACTACGGCTTTGATCCGAAAGCTCCTGATACGTTCTCGATGTTCAACATGAATTTGCGCTTGTCACAGCAATTTGCACAGGCCCTGGGCAAGCCGGAGTTGACCGGCTATCCGATCGGGGGTCTTGAATTTCGAGCGCATGCTCAGGCCCGGCGAGATGATCCGGTGCCGGCCGGAAGCGTGTGCAACGCGCCATTTCCAGCACAGGGGCTTACGACCGACGTCCAGCTTATCTATGACGATGCAGCGCATGGCTGGACCGGCTTCAATGATTCTGTCTATGTGCGTCGTTGCGGTTTGCCGCCTGTGGGTAGTGGCGGAACGTGCACGGCTTCCAGTTCGACGGGCAAGGTCGTGATGGACCAGGATTCCAGTTTGCGCAATGTAGGCGAGACCGCCGTTGCCTGGTATGACAAGTTCAACAACGACGACGGCGGTTCACCGCAGCCCCCTTATGGCAATGACCAGCACCCATACCTGATCTGGAACCTGTATCGCGTTGACGCGAACGGCCGCATCAAGCAAATCGGCGTCTCGGCGGTGAAGCACGCGTTCTTGACCGTGAATTGGTCGCACACGTCAGGGGAGTGCGGCTGTGATGCGGGGCATGTCATCTATCCAACTTGCGAAGACACCTATTCCCTGAGCAACAACGACAATCAATCAA
This sequence comes from Dokdonella sp., assembly GCA_039926025.1. GTDB lineage: Bacteria > Pseudomonadota > Gammaproteobacteria > Xanthomonadales > Rhodanobacteraceae > Dokdonella_A. The sequence continues at coordinate 6,171 of JBDSXV010000052.1, forward strand.
GTGGTGGAGCTCCGCAGAACAATCTCGCGCCACGCTCCGAAATCATTCCATACAGCGCGGTTTGGGGCCGCTGTGCTTCGGCATGGGATCCGAACTGCGACGGCCAGGGGCCGGATAGCAGCACGCCATCGAACCTCTTCGTGAACCGCATGCTCGTCGACGAGAGCGACATGCTTCCGCCGCTCAGCACCGGCGCGCACTATCTCTTCGAGTATTGGTACATCGTCCGCGACGACGTGAACATCTACAACACGATGGGTTATCGCGAAATCCAGCCGATCAAGACCGGTTCGTCGTGGAGCGTCAGTCTCGTCAACAACAACGCAACCGACCACGATTTCTTCCTCGGCCCCGTGATCAATCACTGGGTCGATCCGGCAGCGCCGTCGACGGTGGCTTCAAACCAGGAGCTCAGTACGTCGCATGGACACGCGCGCGTCGCGGCAAAGGCAACCGATCTGGGCGGCGGCCAGTGGCGCTACGAATATGCGGTGATGAATTTCGACTATGCGCATGTACGCATCGACCCGACCCATCCGAGCGAGCCCAATCTGAAGTTGCTGTCGAACCATGGTTTCGCGCGTTTCAGCGTGCCGCTGCCATCCGGTGCGACAGCCGCCGCGATGCGCTTCGACGATGCGGATGGCGACGGCGGCAATGACTGGCCCGGCGCCGTGACATCCAATGCCGTGGTATGGACGGCTCCGGCGGCGGGCAACACGCTCGATTGGGGCACGCTCTATCATTTCGAATTCACCAGCAATGCCGCGCCGACGGCAAGTTTGCTCACGCTGGTTGGCGCCGCGACATCGACCGAAGGCGAATTGCTCAACACCTTGACCCTGCTTGGGCCGAAGGCGGTCGTCGACGACACGATCTTCAAGAATGGATTCGACTCGTCTCCATGAGCACGTTGCGATCGACATTGACGTGGTTCGCGCTGGGCTTCATCGGCGCATTGTTCCTTGTGGCGCAAGGAGCGAAAGCCGAAGAGAGCTGGTCGGCCTTTGCGCATCGACTCGCGCCCACCAGCAGCAGCGTCGATTTCACACCGCACGGCACCCAGCCCGGCTTGTTCAACCAGCTGATCTTTTCCGACAACTGCGCCGGTTGCCATCGCGGAAGTACGCCGGCGCAAATCACGTTCCGTCCGTATTCGAGCTGGTCCGGGTCGATGATGGCGAACGCGACGCGCGATCCGCTGTTCTGGGCTGCGCTCGACATCGCCAATCATGATGCGCCCGGTTCGGGCGACTTCTGTCTGCGCTGCCACACCCCGCGCGGCTGGCTCGAAGGCCGCGTGGTCAAGGCCGGATTCAACAATCCCGACAACGACATCGCCAAGGGCGCAGCGGGATGTCTGCTGGCTGGCGCGTACGATTCGGCCGACGATCTGGACAGCGATTTCGGTGGCGAGACCTGCCACTTCTGCCATCGCCTGATGCCGCAAGGGCCGAACAGCGAACCGGGCTACACCGAGAATGCGAACGCCTGGATCGACGACGAAAATTGTGCCAACACCGGCGACCTCGAACCCTGCCGCCGCGGCCCGTACACCTACGCGCCTACCGACAACACGCCGCCACATGCGTGGGTGCAGTCCGCGTACCACACGCAAGGCGCGATCTGCGGGCTATGCCACAACGTGAGTTCACCCGATACGGTGAGCGGTCCGCTTAAAACGCTCAAGCTCAACGATGGCACCGACACGCTGCGGACTTTTCCAATCGAGCGCACCTTCAGCGAATGGCAGCAGAGTCATTTCTCGCAAGCCGCTGGTCAGACCTGCCAGGCCTGCCACATGCCGCAGAGCGAAGATCCGGCCGCGACGGCGTGCTCGATTCCAGGTTTTCCAAGCCGAACCGGCAATCTGCCCGTGCATGCGTTCGTCGGCGGCAGTACCTGGGTGCCCGGCATCATCAAGAGCCTGTATTCGTCAGGCATTGTCGACAACGGCGGCAGCGGTCGCGATGCTTCATTCGACCAGACCATAGTCTGGGCTCGCCAGATGCTCGGTACGGCCGCGAGCGTCGCGACAACCATCCAGAGTTACACGCCGCCTGCCAGCAGCGCCGGTTCAATGGCGGTCTCGGTCAAGGTGACGAACCTGAGCGGCCACAAGTTGCCGACCGGGTATGCGGAAGGTCGTCGCATGTGGCTGAACCTGCAGGTGCGGGACGCGAACGGCGCGCTCGTGTTCGAGAGTGGCGCGTATGACGCAACGAGTGGCGTGCTCACGATCGATGCGCAGGCGCGCGTGTACGAAGTGCTGCAAGGCATCTTCAATCATCTCGGCGGCAACCAGTGCGACGTCGAGAATGGTTCCGGCAATGCGATGTTCCATTTTGTACTGAATGACTGTATTGCCAAGGACAACCGGATTCCGCCGCTGGGGTTCAAACCTGCGACAGCGAGCGATCCGAACGGGTATGACACGCGTCCGGTCGGCGCGACATATCCGGAAACGTCGCCGGGCTCGGGCATCCTCGTCAACTTCGACACGGCGAACTACACACTGCCCGTACCAACCGGAACGGTCGGTCCGCTCACGGCGACCGCGCGGCTCTACTACCAGACATCGAGCAAGGACTACATCGAGTTCCTGCGCGACGAGGCGGTGGCCACCAGCACACAGGGCGAGAACGCGATGTGCATGGGCGCCGCGAGCCGCCCGTTCACGGTGGGACCGCAAGCGAGCACGCGTGGCCAGTTCGTCTACGACCTGTGGAACGATCGGGTAGCCAACGATCGCGTGTTCGCCGATGGCTTCGATGGCGTTGCGCTGCCCCGGTATGGGAAATCGCCCCCGGAACTGATGCAGAGCGCCTCGGCCACCACCTCGCCCTGAAGCTGCGTCCCGTCCCGTCCCGTCCTGCAGCGTGCGGCGGTGCCCCGTGCGTGCTAGATTCGGGCGGTTGTTCGTCGCGGGGAGCGACGTCCGGACCAGCTGCCGATGTCACACCGCAGCCCCATTCGCGGCTTGCCCCCGACGTTCGATTTTCCAGGGATGGCTTCTGCTTCGCCATTGGGACGCACTGTGCGCCCTCGCTTGCGCGGCCGAAGAAAACGAGTGGCGTCTCTTTTCGAAACGCCAGTTCCCGAATCCGTGAATGGGCCGATCCTATGAAGCAGTTGGTATTGAGCGTTTTCATTGCAGCAGCCTGCGTAACCGCCGCTTCGGCCGGCAACATCAGCGAAGCGTTCAAGGCGCAAAGCCGCGCTACCGATCAGACGTGGTCTGCCTGGGGCGGCACGATGGGCGTGCGCTGGAATCTGGATCTGATGCAAAACCTCGGCATTCGCATCGCTTCGCGCGATGGACTGCTGCCACAGACCGACCAGCGCGGTCACGAATGGTTCTCTTTGCGTGAGTCGGGTGGCCTTCAGTTCAGCGTTCGCGATGCGTCGCTGCAGCAGTTCAACTCGGGCATGTTGCGCATGAACGGTGGCTACGTGCTGTCGCTGGCAGACGGCAGCAGCATCGATCTGCGCGACGCGACGATCCAGGTGCGCGCAACCGATCACAATATTCTCGATGTCGTTTCGCGCGACGGCAAGGTGTGGTTCTTCACCGACCGCATCATGTTCGAGCTGACCGGCAACAATCACACGTTGACTGTGCATACGGCCGATTTGCGCATCATGCCGGAACTCGCGCAGCGCCTCGGTGCGCCCGAAGCCGATGGCTGGTCGCTGGGCGATTTCGCGATGAATTCCCAGGTCACGATACAAGGCAGCGGCGGGCAGCCCGATCGCGTCTGCACGAACTATCCCTGGGCTGGCGCAGCGGTCCCTGGCGTGCCCGGCGCCACGTACCAGGTCGACCTATTCATGAAAAACATCACCGTGCAGACGGTCGGCTGCCAGACCTGTACGGGCCCGAACGGCAGCGGCATCGCCGGCTTTGCGCCGTCCTCGACCCTGCGCAACAACGTCAACGACGGTACGCAGCAATTCACGATCGCGGGCGACGTGCTCGGCGCAAGTAGTGCGCTGTATACGGCCGATGTCGCCTGGTTCACCAAGTTCAGCGGCAACCATCCGCCATACAACAACGACCAGCATCCGTTCCTGATCTGGAACCTCTATCGCATCGACGCAAACGGTGGCGTTTCCCAAGTCGGTCGCTCCGGCCTCAAGCATGCATTCGTGTCGACCAACCAGGGCTGCACGAGCACCTGCGGCGTTTACGGCGGCAATGCGCTCGGCCTCGGCTGCAGCGATACGTACGCGGTCAGCAACAACGACAGTACAAGCGACATGGGCCCGCGCAGCGAAATCATTCCTGCGACCGGACAGTGGGGCCGTTGTGGGTCGATCTTCGATACCAATTGCGACGGCAGTTCGAATGCCAGCGGCAACACCAGCTGGACGCAACGCATGAAGGTGCCGGAAAAATTGCTCGCACATACGACGGGCGACGGCGTTAGCTTCCTGTTTGAATCGTGGTACATCGTGCGCGACGACATCAACATCTACAACTCGATGGCGACCGAGTCGGTAAACCCGCAGTTTTCCGGTTCGCAATGGGCGCTGACCAGCGCGACGGGTTACAAGCTCGGCGCCGCGATCGACCGCTGGGTCGATCCGACGACACCCACGGCGACATCGCGCAGTACCGAACTGGCTACCAGCGAAGGGCATGCAAAAGTTGCCGCGAAAGTCACCGATCTTGGTGGCGGCAAGTGGCGCTACAACTATGCGGTGATGAATCTGGACTTCGCACGCGCGACGACGTCGGGTGCCGAACCGAACCTGCACGTGATCAGCAACGCGGGCTTCGACAGTTTCAGCGTACCGGTGCCTGCGAATGCGCACATCGTCAGTCCGAGCGCGAACGTGGGCGAGGTCAACCCCAACCTGAAGTGGCGCTCGCGCAATGCCGGCGGGCAGCTCAGCTGGAGCACGGACATGTCGATCCCGAGTTTCGACAGCCCCGACTTTCCGTCGCCGACTTCACTGGTGACGCTCGACTGGGGCGTGCTGTATTCGTTCTCGTTCACATCGACCTTGCCGCCGGGTAACGGCAGCGCGACGCTGCATGTCGCCGAGGCCGGTGATCCCGTGTCCTATCAGGTGGCAACGCTGGTGCCCGGTGGCGCAACGGGTCGCGCAACAAAGTGATCGAACCGCAACGTTGATGCGACATCTCCGCGGCGCCGGGACGTGTGTCTCCGGCGCCGCGTACGTGCGATCGCTATAATCGGTTCTTGGGGAAACGCAGGGCATATCGACGCCATCGCTGCGCATCCGTTGTGTCCATCGTCGGGGAAGTGTCCAGCGTGCCGAATCATTGCCGTCACTTCGGCTCGACCATGGGCGTCGCCTTGTTTGCGGTGATTTGCTTGCTGACGCCGGTCGTTGCGAGCGCGCTGGACTACACGCCCCACGGCACGCAGCCCGCGCTGGCCTGGGGGCTTGATCCTGCGACCACCTGCATGGACTGCCATCGCAGCTCCAGCACCAACGATGATGCGTTCATGCCGCATTCGAGCTGGGGCGGATCGATGATGGCGAACGCAACGCGCGATCCCCTGTTCTGGGCTGCGCTCGATATCGCCAATCATGATGCGGCAAGCATCGGCAAGAGCGGTGTCGGCGACTATTGCCTGCGCTGCCATACGCCAGCGGGTTGGTTCAAGGGGCATGTCGTCAAGGACGGTTTTGGTGGCAGCAGCGGTGTGGATGGTGAACAAGGCTGCCAACTGATCGGCAACTATGCGCGTCGCGACTTCGAGTCGAACGACTACTCCGGCGTCGATTGTCATTTCTGCCATCGCCTCATGCCGACCGGTCCAACAGGCGAAGCGGGCATGATCGGCAATTCAAATATCTGGCTCGACGACGCCACCGAATGCACCAACGCGGATGGCTCGGTCTATGGAGGCCCGTGCCGGCGCGGACCGTATCCCTATACCAGCGCGACCGACCCTCTGCAGCCACCGCATGGCTGGACGTATTCGAAATTTCATACCCAGTCTGCCCTGTGCGGCAGCTGCCACGACGTGACCACGCCGGATACCGACCAAGGTCCGTTGAAGACGTTGATACGCGCGGATGGCATCGACAGCGGACGCCCGTTCCCGATCGAGCGCACTTACACCGAATGGAATCGCAGCCTGTTTGCGGAAGCCATTTTCCGCGACGGCCTCGGCGATTCGCCGTCGGGTTTGCCTGTGGTTGTGAAAGCGCAGCAATGCCAGGACTGCCACATGCAGACATCGGTTGATCCGTTGGCAAAGGCCTGCGATCTCAATCCGTCCGGTTCGCGCACGAACAATCTGCCCGTGCATCAATTCGTCGGTGCCAACACCTGGGTTCCCGCGATCATCCAGGGCGAATACGGCGTCGCGCTGCAACGTCCCGAGGATTTCGACAAGACCATCGACTGGGCGCGCGCGAACCTGCAGTCGAGCGCAAATCTCGCGACGGCGGTTACCGGCTATCAGCCGCCGCTCGGCGCGACACCGGGTTCGCTCGGGTTGCGGGTTGCGGTCACCAATCTTTCCGGACACAAGCTGCCCAGCGGATACTCGGAAGGCAGGCGCATGTGGATCAATGTGCAGGTGCGCGACTCGAGCAATCAGCTGGTTGCCGAGAGCGGCGCTTACGATTCTGCGACGGCCACGCTGACCGAGGATGCGCAGGCGCGTGTGTACGAAGTGCTGCAGGGCATCTGGGACGGCGCGACCACGAGTTGCAAGACGCAAGCAAGCAACAAGAAGCTTTTCCATTTCGTCCTCAACAATTGCGTCGCAAAGGACAATCGCATCCCGCCGCTCGGATTCCGACCGAAGGCCGCAGACGATCCCGCGGGTGACGAAGTCGCACCCGTCGGCCATGTCTATGCAGAGACCTCGCCGGGCTCCGGCGTGCTCGTCAACACGGATCGCGCCGACTACAGCTTTGTCCTTCCAGCAGGTGCGACCCCGCCGTTCAGTGCAACGGCGACCCTGCACTACCAGACTTCGAGCAGGGAATACATCGAGTTCCTGCGCGATGAAGCGGTGGCGACGGCGACGCCTGCGGAGAACACTATGTGCGCCGCAGGTCCTGGCCGGCCGTTCACAGTAGGACCGCAAACGCGCTCGCGAGGTGAGTTTGCGTACCAGCTCTGGAACAATGCGCCGGCCGACCCGAATCAGGCGGGCTACGGCAAGTCGCCGCCGGAAACGGTTGCGAGCAGTACGGCTGCAACCGCAAGCCCAGGCAAGTCCCGCAGGAGAAATCGTTGAAGTTCGAGCATGTATTCATTGCGCTCGCGGCATCGCTGCTTCTCGCCGCGTGCACCACGCAGCGCGGCAGGTCGCGGGTATCGTCGGATGCGCCCGTCGCCAGCGACGTGCCGGCCGCAGGCCGCATGCGCGGTTATGTGATGGAACGCCGCGTTGGCGATTTCGTCATGCGCGAAGGTAAGGAAGTGCGGCTGGAAGTCGAATACGGCTGGGACTACGACCGTGCGGTCGGCATGCGCAAGACCTTCGACGTGGCGGGCAAGCTTCTGCAAAGCGAAGATCTGGTCAATGGCGAAATGGCGCTCAATGCAGTCGAGGCCGAGCGCGTGCGCGCGCTGGTGCGTGGCCAGCCTGCGCTGAAGGCGATAGCGAATGGGCCTGATGTGGTGATCTGGGCCGAAGGATTCCTCTGGCGCGTCACCGGGGATCGTTTCTGTGACAAAGGATCGCGCTGTATTCACGCGATCATTGCGAAGGACAAGGGACTCACTGCGGTGGGGCACGCGATGATCGATTTGCAATCCGACCGGGTCGTCTATCCGTTTTATGACGGCGCGGCCATGAAGTCATCTGCTGGGGAGTAGTACATGCGTAGTTGCAAGGCACTTTTTCTGTTGTTGCTGTTGTCGCTCGGCGGATTCAGCGCGCTCGCGCATGCCGATTCGCCAACCTGCACGAGCCCCGAGACCAAGCTCAGCTGGCCGGTCGTCAATCCGATCTGGGAAATGTGCTGGTTGCCACCGGACCAGAGCATTGGTGCAGACGGTTCCGGCATGGAACTTCGCAAGGTTTATTTCAACGGCCACCTGGTGTTCACGCGTGCGCATGCGCCGATGCTGTTCGCCGAATACAAGGACGGCGCGGGCGGCAACTGCTACCGCGACTGGAAGAACGACACCACGCCGGTGCTTGCCGATCATGCGGTGCAGAACAAGCTGGGCCTGTCCGTCGATCCGCTGAAGGCGACCACGTCGTGCGATCGCTCGAAGAGTCCGACCACCTCATACGGCATCTGCGCTTACCAGCTCACGGGCTATCCGAATGCCACGGCCACGTGTTTTTCCGGTGTCGCGATCGAGGATGGTGGCGACCACGTCACGCTGACGACGCAATATCGCGCGTCCTGGTACATGTATTCGTCGCGCTGGACCTTCTACAACAACGGCACGATCCAGCCCGCGTTCGGTTTCGGCAACAACAACGGCACCTACAACAACGTCACGCATTGGCATCACAACTACTGGCGCATGGAATTCGACATCGACGCCGGCAACAACACCGTCAGCACGAACGGCGTCGATCAGGCGACCGAGTTCAGCGACCTGCGCAATGCGACCGGCGGCGCTGGTGGCGGACCGAAGACCTGGGAAGTGCGCAATCCGGTCAGCGGCAACGGCTACAAGCTGATCCCGGGCGCGAACGACTACCTGGTGCCGACCAACCAGTCCGGTCGCAATTTCCACACGGTCGACGTGATGGCGACACAGCAGCACGCCAATGAATACGCTGACCGCACCGACAATCCGCTGAGTTCGTGCACGATGAACACGAGCGCGCTGGTCAACAACGAAAGCCTGCTCAATACCAACATCGCGCTTTACTACCACACGTCCGTGCGCGACAGCACCGCAAGCAACTGGCCAC
>JBDSXV010000053.1:0-53411 GCA_039926025.1 Dokdonella sp.
CGCCGACGCTCGGCGCCTGGGGTCTGGGCTGGGAAGTCTGGTTGAACGGCATGGAAGTCACCCAATTCACCTACTTCCAGCAGGCGGGCGGGCTCGAATGTCGGCCGGTCACGGGCGAGATCACCTATGGACTCGAACGCCTCGCGATGTACCTGCAGAACGTGGACAACGTGTTCGATCTGGTCTGGGCGAATGCGCCGCACGGCACCGTCACCTACGGCGACGTGTTTCATCAGAACGAAGTCGAGCAGAGCACCTACAACTTCGAGCATGCAAACGTGGCCGAGTTGTTGCGCTGGTTCGACGTTTGCGAAGGCGAAGCGAAAAAGCTGGTCGAGGCCGGCTTGCCGCTGCCCGCGTACGAACAGGTCACCAAGGCCAGCCACACGTTCAACCTGCTCGACGCGCGTCGCGCCATCAGCGTGACCGAACGTCAGCGCTACATCCTGCGCGTGCGCACATTGTCGCGCGCAGTCGCCGAGGCGTACTACGCGCAACGCGAGAAGCGTGGCTTCCCCGGACTCAAGCAAGACCCGGGCCTCAAGAAAGACAACAAGGAGGTCGCATGATGTCGACCGCCAACGCGCCCCCTCTGCTGATCGAGCTGGGTAGCGAAGAACTGCCGCCGAAGGCGCTCGATGAACTGAGCGCAGCATTCGCGAAGGGTGTTTGCGACGGATTGACGAAGCGCGGCATCGCGGCCGACGTCGCCCATGCAAAAGCCTATTGCTCGCCGCGACGGCTTGCAGTGTGGATTCCCGACGTTGCAACTGCGCAGCCGGATCAGTCGCAGGAGCGCCGTGGCCCCGCCTTGAATGCGGGACTCGATGCGAACGGCGAGCCGACCAAGGCGCTGATCGGTTTTGCGCAGAGTTGCGGCGTCGATGTAGCGCAGCTGGAGAAACTTGAAACCGACAAGGGTGCCTGGTTCGTGCACCGCGCGCAAAAGCAAGGTCAACCCACGGCGGCATTGATTCCGGAGATTGTCACGGAGGCACTAAAGGCATTGCCGATCCCGAAGCCAATGCGCTGGGGTGACCACGACTACAGCTTCGTGCGGCCGGTGCACTGGCTGGTCATGTTGCATGGGAGTACCACGGTCGATGGCGAGATTCTCGGACTGAAATCCGGACGCCGGTCGCGCGGTCATCGCTACCATCATCCGCAGCCAATCCACATCGTCGACGCGGACGCGTGGCTGGATGCGCTGCTGGCGGCCAAGGTGATCGCAGACCCGGCTGCGCGCCGTGCGCGCGTGCGCAGCGAAGTCGAACGCGTTGCCCAGCAGACGGGCGGCGTACCGCGATTGTCCGAGGGGCTGCTCGACGAAATCGCGAACTTGACCGAATGGCCCGTGGCGATTGCGTGCACCTTCGACCGTCAGTTCCTCACCGTGCCGCAGGAAGCGCTGGTGATGACGATGGAGACGAACCAGAAGTTCGTGCCTGTCTTCGATACAGACGGAAAATTGACGGAACATTTCATCGGCGTCGCGAATATCGAATCGAAGGATCCGGCCGAGATCCGCAAGGGCTACGAGCGCGTCATCCGCCCACGCTTTGCTGACGCGAAATTCTTCTACGACGAAGACCTGAAGGCCTCGCTGGTGGACTATCAGGAGGGTCTCAAGAACGTGACCTACCAGCAGGCGCTCGGTTCGGTCTGGGACAAGAGCGTGCGTGTGGCCGAGCTCGCACGCGTGATCGGCAATCGCGTCGGCGTCGATGCGGCGTTGGCGACGCGCGCGGCTGCCTTGAGCAAATGCGATCTGCTCACGCGCATGGTCGGTGAGTTTCCCGAGCTGCAAGGCGTAATGGGACGCTACTACGCGAGCGCGAGCTACGAGCCCGCCGAGGTCGCTGCTGCACTGGATGAGTTTTACGCACCGCGATTCGCCGGCGACAAGATCGCGCAGGGAAAGGTCGGCCAAGTGCTCGCGGTTGCGGAGCGGCTCGATACGTTGGCCGGTATTTTTGCAGTCGGCATGAAGCCGTCGGGCAACAAGGATCCATTTGCACTGAGGCGTGCCGCACTCGGGCTTGCGCGTACGTTGATCGAAGGCGCGCTGAGCATCGATTTAAAGGCTGCTCTGACTGAAGCTTGGGAATTGGCAATCAGCTCCGTGCTGTCCGTCAGTGCGACCAAATCACAACAAGTGGCGGAGGACGCGAACAAGAAGGGTGCGAGTGCAAAACCGGGTTCGGTTGGGTACGCAAGCGATAGGAGTGCAGCCAGTTGGGCAGGCGAAGTCTATGACTTCATTGTCGATCGCCTGCGCGGCTACTACGCCGACCAGGGCATCAGCGGCGAAGCCTTTGAGGCCGTGCGCGCGCTGGCGCCGTCGGATCTCACGGATTTCGATCGCCGCCTGCATGCCGTGGTCGAATTCACGAAGCTTCCCGAAGCCCAAGCGCTCGCCGCTGCAAACAAGCGCATTGGGAATATCCTGCGCCAAGCGGGCGACGTCGCATCGACGAAAGTCGACGACGTGCTGCTCGATGCCGGGACCGAACGCGAGCTCGCGGTTGCCTTGCAGGCGGCGCAAGCCGATGGCGCGCCGATGATTGCAGCGCGTGACTACGTTGGCCTGCTCAAACGTCTTGCCCATCTGCGCGAGCCGGTGGATCGCTATTTCGATACGGTGATGGTCATGACCGAAGAGCCGGCCTTGCGTGCGAATCGGCTTGCCTTGCTCGGCGGGCTGCGCAGCCTGTTCTTGCGCGTCGCGGATATATCGCTGTTGCCAACGGCTTGAGCGGGCCGACCCTACGGCAGCGAATGGTGGCCGTTCACGGAAGGCGCGGCAATTGCCGGTACGGATTCGTTTTCGCAACGCCAAGCGCGCGCAACTGCCGTCCGTTCATTTGCGGTTAGCCGCCGCAATTGCACGCTGGGCGCGCGCAGATTATCGTGGTGGCATTCAACAGTGAGTGGGCTGCGTGATGTCAGCGGCGGCCCGCGAGCGTAACCCCGCTGCGGCCCAGGGCTCGTTTGAATCGGCATGCCGCGCTGGGTCGTCTGATGTACGATGTTTTTCGTTCTTGTCTTGTCGGAGAGTGCAGTCATGCGGAATCAATGGATCGCGGTGCTAGCCGCGCTGGCTTTTCTGGGCGGGTGCAATTCCGCGGATCAGGCAGGGTCTGGCAAGAACGCCGCGCCCGCCATCGCGCCGGGTTCGACCATCAACGGCACGGTCACCTTCCACGACCAGATTCCGATTGGTGCCGGCGCCAAGCTCAATGTGAAGCTCGTCGATATCGCGACGCCCGAAGTTGCGATTGCCGAGAAGACCTTCGATGTCGGCGGCGCGCCGCCGTTCAATTTTGCACTGGACTTTGATCCGGGCAAGATCGGCGCGTCACGTACTTACGTGGTTAACGCGTCGCTGAACGATGGTCCGCGCCACTTCGTGCCCGCGCTCAATTCGCCGGTGCTCACCCACGGCACCGGCACGACCGCGCAGGTCGTGTTGAACGCCGAAGCGACGCCGGCGGAAAATCTGAAGGAAGAATTCACCAAGCTGCAGGCGCATATCGGCGGCATGAAGAAGGTTGCCGGCACCTATACGACCGACACGGCGTCGATTGGTTGGGATGCCTTCGCCGAAACCAGCGGCGTGCGCTTCGTCCGCCTCAACACCGAGATGGACGCGGGTGGCCGCAGTTCGGTCAAGTACGCCTACAAGGATGGCAAGCCGATGGTCGTCAAGCAGCAGAACGGCGCCACCGTGGGATGGGGCGACAACGGTGAAGTGCTGTGGAACGAAAAGCCCGGCGGCGGCAGCGTCAGCGAGAGCGAAATCAAGTCCATGCACGATGCGGCGATGAACGCGCTGAACATGGCGCAGGACAAGGTCGAGGCCAGCAAGAAGAAATAGGGCGCGCGGATCTCGAAGTGAATAAAAAAGCCGGGTACTCGCCCGGCTTTTTTGTGGGCAGCGATGCCTCAGGCGACGTCGCGCGCCGCGCGCTTGAGATGGACCAGCAGCAGCGACACGGCCGCTGGCGTGACACCTGAAATGCGTCGCGCCTGGGCGATCGTCTGCGGGCGCGCGACCTTCAGCTTCAGCAGGGCCTCGGTCGACAGCCCGCGCACGCCTTCGAAATCGAAACTCGCCGGGATGGCGCGTTCGTCGTGATGACGGTTGCGTTCGATTTCGTCGCGCTGGCGTTCGAGGTAGCCGGCGTACTTGACCGCAACCTCGACCTGCTCGGCGACAGCGGGCTCATCGACGCCGGGGCCGATGCCATCGACGCGCACCAGGTCTCTGTAGAAGACTTGCGGGCGGCGCAGCAGATCGTGCGCGTTGGTCTCACGCGATACCGCGAAACCGAGCGTGTGTTCGACCTCGCGTCCGAGCAGATTGGCCGGGCTCGCCCAAAGCGCGCGCAGACGGCCGGTCTCGGCGGCTACCGCGTCACGCTTGCGACAGAGTGCATCGCGGCGATCCTGCGGCACGCAACCCAAATCGAAACCGAGCTCAGTCAGGCGCAGATCCGCATTGTCCTCACGCAGGTGCAAGCGGTACTCCGCGCGCGAGGTGAACATGCGATAGGGCTCGTTGGTGCCGTTGGTGACGAGATCATCGATGAGCACACCGATGTACGCCTCATCCCGACGCGGTGTCCAGGGCGCACGGCCCTGCGTCGCTCGCGCGGCATTCAGGCCGGCGATCAAGCCCTGAGCGGCGGCTTCCTCGTAACCGGTAGTGCCGTTGATCTGGCCGGCGAAGTAGAGGCCGCCGACATTCTTCGTTTCCAGAGATGCGTAGAGCCCGCGCGGATCGAAGTAGTCGTATTCGATCGCGTAGCCGGGCCGCGTGATATGCGCGTTCTCGAGACCGCGAATCGAGCGCACCAGTTCTATCTGCACGTCGAACGGCAGCGAGGTAGAAATTCCGTTCGGATAGATCTCGCTGGTTTCAAGGCCTTCCGGCTCAATGAAAATCTGATGCGAGGTCTTGTCGGCAAAACGCACGACCTTGTCCTCGATCGAGGGGCAATAGCGCGGTCCAGTGCCTTCGATGACGCCGCCGTACAAAGGCGAACGGTCGAGCGCGCCGCGGATCAGGTCGTGCGTGCGCTCGCTCGTATGCGTGATCCAGCAGCTGAGCTGGCGAGGATGCTGATCCACGGAGCCGAGGAACGAGAACACCGGAGCCGGCGTGTCGCCGGGCTGCTCTTCGAGCAGGGAATAGTCGATCGAACGGCCGTCGATGCGCGGCGGCGTGCCGGTCTTGAGGCGACCGACCGCGAATGGCAGGTCGCGCAAGGCGTCGGCCAGCTTCAGCGAGGGCGGGTCCCCGGCACGGCCGCCGGCGTACTGGGTCAAGCCGACGTGGATCTTGCCGCCGAGGAAGGTGCCGGCCGTCAGTACGACCGCGCCAGCGCGGAATTCCAGCCCCGACTGGGTCACGACGCCGCAGGCCCGACCACCCTCGACGATCAGGGAATCCACGGCTTGCTGGAAGATCTGCAGACCGATCTGTGTCTCCACCCGACGACGGATGGCTGCTTTGTACAAAACACGGTCGGCCTGGCACCGCGTCGCGCGCACGGCCGGTCCTTTCGACGCATTCAGCGTGCGCCACTGAATGCCGGCGAGGTCTGCGGCCTGCGCCATCACGCCTCCAAGGGCATCGATTTCCCTGACCAGGTGCCCTTTGCCAATCCCGCCGATCGCTGGGTTGCAGCTCATCTGGCCGATCGTCTCGATATTGTGGGTCAGCAGAAGCGTGCGCGCGCCCGTGCGCGCGCTGGCAAGCGCGGCTTCCGTGCCTGCGTGCCCTCCGCCGACCACGATGACGTCATAGTTGTACATGGCGTGTTCTCTTTGTCCCGGACCGTCAAGCGAGCAGCAACGCGTTTTGCGCGGGCGCGAACGTCGTGTTCGCTGAGCGTGCATTCTATCAAGGGGCTGCAACGGCGCTGGCACGGAACATGCTCAATCCTCCGCACTCCCACCGGCGCGCGACGTATGCGAGCACGTTGAACAATCGGAATTCAGGGGCCGATTGCGCCGGTGGGAGGGTTTTACCGGCGGTGTTCCAGGATCTGCGGATGTCAGCCAAGGCTGGCGCCCGGCGGTCTTAGGAACAGGGGGAATCCAAGAGGACCGTGTGCCGGGCGCCAGTGATCGAAATACCAGGAAATACCATCAGAAGCCGGGGTCGACAAGACCGTCGGCTTTTTTGCATTTCAGCGCGGACAACGTAGCTGCAAGTTCGACTGGCAGACTGTGACGAGGATCGCGAACTCTTGTCCTCCGCTGTTCCCGTACAGCGCGTCGGGTCAGATTCCGACGGGCAGCGTCAGCGCAGACGCAATCATGCGCCGCCAACTCCTCTCCTTGCAATGAGCCGAAGAGCAAGTTCGTTGAGCTGCTTGGGTTGGCACGCCACTTGCTGAGTATCCATCACAGGAATCCGGGAGCGAAAAATCATGAGCAGCATGGCCACCAACATGAGCTTCAACCCACTCTTTCTGCGTCACGATCTGATGATCGAATTGGGACGCCTCGAGATGGCCATCGATAGTGCGCGCCACGAATCGGCTGCGAACGACACGCTGGGCCAGCTCGAAACACGTTGCGCAAAAATCAACGAAGCGCTGAGCAAATTGCCGGCGTAAATGTTCAGACCAGTATCGACAGACACGAATCCAGGGGAGTAGACGATCATGACCAATATGGCAGCCAACATGAGTTTCAACCCACTTTTTCTGCGCCACGATCTGATGATCGAATTGGGACGCCTTGAGATGGCCCTCGACAGCGCGCGGAACGAACCCGCTGCCAACGACATGATGGGTCAGCTCGAGACGCGTTGCGCACGAATCAACGAAGCGCTGGCAAAACTGCCAGCCTGAAAAAGTTTGAAACCGGCAGGAACAGGGGCCGAGGCCGCGCTTTATGCGCGGCCTTTTTTATGCCCAAGGATGGGCGGTACGCTGGCAATGCAGGAGCAATTGCCAGCGTCGACGTGCGACGAATTCACATTGGCTCGGTGGGTGTTCCCGACACCTGCGCGCACTTCCTGCATCCCTGTGGGTCGGTCCGCCGGCGTTCCTGACGCTGGCGAACACTCCTCACATCCTTGTGGGTCGCAATGCAGGAGCAACTGCGGACGATCCGCTTCACCGCATCAAGCAACGCGCAACGATATCGGTGAGATCCGGTGAATTGCCATGGCGTGCAGCGATGCGTTCCAGTTCGTAATGCATCATCGAGCGACGCAATGGCTCGTAGCTTCGCCATGAGCGAAAGGCCGTCGCCAGGCGCGCAGCCACCTGCGGCGTGATCGCGTCAAGCTTGATGATCGCGTCCGCGACGAAGCGATAGCCCGCGCCGTCGGCGCGGTGGAACGCGCGTGGATTGGCGCGTGCGAAAGAATTGAGCAAGGCATAGGCCTTGTTAGGGTTGTTCCAGTGAAAAGCGTAGTGCGCAGTCAATGCCTCGACGCGCTCGAGCGCGCGCGGGTCCGCTTCGGTCGCTTGCAGGGCGAACCAGCTATCCAGCACAAGCGCATCGCCCGCGTAGCGTTGTGCAAATTCGGCCAACTGCTTCTCGGCGCCTTCGCCGCGCAGATGGACCAGCACGGCCAGCGACGCAAGTCGATCCGTCAGATTGCGAGCGTCTGTGTACTGCCTGCGTGCCAGGTCGAGATGCCCGTCTTCGACGCGACATAGCGCCGCGAGGCAGACGTTGCGCAAGCGTCGGCGCGCCTGCGCGCCCAGGTTGTCGTCGTCGGCCGCGCCGGAATCGGTGAGCGCGTGGTATCTCGCCAGCAACGGCTGCGCGAGCGCCGTTGCGAGCGCGGTCTCAACGTGTGCCCGAGCGCGATGCACCGCTTCGGGATCGATATCCACAAGGCCGTCGGACAACGACATAGCATCGGCGACGGTAAGCATTTCAGCGACGAGGGCCGGATCGGTGTTCTGATCATCGACGACGCGAGCCAGGCATCCAGTCCACGCCGCCAGCGAACGCGCGTCGGGCGCGCCTGCCGCCATCGTCTGCGCAAACACGTGCCGCGCGAGCGCATCCGCTGCGAACCAGCGATTGAAACCGTCCGTGTCGTGACGGATCTGCAGCGCGAGGGCGTCTGCATCGAGGTCCTGTACGAGGCGTACTGGCGCCGAGTAGCCGCGCAGCACGGATGCGACGGGCGCGGCATCGATATCCGTGAAGCGATAGGTAGACGCATCCGCGCGCAGCAACAGCACGCGTTCGTTCGTTCGCTCGGCACCCTCTTCGCCATCAAGTGAAAGACGCAATGGCCTGCCATCGAGATCGAACAGTGCCACCACCACAGGTATCGGCAACGCCTGCTTGTGTGGCTGGCCCGGCGTCGGTGCGGTCTTCTGCGTCAAGGTCAATTCGAAACTGCGCGTGCGCGCGTCGAAACGACCGCTGCTGTGAAGTTCCGGCGTACCCGCCTGCTGATACCACGCCAGCCATTCGACCAGGTCGACGCCATTCGCATCGCCGACTGCGGCAAGAAAGTCCTCGACCGTCGCCGCGCTGCCGTCATGGCGTTCGAAATACAGATCGAGACCGCGGCGGAATCCATCGCGACCGAGCGCCACGGCGAGCATGCGCACGATCTCGGCGCCTTTCTCGTACACGGTCGCGGTGTAGAAATTGTTGATCTCTTCGTAACGATCCGGGCGCACCGGATGCGCGAGAGGCCCGGCATCCTCGGTGAACTGCGCGCGCCAGAGCCCGCGCACGTCCTCTATCCGGCGCAGGGTGCGCGAGGCGAGGTCCGATTCGAATTCCTGTTCGCGGTAGACCGTCAGCCCTTCCTTCAGGCTCAGCTGGAACCAGTCGCGGCAGGTGACGCGGTTGCCGCTCCAGTTGTGGAAATATTCGTGGCCGACGACAGCGAGCACATGGCGAAAGCCATCGTCGGTCGCATGCTCGGAATCGGCGAGCAAGTACTTCGCATTGAAGATGTTGAGGCCCTTGTTCTCCATCGCACCCATGGTGAAGTCGTGCGTGGCAACGATATGGAACACGTCGAGGTCGTAGCAGCGGCCGTAGCGCTCCTCGTCCCAGCGCATGGCCATTTTCAGGCATTGCATGGCCCAGCCGCAGCGCCCGATAGCGTCCGCTTCGGCATGGATGTACAACGCAACATTCCGGCCCTCGGCTGTAACGAACATGTCCTCGATGCGTTCGAGCCTGCCCGCGACGAGTGCAAACAAGTAGCTCGGCTTCGGATGCGGATCGACGAAACGCGCCCAGTGGCGGCCGTCCTCGAGATCGCCGCTCCCGTCCATATTGCCGTTGGCGAGCAGGAGCGGAAAACGTTTCTTGTCCGCTCGCAAGGTCACGCTGTAGCGCGCCAGCACGTCGGGACGGTCGAGGAACGGCGTGATACAGCGAAAGCCCTCGGCCTCGCACTGGGTCAGCAGGAAGCCATGGTCGGGTGAGCCGCTGCGATACAGACCTTGCAATGCGGTATTGCGTTCTGGTGCGATGCGCACACGCGTTTCGATGACAGCGTGGTCGCGCAGACCTGCGATCGTGAGTGCTTTCGCCGTGCACACGTACTCTTCGCTGGCGAGCACACGGCCATCGACACGGACTTCGAGCAGGTCCAGTTCTTCCAGGTCCAGCTGCAGGTCGGCCGTTGGTCGCGCCGGGTCGCGTTCGCCAACAAGACGTGCAGTGACGATGGTCGCAGCCGGATCCAGATCGAACTCGAGCGCAACATCCGCAATGCGCCACGCCGATGCACGATAGTCGTGCAGGAAGAGAGTCGGCTTCGCGCCAGGATTGTCGGTCATCGGAAAGCCATGCGATCTGGGGCGTCCGCGGCAGGCTAGCATGCACCTCGTGCGGACGTGTATCGTGCCGCGCTCCACCACCGGGCTTGCGCGATGTCCGCCAACGACTATCTCGATCCAGCCACAATCGATGCTGCAGCCATCGAGGCCGCTGTGGTGCGCATTGCATTGCACGCACATCGCACGCCCGTGCTGCGCTCGCGCACGCTCGATGAACTGACGGGCGCGGAACTCTACTTCAAATGCGAGAACCTGCAGCGAGCGGGTGCCTTCAAGTTCCGTGGCGCCTGCAACGCCGTATGGTCGCTGAGCGACGTCGAAGCGAAACGCGGCGTGGTGACGCATTCGTCCGGCAACCATGGTGCAGCGCTCGCGCTGGCGGCGCGCACGCGTGGAATTCCGGCGTACGTCGTCGTGCCCGACGGTGCGGTCAAATCCAAGATCGCTGCAATCGAGGCGTATGGCGCCACGCTGCATCGCTGCGCGCCGACCATGGCTGCTCGCGATGCGATGGCCGATGAGGTGTGTCAACAAACCGGTGCAACCCTTGTGCATCCATTCACCGATCCGCGCGTGATTGCGGGACAGGGCACGGCCGCGCTGGAGTTGCTGCGCGAAACGGGTCCGCTGGATGCGCTGGTCGCACCGATCGGCGGTGGCGGGCTGATCAGTGGCAGCGCGATCGCAGCGCGCTCGCTCGCTCCGGGCATGGCCATCTATGCGGCCGAGCCGGAGGGCGCCGCCGATGCGTTCGAGTCGATGCTTCGCGGCGAGCGCGTTACCGGTATCGAACCGAACACGATCTGTGATGGCTTGCGCGGCACCATCGGCCCCATCAATTTTGCACTGCTGACCGGATACGCTGTTGCCGTTCTGCCCATTTCAGATCTCGACACGATTGCCGCAATGCGCCTGATCTGGCAGCGACTCAAGCTCGTGGTCGAGCCGTCATCCGCAATCGCGCTGGCGGCGGTCCTTGGCCATCGCAATAGATTCAGCGGCCACCGCGTTGGCGTGATCCTGTCCGGTGGCAATGTCGATCTCGATGCGTTGCAGTGGTGAACCGAGACCGAGACGGATGCGCGTCAGTCGGTTTTCCGCAAGCGGCGCAGGTTGACCAGGGCGAGAGCCACGCCAATCAGCGCAATTCCGATGCATTCGGGCAGCGAGGGCTGCTCGCCCAGCAAGGCGGATGCGAAGAAAACGCCGACAATCGGTATGACCAGGCTGGAAAGGCCGGCGATATTCGCCGGTAGCCGAGCCACGACATATGACCACATGAGCCATGCAAGCCCGGATGCGAGGACTGCGTTGTAGGCAAGGGCGCCAATCAGATAGGTCGACCATTCGATCGGGCGCTCGGGAACGAGCAGCGCAATGGAGATGACGCCAAACGTACCGAAGAGCATCTGCCAAGCTGTCAGCGACAACGCGCTGACACCGCCGCGGTCGAACAGGCGCTTGGACAACACGACGCCGATTGCCCAGGCGAGGCCGCCCCCGATCGCAAGTGCGGAGCTCTTCGCATCGCCGAGGCCGAGCCAGGGTTCGGTCACCAGCACCAGTCCGAAGGCCGCCATACCAAGGCCGATCCAGAGTCGCAGCGCCGGACGTTCGCCCAAGCACAGCCAGCCGATCAGCACGATCCAAAACGGCATCGTGTAGGCGAGCAGGGCGGTCTTGCCGGCGCCACCATTGACCAGTGCGGACTGCACCAGCACCTGGAAGCCCATCGTCTGGGCGAGCCCGATCAACGCGGTCGGCAGCAATGGCGGCGGTCGCAGTGATTCGCCGCGCACGAGCAGGGCGACAAACAGCACGCTGCTGCCGAACACGTAGCGCAGTGCCGAAAATTCGAACGGGCCGCTGTAACGAAGCGCCTGCTTCATCACGATCCAGTTGTAGCTCCAGATCAAGGTAAGCAGGGCGAGAGCGACAAGTGCGGTGCGGCGGGAGCTGGAGACGTCGGTCACGGCTTATCGCAGACGCACGGCAGCGGCGTCGGGCTGCGTATCATACGCACCCGATGACAACCCATGCCGAGCGGATGATCACATGGACGAATGCATGCTGGACAACCACCGGATACGTTGCAGCTGGTCCGCCGGTGATGATGGCATGCGCGACTATCACGACACCGAATGGGGTGTGCCCTTGCACGACGATCGGGCACTGTTTGAATTCATCTGTCTCGAAGGCGCGCAAGCGGGCTTGAGCTGGCGGACCGTGCTGACCAAGCGCGAGGCGTATAGGCGTGCGTTCGCCAATTTCGATATCGCGACCAGCGCAGAGCTCACCGACCGCGGCATCGAAACGCTGCTGACCGATCCGGGCCTGATACGCAACCGCCTGAAGATCACGTCGGTGCGCGGCAACGCGCGTGCCGCCCTGCTCGCGATCGAAGAGTTCGGCAGCCTCGATGCGCTGCTGTGGTCATTCGTCGAGGGCCGCACGATCCAGAACCGCTGGCACGATCGCACCCAGGTGCCGGCGACGACGCCTCTCTCCGATCACATGAGCAAGGAGCTGCGCAGACGCGGATTTCGCTTCGTCGGCTCCACCATTTGCTATGCCTTCATGCAGGCGACTGGCATGGTCAACGACCATGTTGTCGACTGCTTCCGTCATCAAGCGCTTGCCTGAGACTTCGGCCATGATCGTCACCGACCCCTCGGCGTTCCTTGCCGAATTTTCGCCCGAGCGCTACCCGATGCGCGGCGCTGCGACCGCACGTGGCGCGTTCCTGATCAGCCCGGCCAGCGACACGCTCGCCGCCGAGTCGGCGACCGACAACCGCTATATGGACATTTTGCGCGCGCCCGATGTTGCGCGCGCGTTGCGCCAACATGTTGAACTTGCACGCCAGCTCGGTGCCGACGTCCCCGTCATGATCTTTCCGGGCAGCCCTGATTGCCCCGATGGCATGTTCCCGAACAACGTATTCGCGACCACGCAGGGGAGCCTTATCGTCGGTCGCATGCGTCACCCGGTGCGCCAGCGTGAAGCCGCACGCGATGACATCCGCGGTTTCTTCCGCAACGTGCTTGGCTACCGGGAGGTCGATTTGACGCAAGGCGAATTCGTCGCCGAGCTGACCGGGGCACTGTGCATCGATCGCGCGCGCGGCATCGGCTACTGCGGCCTCTCCGAGCGCTGCGATCTGGCGGGTGCGCGGGCAATGCACGAGGCCTTCAGACTGCGCCTGACGTTCGCGTTCGATCTGGCGGCGGGCGAATATCACACGAATGTCGTGCTTGCGATCCTCGCCGGGCGTGCCGCGATCATCGCCGACGATGGCTTCGCCGATGCGGCGGTGCCGGAAGCGATCGCGCGCGCCTATGCCGGCAATGGCGTGCGCCTGCGGCCTGCGCAAAAGGAGTCGTTTGCGGGAAATGCCATCACGCTCGCTCCGGATCGTGTCTGGATGAGTACGGGGGCAGCGTCAGCGCTGGATCTGCAGCAACGCGCCGCACTGCAAAAGTGTGGCTTTGCGATCGGCGCGGTCGATCTTGAGGAAATCGAGAAGGCCGGTGGCAGTCTGCGTTGCTGTGTCGCCGAGATTTTTTGATGTGAGCCGGTGGCCGGGCGCCGCATGGCGCAACAAATTTTGGTCGGCGTCCCCCGAATTCAGCCGCAATTCAATGCCGGCTAACGAGACTGCAGTCCTGGCTGCGCGATTGCGCGCACGCAAACGTCGGGCGAAGATGCAGATAATGCGACAGCGACCCATTTGTCAGTGCGGATTCTTGCTGGGCCTGCTGCTTTGCGGAGCGTTGCTGGCGCCGTTCGCACTGGCGCGCGAGATCCGCATCGAGGAAGCCATTGCCCAGGCTCAACACGAAGCCGAGGGTAAGGTGCTGTCGGTGCAGACCTTGAATGTCGGCAAGCGCAAGGTGTATCGAATAAAGCTGCTCACCCGCGACGGACAGGTGCGGGTGGTGCAGGTGTCGGCGGAACAATAATCGGAGTGGTTTCATTCCACGAGGACAGGACATGCGCGTATTACTGGTGGAAGACGAAGCACCGTTGCGGGAAACCCTCGCGGCACGACTGAAGCGGGATGGGTTCGCGGTCGACGCCGCAGGCGACGGTGAGGAAGGTCTGTATCTGGGTCGCGAGGTGCCGTTCGATGTTGCGATCATCGATCTGGGCCTGCCCAAGATGTCCGGCATGGAGCTGGTCAAGCAGTTGCGCGAAGCCGGCCAGCGCTACCCGATCCTGATCCTCACCGCGCGTTCCTCGTGGCAGGACAAGGTGCAGGGCCTGAAAAACGGTGCAGATGACTATCTGGTGAAGCCCTTCCACGTCGAGGAATTGCTCGCACGTCTGAATGCGCTCGTGCGCCGTGCCAGTGGCTGGTCGCGTCCGACGCTCGAATGCGGACCGGTCGTCCTCGACACCACCGCACAGACGGTCAGCGTGAATGGCGGCACCGTCGACTTGACCAGCTACGAGTACAAGGTACTGGAATACCTGATGCTGCATGCCGGTGAACTGGTCTCGAAGGCCGACCTGACCGAACACATCTATCAGCAGGATTTCGACCGCGACTCGAACGTGCTGGAAGTCTTCATCGGTCGCCTGCGCCGCAAGCTCGATCCGGAGAACACGATAAAGCCGATCGAGACGGTGCGCGGTCGCGGCTATCGGTTTGCGCTGGAGCGCACCGACACGCCGCCGGTCGACGAAGTACAAACGGCCGACAACGCCTGAGCAGGCAGTCAACGTGGCGCGTCCGCTCTCGCTGCAAGCGCGCTCGCTGGCTGCAGCCGGTCTCGTGCTGGCTGCGTTTCTAGCCCTTGCATTCTTCGCGCTCGACCGCGCGTTCTATCAGGCCGCCGAAGATGGATTGCGCGAGCGCCTGCAGGGTTACCTGTACGCCTATCTCGCCGGCTCGGACACCACCCGTGCCGGGCAGCTGATTCCGCCCGAGGTGGGCCCGGATTCGCGCTTCGATCAACCGTCGGCAGGTGGACTGTATGCCGGCATCGTCGGTGCAAAAGTACTCGGGGCGAAGGGCAACCTGTGGCGCTCGCCTTCGGCGCAGGGTCGCGAATTGCCGTTTACGTCCGATCTTCCGCGCGGACCACCCAATTTCGGTGGCCCTTTCGATACACCCGTCGGTGCCTTGTTCGTGCTGTCGCAGGGCGTCGACTGGAACAGCGGCACGAAAACCGAATTGCACCTGACGTTCTATGTTGCGGAAGACAGCCGCGCGTTGCGCGCGCAGCTCCAGGTCTATCGGCATACCCTCCTCACCTGGCTCGGTGCACTGGGGATTGTGCTGTTGCTTCTGTTGCTTGCAGTGTTGCGCTGGAGCCTCGCTCCGCTGCGCAAGGTAGCGACCGAACTGGCGCGCGTCGAACACGGTGCGCAAGAACAGCTTGGCCGCAACTACCCGGTCGAGCTGTCGGGATTGACGGCAAGTCTCAACAATTTCATCGACGCCGAACGAGATCGCGTCTCGCGCTATCGCAACACCCTGGCAGATCTGGCGCACAGCCTGAAGACCCCGCTTGCGGTGATCCGCAGCCAGCTCGAAACGGGCAGCGAAGGCGAAGCATTGCGTTGGACCGTGCTCGAACAGGTCGGGCGCATGGACGAAATCGTTGCGTACCAGCTGTCTCGCGCAGCGACCTCAGGCCAACAGACGTTTGCCGCACCCTTACCGCTGGAAGCCTTTGCCGAAGAAATCGTGCGCAGCCTGGAGAAGGTCTATGCCGACAAAGGGGTGCTGTGCGAGTTCGAGATCGAGCCTGCGGCACGCTTCCATGGTGACCAGGGCGATTTGATGGAATTGCTCGGGAATCTGCTCGAGAACGCGTTCAAATGGGGGAAGCGGCGGGTTGTACTGAGCGTGCGCCCGTTGCCCGGCAGCGGCAAGCGTGCCGGGCTCGACCTCGTCATTGAAGACGATGGTCCGGGTATTCCCGAGGACAAGGTCGAGCACCTGCTGCAGCGCGGTGTGCGTGGGGACGAGCGCGTGCAGGGACACGGCATCGGCCTCGCCATCGTGCAGGATATCGTCAAGGCCTATCGTGGCGAGTTGCTGGTGGATCGTTCGCCTTCGCTGGGTGGCGCGCGTTTCGCGGCACGCCTCGGCGTGCGTTGAAATCTCAGCTGGCGGCGAGCGCTTCCACCTCGGCGACCAGGCGGGCGCGAACCTGTTCCAGGCTGTAGTGCTCGACCACATACGTGCGTGCACGCTGAGCCTGAAGTGCGAGTTCGTCAGGCATGAGTGCGCGTACTGCATCGATGGCAGCATGGAGCTGCGCCTCGCCGCGGAATATCATCCCGCTGCCGCTGTTCTCAACGTGATCTGCAAGCACCTCGCACTCGCCATTGACGATGAGGAGCGTACCCTGCGCCATGGCTTCAAGCGCGACGATGCTGAGGCTTTCGTAAGGCGACGGGTGCACGAATGCAAGCGCGCCAGCCATCAGGCTGAACTTGCGCTTCTCATCGACGAAGCCGAGATACTTCACATGCTCTGATGCACGCAGGCCGAGCTTGTCCGCGCCGGTCAGCAGCAGACGCAGGTTCGAAGGCCGCGCGCGCTTGTAGGCCTCGAACGCGGCAATCAGCATCGCGCAGCCCTTGTGGGTGTCGATGCGACCGCAGTAGAGCAGGTAGGGCGCATCACTGGCTGGATCCGCGCGTTCTGTCGCGACGGTCATCGACACGATATTGCCTGCGTCGATCCCCCACAGCCGTTGGCCGAGACGTTGTTCCGCCGCTGTATTCCACAGCAGGCGCGGTGCATCGCGCGCCATCCGTGCAAGCGTCCGGAAATAGCCCGCCGGTTCATCGTGCAATGTCGGCACGATCGCCCAGCGTCGATGGCGCAACGCACGAGTGCCGTCAAGCGTGGTGGGGTACAGATAGGTCAGGAACAAAATGGCGGAATAGTCTGCGCCGGATGCCGCGAGGTGTTCGATCAGATCCGGACAAACGGGTCCCTGCGCACGAATGAATTCTTCTTGCAAGGCTTCAGTCCAGCGCACGCGCTCCGCGGCTGATGCCCCCTCGCTGGCGGCGAAATGCCTGAGCAGGCGCCGGTGCAAATCATGGAAGTAGCCGGTGCGACCGCGTGCGACATGGAAGCGGCGAATCGTGACGCCATCGCGCCGCTCGCTGCCTTGCGGCAGGTCGTTGGCCCAGGTGACGTAGTCGCTTGCGGTCGTGGTCAGGATTTCGACTCTGTACGCGCTGGCGAGCAGGGTCGCGTACTGCCACGCGAGGGCCTCGGCTCCGCCGACGAGACTTTCATGGCAACGCGGCACGACGATCGCGACACGTTTCACAGCGCCGGCTCCAGCACCTTGAAGAATCTTTCACGCAGCACCGCGGGTGAAAATTCGCTCGTGTAGCGGTTACGCGCGGTATCGCGAAGAGTGTTGCGGAAACACTCGTCTTGACCAAGCCGCGCCAAGCTCGCAGCATACAACCACGGATCCGTTTCGCTCCAGACGATGCCGCCATCGCCAACCGTCTCCGGAATCGCGCTGGAGCCGCACGCAATCACGGGTGTACCGAGCGCCATCGCCTCGATCAGCGGTACGCAGAACCCTTCATGCTGACTCAGCGTCATGAACGCGTGGCTGGCGAGGTAGGCCGCCTTCAATTGCGGCTCGCTGACGCCATCAAGCCAGCGCACGCGTCCGCCGAGCCGGTGCTCGTCGATGCGCGTGCGAATACGGTCAGGATACGCCTGCAGGCGCGGGTCCGCCTTGCCGACAATGACGAGCCGCGCCGGATCGCCGTAGGCATCGACATAGGCGGCGAATGCATCGATCAACTCAAGGTGACCCTTGTTCGGTGCCACTCGGCCAACCATCAGGATGTTGCGAGCGCCGTCGTCGAGTTCGTCGAGCAGGGCGAGGTCGGCATCCGCCGTGAGCAGCTGATCGACGCGATGAAACGGCGCGAGCACGGCGGTGCGCTCGCGCGCCACGCCGGCCGCAAGGAAATCCGTATTGTTGAAGGCCGATGCGCCGAGGTAGAGCTCGCAGCCAAGCGCGGCAACGGCAGAAATTTCGGCGCGCCCGCCGGCGCACGCTTGTTCGTAGTCGATCGAATAGGGAGCAAAGAATTGCGGCGGTGTGATGTTGTGATAGCGCACGACGCGAAATCCGCGCGCGCGCCGGACGATATCGAGCGCTGCCGGCCAACCGACCGAGAAATGGTAGATCAGAAGATCGTTCGGCCCTCCCGCGAAATCCAGCGCCTGATCAGGCGTCAGCGTTGCCTCATCGACGCCGTGCGCCACGTTGCAGCAGACGCGCGTGTCGATGCCGCGTTCGCGCAGCAGGCGCGTCATCGCGAGTACATCGTTGCCGACGGCGTCCGCACCAGCCAGCACCGGCGTGAGTACGATGGCTTTCATCAGGCAAACCTCTCCATGGTTCGTGCAAGTCCGGTGGCGAGCACGTCTGGCGCGAACATGTGTGCGTAGCGCGCGAGTCCGCGCGCTTGCAGTTGCGCACGAAATTGCGCGTCAGCGCCTATGCGCGCAACCGTTGCTGCGATCAGATACGGGTCTGGCGTCTCCCACAGCACGCCGGCATCGCCAAGCGTTGAGGGTATTGCGCTCGATGCAAGGGCAACAACCGGTGTGCCCAGTGCCATTGCTTCGATGACTGGCACGCAAAAGCCTTCGTGCCGACTGAGCATGACCAGCGCATCTGCGCGCTCGCACGCAGCGCGCAATTCAGCACCGCTCGCATCCTGCAATAGAGTCACGCGAGACTCCAGCCCGCGTTCAGCGATACGTGCATGGATCGCTTCGCCGTAGGCCGCGAGGGTCGGGTCCAGCTTTCCGATGAGCAGCAGATGCGCGTCAGCTGCGCCAACCGCAGCGCAGGCGTCGAGCGCTTCGATGAGGTCCAGATAGCCCTTGTTCGGCGATTGCCGCCCGACCATGAGCATCAGCGGAGCGCCGCTGGGGATGCGTCGACCATCCGGCTGCAGTCCGCGCAGCTGCTCGACTTCGTGGAATGGGGCAAGTACGGCGCAGCGCGCAGGCGCGACGCCGCAATCGGTGAAGTCTTCGACGTTGTAAGGTGAATCGCCGAGGTACAGCTCGCAATTGAGCGCCGCGAAAGCGGCAATCTGTGCGCGTCCTTCCGCACAGGCCGCGACATAGCCCGACGACCATCCTTCGAAGAACTCGGGCGGGGTGATGTTGTGGTAGCGCACGATGCGACGCGCGCGCACACGACGCAACAACGCGAGCGGAAAGTCCCACCCGCCGCAGAAATGATAGATGACGATGTCATGCGGCGACTGCAGCCACGTTTCGATCTCGGTCGGCTCGCGCACAGGTTCGCGAATACCACGCGAATGTTGCGCGAACAGGGCGACTTCATGTCCGAGCTCGCGCAGTGCCGACGTCATGCCGAGCGCATCGTTGCTGACGGCGTCGTGCGGCGCCAGGCCAGGGACGAGGATTGCAATTTTCATGCGCGATGGGGCGCAATCACGGCGCTGCGCGCTGCGCCAGCACGGCGGCAGCGCCATGCGCAGGCAGCACCTGCGCGCGGGTAAATCCCGCCGCTGCAAGCAGGGCAGCCCATCGCTTTGCGTCGGGGGCGGCCCTGCGCGCAGCAGAGGAGCTGTCACCCTGCGACGGCGTTTCCAACCGCAGCATCACTCGGCCAGCCGGCTTCAGCGCCCGCAGGAGCTGCGCGAGCGCGTTCGTGATCAGGACGTCATCGCCCGCGAATAGATGCGCGGCGAGCGTGATCGCATCCAGATCCGCGTCCTTGCAACGCGACAATGTCGTCATCGGATCACCTGACGCGACTTGCACGTCGCGCGCTCGCGCGCTCGCAGCGAGTGCCTGATTCGGTTCGATGCCAGTGGCGACGACGCCATGAACAGCCATTGCCGCAAGCCAGTCGCCGTCGCCGCTGCCAAGATCAAGTACACGCGCGGCAGCGGGCAGGAGCGGAGCGAGTTTGGCCGCCCAATCGGCGTGGCGGCTGGCGCGCTCGGTCGACGTGCCAGCATCCACGACGGCTGTGAGTGCGTCTGCCTGCTGGCGCTCTTTGGCCGCTGTTTCCTCGAGCTCGGCGAGGCTGGCTTGCATCGATACGATCCAGTGGTTCGCGGCATGCACATAGTGGCGCAGGTCGATCATCTCGTTCGCGCTGGCGTCGTGGCGATCCCTGAGCAGGGCCGTGCTGGCTTCGAGCGGCGCTACGCGGCTCTCAAGCGGCGCTACGCGACTCTCAAGCGGCGCTACGCGGCCCTCGACCGCGGCCGCACGACCCTCGACCGCGGCTGCGCGACCCTCCAGCGCATCGCCGCGCTCGTGCAGGGCTTCTATCTGACTCTGTGCCATTTGGCTGCGGTTGCGTGTCATCTCGGCTTGCTGCGTCAGCTCGTCCAGGCGATGCATGATCCTGCCCAGGCTATCGGTCAACAGTTTGCCGCGTCCTTCGTGTTCAGCCCGCAGGGTGACCAGTCGCTCCGCAAGGTCGTCCAGGCGCCGGCCGTGTTCGCGCTGTGCTTCGGCGTCCGCATTGCGGCGATCGCCTTCTGCGGCGAGGTCTGCAATCGCGCCGTCGATGGAAGCAAGACGCTGGTCATGCACGCGCTGGGTGTCGACGGCGGTATCGAAACGCGCCGCCACAGAAGTGTCGGAGGCGCGCTGGTGGCGCATCAGCACGGGCAGGCCGGCGAGTGCGAGGCCCCAGTCCATGAAGTAACCGAGCACCGGCACGCGCGCCAACTTTGCCAGTGCATAGCGTGGCAACAAGCCGCGCACACGCGTTCCGACGCGGCGCCCCTCGGGAGACCAGCGCAGGTTGCCGAGCACTTCGGCCTTGCTCGCACCGGCTGCCAGCAGGCGTATCTGCATCACCGAACCGGCCTCGTCCGGCGCGCGCTTCAGCAGCGCGCGAAAAGCCTGGTCAACGAAGGTGTTGTAGTGGCTGCCGGTAAGCTCGCCGATCACGTATTCGAGGCGATCGCGCTCGATGCCGTCACGGCGCGTGATCGGTGCGACTTCAGGGACGGCGACCTCGTTGCGCGGCAGAGGTGCGCGCATGCGCGCGACCTCCGCTTCGGCGCGGATTTCCGCCTTGACACGCTCAAGGTAGTCGTCATTGCGATTTGAACTCACGGCGGTCCCGTAGATGATCGATGCACGGTGGTCGGGGCTGCGGCAAAGACGCAGCCAGCGGAATCCCCGTCCGATGATGCATCACCGACTGCCAGAGGTGACAGCGTCTGCGTCTGCAGCCAGCGGAATAATGCCATAGGCGCGCGCCGTGCCGATATCGATCAGCGCGTACGCCGGGCCGTGGCGCCCGCGGAACGTCGCGGCGACGCTGCGCCAACGCGCCTGTCCCGCCCGCCGTGCCGCTGCAAAATTCATTTTTGTCGACGACCGCGCTCCGAGCAGGGTTGTTTCAAGGTATTGCGCCGTGCCGAGCCGTGCATCACCGCCAAAGCCCACGAAGGCGTGACCTGGCACCAGGATGATGAACGGGCGCAGCCCAAGGCGTTCAAGCACCGCAGCAATGAGGATACTGCTGTCGATGCAATTGGCCCGGCGATCCCTCCAGACTTCTCCGAGCAGACGCACACGCTGGCTCCACACGGTGGGGCCGCGGCTTAGGGCGGGATCGCCATCCGCATAGCGCAGGCCGCGTTGCTCGAGCGCCGCCCACACGGCAGCGGCTTGACGCAGGTCGGTATCGGCCTCGCGATTGGGCGTCCCCGTGTCAATGACGGGGTCGAATGTGCGTGCGGCTGCAAGCACGTCGTCGACCACCGGATCGTGCGGGTTGACGTAGCCGGCGAACGCCCAATCCAGATCGACGCGATCGCGGCCTTCGCGCACGTAGTAAAGCGCGTCGTCGAGCGGATGCAGGCGTACCTGCACACGGCGCACCTCGATCGCGCGACCGCCGGCCTCCAGCGTCACCTGCATCGCCTGCCGGCGCGGGCCGCCAAGGCGGCGCAATTGGGCGATGTCCCAATGCAGGCGCGGGCGCAGCTCCAGACCGGCATCGCCGTGGCTGCCCGTCGCCTGCGCGACGGCCGGTTCGCGCAGGCCCGGTGTTTCAATGCGCACGCGCAGATCGGCCGGAATGTCGGCGCCATGCACACGCACGCTCACCAGCCCGTCGCCGGCTGTGCCTGCGCGCGGGGCTTGCGAGAGCTGCAGTGCAGGAAACAGCTCCCCGGCAGGCGTAATGTCCACCTGCCATTCAAGCGCGTGTGCGTCCACACACGCCCACGTCGCCGCAAAAGCGAGCAGTGCGCGCGCAAGCACGAGGTGGCTGCTGTAGCGTAAAATGTGCGTTGGCCACGATTGCATCCGTCGACTATCGTTGCCGCGACCCGCCGCTGTCCAGCCTGCCCCCGGAGTTTTCGCATGCGCCAACTCGCCCTCACCGCCCTGATTGTCGCCGCCCTCTGCGCATGCAGTCCGTCTACGCCAGAACCCGCTGCACCGTCCGCGCCTGCTGCAAAGCCCGGGCCGCCCGCGACGGAGCCTAAGCCTGCGATAGCGGCAACCCCGGCGAAAGAAATCCCGGAAGGTGCGTGTGGCGATCAGGAAAAAGTTGCCGCTGACCAGCGGGTCGCCAACACCGCACGCTGGACCACCGCCAGCGAACAGAACAATTTTGGGTTCGACGTGTTCCGCGGCGACAGCGAGAAAGGCGAATTCAAGAAACTGACCAAGGAACCCATCCTCGGGGCCGGCACATCGGACGAGACGCACAAATACGAGTACCGCGACGACTCGATCGATCCGTGCAAGGACTACTGGTATTACGTCGAAGGCATCACCACCAGCGGTTCGCACGAGAAGTTCACGCCGACCTTCCGCGCACCGGCGAAACGCCGCGCGGTGGGCAGCCCGGCGCCGGTCGCCCCTGCCACCACACCCACGCCTGCACCCATGCCCGCGCCTGCGCATTGATTCGCTGACGCAACGACGCGTCGCGATGAAAGTGGTCGCGCGTGCGGCATCGCACCGTCGGCAGGCGCTGACGGTGCCGTTCCTCGTGTTGTTCCTTGCTTCGCAGGCGTTGCTCTGGCTGGCGTACTACAGCGGCGACGCAAAGACCCTGATTGGCGACGAGCAGACGTATCAAGCCAGCGCGCTGGCGATCCTCGGCGGCGGCCCATGGATGCCAAGTTCGATCTGGCCGCCGCTGCAGCCGTTGTTCATTGCGGCCGTCTATGCCGTATTCGGCACCCATCTGCTGGCGGTGCAGATTGCACAGTCGCTGCTGTTCGTCGCCTGTGCAGCGCTTTTGCGAGTTCTCTGGCGTCACCTTGGCAGTAGTGTTGCTGCGGCGAACACGGCCGCGGCGTTGTGGCTGCTCAATCCTTCCAGCGCCGCCTACGCGCATTGGCTCTGGCCGGAGCTGCCGCAGGTGTTTCTGTTGCTTGCGGCGTTGTGCCTGCTCGCGCGTATCGGCTCGGCGCTCGGCACTTTTCTTTCCGGACTATGCATTGGCCTGGCGATTCTCGCCAAGAGCCTGCTGTCGATGTTCTGGCCCCTGTTCCTGATCGCGCTGTTGCGGCGCAAGCGCCCTTATCTGCTGCTGCGGCCCGCCGTGGCCTTCGTGCTGGGCCTCGCCCTGGTGACAGCGCCGGCGTTGCTGCATGGCTGGCGCGAATACGGCAGGCCCATGATCGCCGACAGTTCGATCTACAACGTATGGGTGGGGCTCAACGATACCTGGCGCAGCGACTATGTTGCCGACATGGGGGGCGTGACCCTGCCCGAGTTCATTGCGAGCGGTGCGACGCCTCAGCAGCGCAACGCCGTCTACATGGACAAGGTGCGCGCCCTGGTCAACGAGCAGGGCCTGCTGCACGTAATTTCCGACCAATTGGGGCGTCAGTACTTCCGTTTGTTCAGCGCCAAGACGTCGCTGGTCTCGCAACTGCCGGGCGCCGCCTGCGCTGGCCACCTTTCAGTCTATCGCAGCCCGGAATGGCTGACGCGTGTCCTGACGGCGCTGAATGACCTGATGCACGCGTTGCTGCTCGCCGGGTGTGCGTTCGGCATAGCAACCCGCCGCTGGCGATCGCCGACGGCGAATGCACAGCGCCGTCGCCTGCTTGCGGTGATCGTATTGTTGTTTGGTTACCAGCTGGCGTTGTTCCTGCTGATCCACGTCAAGGCGCGCTTCCTGTTGCCGATGGTTCCGTTCCTGTGTGGATTTGCCGGCAGCTTCCTGGTCGCACTGCACGCGCGCTTCCACCGCGGACGCGATGAGCCAACGATCGTACTGACGCCGCCGCGACTCGCGTTCGGCGTTGCGCTGGCCGCCCTGTTGCTGTTCCTCGCGTTCGCCGGCCCGGCGCTCGATCACCTGTGCGCGACTTGATGCATGCGACCCGTGCGCGGTGAATCCGGTATCCTCGCAGACGCCCCCTCTCTTGACGCCCGCATGCGCCAGCACCTGATCGAACTCATCCTTTTCAGCACCTATGCCGAACTGCGCGCCGAACGTTCACGCAGTTATCTGGGTCTTCTCTGGTGGGTGCTCGACCCCGCGCTGATGATGGCAACCTTCTGGCTTGTCTTCGGTGTGATCATGCACAGCGGCGGTCCGGACTACGTGCCGCAGTTGCTGGTCGGCCTGACCCTTTGGCAGTGGATGAAGTCGTGCATGACGCATGGCGGCTATGCGATCTGGAGCAACCTCGGCCTGGTGCGCCAGGTGCGCGTGCCGCCGCTGGTGTTTCCGCTGGTCGCCATGCTTTCCGACACGGTCAAGTTCTTCTACATTTTTGCGTTGTTGCTGGTGATCCTGTGGTCGGCAGGCTTCCCGCCCAACATCGCCTATCTCGCCCTGCCGCCGGTGTTCGTCGCGGTCTTCCTGTTCGGCGCAGGCGTCGGCTTCGTGATTGCGGCGGTGGTGCCATTGCTGCCCGACCTTCGCTTCGTTATCGAGCAACTGCTGACGGTGCTGATGTTCCTGTCCGGCGTGGTGTTCTCGCTGGCGAGCGTGCCGTCGCCGCTGCGCGAAATCATGGCGCTCAATCCGGTTGCGGTCATCATGGATGCGGCGCGCGGCATCCTGATGCATGGTCACTGGCCGGACTGGATCAGCCTCGCCAAGGTCAGCGCCATCTCGCTCGGCGTGTGCCTGGTCGGCGCCTTCGTCGTCGCCCGCCTGGCGCCACGCTATCCGAAGCTGGCAGTCTGACGTGGACGACAACCTGATCGAACTGCGCAACGTCGGCCTTGCGTTCAACGGGCAGCGAAGCCTCGGCAACAATCGTTTCTGGGCGCTGGAAGATGTGAGCCTCACCTTGCGACGCGGCGAACGTCTCGGTGTGATCGGTCGCAATGGCGCTGGCAAGAGCACCTTGTTGCGCGTGATCGCCGGAATTCTCGCGCCGGATCGGGGCAGCGTGCGTCGTGGCCCCGTGTCCTGCCAGCTGCTTTCGTTGTCGCTGGGCTTCGTGCCACATCTTTCCGGTCGCGACAACGCGGTGCTGTCCGGTCTTCTGCTCGGCCTGCGCCGCCGTGACATCGTCTCGCGCCTGCCGGCGATCCGCGAATTTTCCGAGCTGGGCGATTTTTTTGAACGACCGATCTCCACCTACTCGTCGGGCATGAACATGCGCCTCGCCTTCTCGGTTGCGATCCAGGTCGAGCCGGATGTCCTGCTGATCGATGAGGTGCTCGCGGTCGGCGACGCGGAGTTCCGACAAAAGTCAGGCGCTGCATTGCGATCACGCATGGCTGAAGGCCACACCGTGGTGCTGGTCAGCCACGACGAAGCGCAGATCGCCAAATTGTGCGATCGAGTATTGTGGATCGAGCATGGCAAGAGCGTGCTCGAAGGCGCGCGCGACGAGGTATTCGCAGCCTACCGCCGCGATCAGCACCCGGTTGGAGCGACGGCGTGAACGAGTTCGGCGTGCAGCGGCTGGCGACGCTCGCCGCGCTGCTCGGCACTTCGCCGCGGCACTTGCTGGTTGCTGTCGCGCGGCTGGCGCGTGACGAAGCGGAGGACGAGCCAATGCGCCGCCAGCGCGTGGTCGCCGATGCGCGCACTGCCCTGCGCGCTGCCGAAGCCGCCGCTGCGCTGCTGGCGACGCCGGTTGCGAGCTTTGCCACCGACGAACTCGATCGCGCGTTGGCTAGCCTGTGGCCTGCGCGGTCCCACATGGTTGACTGAGCCATGCGCGGCGCCGCCCTGATCGTGCTTGCATGGAACAAGTGGCCCTTGACCCGGCGTTGCCTCGATGCGCTGCTCGCGAGCGAGCTCGCTGCTGCCGAGGTCATCGTCGTCGACAACGGCAGCACCGACGAGACGCCCACGGAACTGGTCGCTTATGCCGACCGAGTGCGTATCGTGCGTCTGCCCGAGAATCTCGGCTTCGTACGCGGCATGAACGCCGGCATGGCTGCGGCGCGCGCCGATGACGATGTCGTGCTGCTCAACAACGATTTGCTGTTCACCCAAGTCGACTGGCTCGGTCGTTTGCGCGATGCGGCGTACGCGGCCCCGGAAAACGGCATCGTCGGCTGTCGGCTGCTCGGACCCGAAGTGGAAGGGCGCCTCTACCACGCCGGGGGATTCATCGAAGCCGACGACTTGTGGGGTCAGCAGACCGAGTCAGGCCGCGTCGAACGTGACGTCGGACAGTTCAGCACGACGCGTCGGGCACAGGGCATCGCATTCGCGCTGGCCTACCTGCGACGCGACTGCCTCGATCGCATCGGTCCGCTTGACACCGCGTTCCACAGCTATTTCGAGGACACCGACTATTGCCTGCGCGCCGCCGACGCCGGTATTGCCAGCGTGGTCGCGGGAGCGGTGACCTTGCGCCATGACCAGCACGGTTCGACCGAGGACGACGGCGGCTTTCGCCAACGGCTGTGGCAAGAGAGCCGCGCGACATTCGCCGCACGCTGGCATGAACGATTGCGCGCCGACTACCGCGGCAACGTGCTTTGGCAGGGTGCGACGCGGTTTCCGTGCGCGTACGCCCACCTCGCGCGCCTGCTGGTGCGTCGCCTCGATGCACGTGGTTTGCGCATGGCTTATCAGGCCGTCGAGCGCGAGGTCGCTAGCGTCGAGGACTTCCGCCTCGATCTCGCGACGCGCCGGCGCTGGCCGGGCCCAGCGGATGCCGCGCTGGTGTGCGCCCCCGGCGATCAGTTCGCGCAGGCGCAAGGATGCCGGCGTATCGGTCTGGGCTTCAGTGAGTGGGAACGCGTGCCAACGGCCTGGGTCGAGGCGTCGCGTCGGCTCGATCGCTTGCTGGTACCCGACGCGTTCCAGCAAGAAGCCTTTCGTGCCGCCGGTGTGCAGGCACCCATCGAAATCATGCCACTCGGCGTCGATGGCAACTACTGTCACCCGCACGTGCCGACGCTGCGCAATCCGCGCGAAAATTTTGTCTTCCTTGCCGTCGCCGACGAGCTCGTACGCGACGCACCGGATGTCCTTCTCGCCGCGTTTCGTCGCAGCTTCCATGCAGACGAAGCGGTCGAACTGCTGATCCACGTGCGTCCGGGTCGCGATGCGCTGTCCATTGCGCAGGCGCTCGCGCCCCTGAAGCAGGGTGATGTGCGTGTACATGTGCTCACCGGCTGGGCCTTTCCATGGCATCAGCGCGCGCAATTGATGGCGGCCGCGGATGCCTATGTCTCGGTACGACGCGGTGGCGGCTGGGATCCGTTCGCGGCGGAAGCGCTCGCCTGCGCAAAGATCCTCATCGCAGCCGATTTCGGCAGCCAGGCGGCGCTTGCACGCGAACAAGGCGTATTGGTCGCGGCGACGCGCGTCGACGATCCGCGCCGGCCCGGTCTGCGCTGGGCGGAGCCCGATCGCGATGCACTCGCCGCGCAACTGCGGAAGGTGTTCGAGCAACGTACACATCTCATTGCTCAGGCGCACGCACGCGCGGGGACGTTTGCGCGGACACACGATATCGATGGCAGTGCCGATCTCCTCGCCGAGCTTGTCACCTGTGATGCCCGACTTGCGCCACCGCGCGTGCCGCCCGCTCCGCATCGACCGGTGCAACTGTCGCGACCGGCGAGCGGCCAGATCGTCGTGCTCGGCATGCATCGCTCGGGCACGTCGAGCGTTGCCGGATTGCTTGCGCGCATGGGGGTTTCAGTCGGGCCTGAGCGCGATCTCCTGCGCGGGCCAGACAATCCGAAGGGCCACTACGAATCCGGGCGCTTGCACATGGCCTGCGTGCGCCGCCTTGCCGCGGCCGGCGGCGACTGGTGCAACCCGCCGAAGCAGGCGCCGGCAGCAGCGATCGACGCATTCCGCCACGAAGTGGGCGTCTTGATCGACGAGTTCGATACGCGGCGACCGTGGCTGATCAAGGAGCCGCGCCTATGCCTGGTCGTGCGCGAACTGCTGCCATTGCTGACGCGGCCGCTGTTCGTGCATGTAGTGCGCAAGCCACATGAAGTCGTTGATTCGCTCGTCGCGCGCAATGAACTGGACCCGGCCGCCGGTCTTGCTTTGTGGGAGCACTACACGCGCGCTGCATTCGACGCGAGCCGTGGCTGGCCGCGCGTGTTGATCGACTATGCCGAGCTGATCGCCGATCCGCACACGGTTGCGCATCAATTGGGCGAGGCGTTGCGCGCTGCCGGTGTCGAAGGCATTGCCGATCTCGATGCGAAGGTGGTGCAGGACTGGGTTGAGCCCTCGCCGCCGCGTGCACGCGCGCACTCGCCCGCCCTGAGCGATGCGCAGCGCGCATTGCAGGCAGCCATTGCCGATCGCACTATCCTCGACGAGACGCCGATCTTCGCCACGGTTCATGGCACCCCTCTGGTGCGCGAAGCGGGCTAAGACATGTTCGAATTCCTGCGCCGACGCGCAAAGCCGATTCTGCATGCACCCCTGCGATCGATCGAATGGGACGGCCATGTGTTGACGCTCGTGCTCGATCCGGCCGGGAAGACTGAAATCGCCCTCGATATCGACGGAGTCCATTTCTGCTCTGCGCCGCCTGATTGCGATGGGCGCGCCCGCTTCACGTTTGCGTTTTCGCCGTCGGGCCGAGTTTTTTTCAATGTACTGCCGCGTCTGGGGCGCGATGGAGTCGGCCTTGCCGCGCAATCGTTTTGCCTTGGCGTAGGCAAGGCGGGCCTGCAGCCTGCGCTGCGCGAATCACCGCCGACACTCGCGCCGATGGAGCATTCGGCCCGCTGCGTTCCGTTCGGCACGGACGTCGCCGCGCACGAGGTCGCGATCGTGGTGCCGGTCTACAACGCACCTCATCTGGTCGATGCATGCCTCGCATCGATACTCGCGCGGACGCGCGGTCGTGCGCAGCTGATCGTGATCGACGACGCGAGTACCGATGCCGCGATCACCCCAATACTTGCACGCTACGCGTCACTGGCACGCGTCCGCGTGCTGCGCAACGACAGCAATCGCGGCTTCACCGCGACCGCCAACCGCGGCATCGAACTTGCCGGCCGCGCCGACGTCGTGCTTCTCAATGCCGACACCGAAGTCGGGCCGAACTGGCTCAATGGCCTGCGCCGGGCCGCGTACTCAGGCGACGATATCGCGACGGCAACGGCGGTTTCCGACAATGCCGGTGCGTTCTCGGTACCCGAACTGGAGCAGGCGAACACGTTGCCGGCATGCTGGCGTTTCGACGATTGCGCGCGCGCGCTGTGGCAGGGCGCGGGGCTCGTCTATCCGCAATTGCCGACCGGAAATGGCTTCTGCCTCTACATCCGGCGCTCGGTGATCGATACGATCGGCGTGCTGGACGAAACCGCGTTTGCGCAGGGTTACGGCGAAGAGAACGACTTTTGCCAACGCGCCGCGCAACGGGGACTGCACCACGTGATCGCGGGCAACGTGCTGGTCAGGCACGCACGCAGCCAGAGCTTCGGCGAAGAACGCCGTCTCGCACTCGGAGTTGCCGGCATGGCCGTGCTGCGTGCGCGCTGGCCACACTACGAAGCCGAAGTCGGCACGACGCTGCATTCGTTCGAGCGGCGCGTGCTCGACTGGCGTGTGCGCAAGATCTATGCGAATGCGAGCGAGGACAATACGGCGCGGCCACGCGTGCTCTGGGTGGGCGCCGATGTACCGGCATGGGCCGACACCGAGGTGTGGAACCTGCGTGCGAACGGCGCCGAAAACGAGCTCGTGTTCGCCGGTGACGTCGTTGCCGCGAACACCTGGCAGGCGAGCGCACCCGAGAAGTCCTATCGTGCGCTGTGGGACTGGCTGCAGATCCACGCGATCGAATGCCTCATCGTGCAGGAACGCAAGCAATCGGCAGCCGAGATCCTGTGCGGCCTGCTCGATATCCCGATCGTCCAGATCAAGCCGAGGGCCGTCGATTCAGCGCGCGATGGTTGGCGCGATGCAGAATCGGCACTTCGCAGTTTTCAGGAATCGCGCGCATGAGCGCATCCACGACGAAGGCCCTGATCACCGGAATCACCGGCCAGGATGGCGCCTTGCTCGCTGCGCGCCTGCTTGAAAGCGGCGTCAACGTGATCGGCACGCATCGACCGGGACGCGCGCCCGACCTGTGGCGTTTGCGCGAACTTGGCATCGACACTGACGCACGCCTGCACCTGGAGATCCTCGATCCGACTGACGCGGCCGCGTGCGCGGCCTGCGTCAGGACGGTGGCGCCGGACGCGCTGTTCCATCTGGCCGGGCAATCGCGGGTAGCGGATTCGTTTCGCGATCCGCACGCGAGCATGACTGCAAATGGCATGAGCACGCTCAATCTGCTCGAAGCAGTACGCCTGCATGCGCCGCACGCGCATTTCGTGCTCGCGTCGAGCGCCGAGATTTTCGGTGAACCCACGCATGCGCCACAGAACGAGCACACGCCGCTTTGCGCGCGTTCGCCGTATGGCCTGTCCAAGCTGATGGCGCATGGCGCTGTCGGCAGCTGGCGTGCGAGCTTCGGTCTGCGTGCGTCCAGCGCGATCCTGTTCAACCATGAATCGACCTTGCGCGATGAAGCCTTCGTGACGAGAAAACTCAGCCGCGGCGTCGCGCGCATCTCGCTCGGACACGAGACGTCGATCGCGCTCGGCAATCTGGATGTGCAGCGCGACTTCGGCTACGCGCCCGACCACGTGGCCGCGATGGCCGCCATGGCAATGCGCGAACATGGCGGCGACTACGTGCTTGCCACTGGTGTTGCATCGAGCATTCGTGATTTTGCGACGCTTGCCTTCGCTGCCGCGGGCATCGCGATCGACTGGTTCGGCGAAGGCGTCGACGAAGTCGGTGTCGAACACGGCAGCGATCGCGTGCGTGTGCGCGTCGACGCCGCATTTTTTCGCCCGCTGGACGCGCCACTGATGGTGGGTGACGCGAGCAAGGCGCGCGGCGAACTCGGCTTTGCGCCTTCACTCGATCTTGCCGGCCTTGCGCAGCGCATGGTCGAGGCCGATCTGGCACGCGAGCGAAGCTAATGGCCTGCAACGTCCATTTCGGAAGAGGCTCGCTCGGTCTCGCGGCGCTGGACGTGCCGCTACGGCGGGCTGTCCTGCCCGCCGACCTTGCGGCCCAGCTGCGCTGTTCGCGCGCGCGCCCAGCACCACGATCCGCTTCGCGCTCCATCTTCCAAATGAACGTTGCTGGCCACTAGACGATGCGTGTCATCTTCAACGTCGACGCGATCACCGCGCCGCTGACCGGAATCGGTCGTTACGCCCTCGAGCTTGCGCGCGGATTGGCACGACATCGCGAAGTCGATGCCCTGCGCCTGTACTCAGCCTATCGCTGGGTCGACGACCCCGATCACGCGCTCGCCGCCAATCGCACGATCGCTGCGCTGCGTCGCAACGTGCCGTTCAAGAGCGTCGCG
Source organism: Dokdonella sp. (assembly GCA_039926025.1). Classification (GTDB taxonomy): domain Bacteria; phylum Pseudomonadota; class Gammaproteobacteria; order Xanthomonadales; family Rhodanobacteraceae; genus Dokdonella_A. Next base: position 31,620 of record JBDSXV010000053.1, read on the forward strand.
CTGGAAGCGTACACGCAGCTGCGCGCTGCGATGTTTCGTCTGCATACGCGACGAATGCACGACTGGCTGCTGCACACGCCAAACTATGTGTTGATGCCGTTTGCCGGTCCCGCACTGACGACCGTGCACGATCTGTCGTGGCTCAGCTACCCTGAAACGCATCCAATCGAGCGTGTCCGTTTTCTCGATCGCCACCTGCCGCAGACGTTGGAGAAAGCCGCGGTCATCTTCACCGACTCTGATTTCGTTGCCGACGAGATCGTCAGCAAGCTCGGCGTCGAGCGCTCGAAGGTGCGCGTCGTTGCGCTCGGCGTGGACGCCGCATACCGGCCGCGCGCTGCCGCGGAGCTTGCCCCGGTGCTGGCGCGACATGGCCTCGCGGATCGGACCTATCTGCTCGTCGTCGCAACTCAGGAGCCGCGCAAGAATCTGGTGCGGCTTGCACGCGCGTACGCAGCGCTCCCCATCGCCCTGCGCGCGCGTCACCCGCTGGTGATCGTGGGCGCGCGCGGCTGGTTGAATGCGGAACTCGAGGCAGCACTCGCTCCGCTCGAAGCGCGCGGCGAGGTGCTTCGGCTTGGGTATGTTTCCGAAGGCGATTTGCCGCTGCTCTATGCAGGCGCGCATGCATTCGCGTTTCCTTCTCTGTATGAGGGCTTTGGCCTGCCGGTGCTGGAAGCCATTGCGAGCGGCGTGCCGACCCTGACCTCGAACGTCTCGTCGTTGCCGGAGATCGCACGCGATGCAGTTGGCGCGATCACGCTGAACGTCGACCCGTTCGATGAGACGGCATTGCGCAGCGGACTGGAGCGCGTGCTGGAAGACTCAGCGTGGCGCGACCAAGCCAGTCCGCGCGGCATTGCGCGCGCACGCGAGTTCAGCTGGACGCGTTGCGTCGACAAAACGGTTTCCGTCTATCGCGAGGTGCTTGCAGGTGCGTAGTCGAAATTCATTGGGGACTGCGCGCATTGAATTGCGCGCGCGAATCGCTATAGGCTGCGATTCATTCCGCTGGAGCCTGCAATGACGGATCGTCCCATCGCTTGCGCCCCGCGTCTGGTCACCGCACTGGCAGGTTTGCTCGCTGCAAGCCTGGTGCACGCACAGGCGTTGCAACCGCAACCGCAGCCAGCGGCGAGCGAATCTGCGAGCGTCGCAGCGGCACCGGTTTCTGCCGCGGCGGAGGGCATCTACGCGGCGACGCGTCCAAGTCTTTTGCAGATTCGCACGCTGGTGGAAGCTGCCGGACGTCAGTCCTCGATCGGATCTGGCTTCCTCGTCAGTGCGGATGGTCTTGCGATCACCAATTATCACGTCGTCTCGCAATACGCATTGGAACCGAAAACCTATCGTCTCGAATTCGCCCGGCCTGACGGCACCCAGGGCGCGCTGACCTTGCTGGCGATCGATATCGCGAATGATGTCGCAGTGGTCAAGCTCGATGGCAAGGATCTTCCGCATCTGGAATTTGATCCGGCTGCGGTCGCCGGTGATTTGCCGCGGGGTGAGCGTGTCTATGCGATGGGCAATCCACTCGATCTCGGCTTCACCATCGTCGAAGGTACCTACAACGGTCTGGTCGAACGCAGCTACAACGAGCGCGTGCACTTCACCGGCGCGATCAATCCAGGCATGAGCGGCGGTCCTGCGGTCACCGGCGCCGACAAGGTCGTCGGCATCAATGTCGCCAAGCGCCTTGATGGCGAACTGGTCAGCTTCCTCGTGCCGGCGCGCCATGCGGCAGCGCTCCTCGCGCGCGCGCGCCAGGACGCACCGCTCAACCTCGCGAAGGCGCGCGACGAGATCGACCGGCAATTGCTCGCATGGCAGGCCGGGTTCTACCAGGCGCTCGACGAGAAAGGATTTCGCGCAACAAGATTCGGCCCGTACCAGGCGCCGGAAAGTGCGTCGTCATGGTTCAATTGCTGGGCACGCACGAATGCGGAGCAGACGCCGAAGCCGCGTGCGCAGATGGACAGTTCCAGCTGCAATTCGCAAAGCTCGCTGTTTATCGCCGAGGACTTTGACAGCGGTCGCGCCGAGCTCACCCATGCTTACGTGCGCAGTACCGACCTCAACGCGTTCCAGTTCGCTGCATTTGTGTCGCAGTACTACGGTTCCGCTTCAATGGCGCGCTCATGGTCGCGCAAACGCCAGACGCAACCTGCCTGTCACGAGGATTTCATCGCGCCGACCGATCCGGCAACCGCGCCGATGCTGCGAGCAGTCTGGTGTGCACGTGCCTACCGCGATTTCGCCGGCTTGTACGATGTCTCGGTGACCACGGTCACGCAGGATCGCGACAAGGAGGCGCTGGTATCGCGACTGGCAATGCAGGGCGTCAGCTACGACAACGCGCTTGCACTGGCGAAGCGGTTCATGGGAGCAGTGACATGGACGAAGTAGTGTGGGTCGAGGTGCTGTCGCGCCAGCATGAAGTGACCTTGCGCCAACGCATCGCCAACAGCGATGCCATCACGATCGGCCGCGCATACGACAATGACATCGTACTGGACGACGCCCATGTCGCAGCACACCACCTGCGTTTTACGCACGGCGCCGACGGTCGCTGGACCGCCGAGGATCTGGGCAGCATCAACGGCCTCTTCCTCGAAGGTGATCAAAAGCGACGCGACCAGATCGTTCTCGACGGCAGCACCACCCTGCAGGTCGGCAATACCTTCCTGCGCTTGCGCACAGCAACCCATGATGTGCCGTCCGAAGTGCCGCTTGTACGCAGTCTGCCCCGCTGGCCGATCGCTCTGGCCTGTATCGCGCTGGTGTTCGTGCTCGCACTGCTCGACTTGTGGCGCGCCGAGACCGCCGAGCCGAAGCTGATCCGCTACCTAACGCCACTCCTGGTGCTGTCGGCGGTCATCGCGGTATGGACCTTCGTGTGGAGCGTGCTGTCGCGCATCCTCAGCGGTCATGCGCATTTCGGCAAGCATCTGCTGATCATCGGCGTCGGACTGTTGCTGTACAGCGCCTATGACGAGTTCAGCGAGCTTGGTTCGTTCGCGCTTTCGTGGGCCGCGCTCGAGCGATACGTCTACGTTGGTGCGTGGCTGGCGTTCGGCGCGGTCTGCTTCGCGCACCTGCGTGCGCTCGGTCCGTCGCATCGTCCGGTCAAGGCCGTGGCGGCGCTCGCGCTGGCGGCGCTCGGCATTACCGTGCAGAGCCTGAAGCTTTCCGAGTGGCACGCGAACTACGGTCAGGCATCGACCTTGCAGCGGCTCGAACCGCCGTCGATCCGCATCGCCAGCGCGCAGTCGCAAGCTGCGTTCTTCACCAACATCACCGACCTCAAGATCACGCTGGACAAGGCGCGCAGTGAGGAGCCCAGTGGCGACGCAGCCGCGGACGGCAGCGACGACTGATCAGCGCGCGGATTTTTCCGGTGCGCTGGTGGCCGCCGCCTTGGGCGCCTCCACCGGGCGCGCTGCGTCGAAACCCAGCACCGTGATCGTATCGGGATGGATCGTGGGTGCTTTCGGCGCGGGTGCGAAGAGTTCGCGCCACCAATGTACGAATGCGGACGGCTTTGCTCCCGCCTGCGCCGTGGCCTCCGGGAAATCGATGCCACCGACCGCATCGCGCCCCGTTGTGGGTGACGCGGCGTAGACCCGCACCTGCGCGATCTTGGCGCCGGCTATCGACGGGACCGGCAGACGAAATCGCGCATCGTTGCCGTGATAGTCCGACGACACCAGCTTTGTACCCTTTGCATCGAGCCAGTCGACGCTGATATTGCCCGCGAATCGCGACACACCGAGATCGACCAGTACGCCGGGGCTCCAGCGTGCGCCATCGAGCACGACCCTCGCCGCGTCGCGCGGCCGCTCGAGGACAACGGCCGGATCACCGAGCAGGTTGTACATTTCAACCAGGGTGCGGTCCTTCGACGACTTCTTCGCGCGCACGATCGCCTCGCCAATGGTCGCGCCAGGCTCAAGCAGTTCATGCACCACGGCCTTGCTGTAGGCGGGCGACGGCGAGTTGCGCCACGATGCGGCAAACACGGCGATGGCACCCTTGCCCGGCTCGCGCAGGAAGCGCTCGCCAATCGAGTCCTCGGTCGGGTTGTCGAAAGGCGCCGAATAGCAGGTCATCGACAACACCATCGGCAGACGCGCGTTTTCCTTCAACCTGGACACGTCTTCGAGGGTGAACAGGTCGGCGTTCTTGTGCAGGTCGGGCGGACCGGTGCGCCAGATGTAGCGCCCACCGTGGCCGATGAAGTGCACCAGCAATCGGCCTTCGTCGATGCCGTCATGGATCGCGGTTTGATGGGCGGCGTTGTCCGACTCCAGCGGACTCGCATACACCTTGTCGGCAAGGAAGCCATCCTTGCCCAGCGCGCTCGCGATTTCGTCCGAGGCCTGTTTGAACGACGCGATTTCGTCGGTGATGAACATCACGTCGCGTCGCCATGCGCCCAGCTGCGGCGTAGACAGGTAGGCGATGGTCTTGTCGACAATCGCTTTCACCTCGGCCGGCTCGACGACGGGGAAACGGCCAACAGCGACGACGGGATGCCAGTCGGCACCGAGTGCGCCATACCAGTTGTCGCTCGCGGACTGGCCTTCCGGCGACGGGTACTGCCAGGTGGGGATCAGGTTGCGATCGGCCAGCTTGCCCGGCTTTTCCTTGTATTGCGAACCCGGCACAGCACCAAAGTGACCTGGAAAAAGCAGCTCCTGGTTGGTCCATTTGGCGTAATTCAAATCGTTGTAGGTATCGTGACGGATGTCGAAACTCGCGTCCCCGACCAGCAAAAGGAAACGTGGCTTGCGCGTCCATTGGCGCTGCGCGGTCTCGATCAGGTTGCGGATCGCCTGCGGATGCGTGATGCCGTGATTGAACTGGTCGTAGACCGCATTGACATCAAGCACGGCCACTTTCAACCCGCGCTGCTCGTGGAAGGCGGCAAGCGGGCGAATCGCAGCGATCAATTTTGGATGTGCCACGATCAGGTAGTCGTATCCATCCGTCGCATCGCGCCAATCGCGCTCGGCCACGGCGCGCAGCGCCAGCGGCCGCGCGAACTTGCCCTCGATGGCAGGAAACAACTCGGTGCCGGCAGTTGTCGGCGCGAACGCGTAGCGTCCCGCGCCGATGCGCTGCCCAAGCCGACGCAGGCCGTCGCTGCCGTAGAGCATCGGCACGCCCTCGCCGCGATAGTCCAGTTGCAGCGCCTGCGTCGCGTCGTCGCGCACGGAGAACGGTTGCGCACCCGCGTCGAGATCGCCGCCGATCGGATAGCGCGCTTCCATCCAGTTGAACATCACGACGTCCACCGCCGTCATTGTCGGCATCCATGGCAGCGCGCGCTTGGGCACGCGCAGGCTGAGCACGTTGTCGCGCGCCTTGAGCGAAGCGGTTGCAATCTCCAGTTCGCGCTGCATTTCGTCGCGACCGTTCCAGGAAATCGGCGCAAGCGCATGGCCATTGACCTCGACTTCGACGAAGTGATCGTCCGGCCGGCGATCCTTTTCCTTCAGCGGGGGATTGATGTCGGACAAGCCGCGAAACGCGAGGCTCAGTTTCATGCTCGCCGCATGCGTGTCGAGATCGGGCAGGTCGAAGTGCGTCTCGAACGGCTTTGGATCCACCTGGGTCAGCTTCGCCCACTGCCACACATCCGGCTCTTCGCCCGGTTTCTGCTGCGTCTGGTCAAGCCGGATCATGAGGTTTTCCTGCTCGACATGCAGGACGCGCTGCAAGGCTGCGTGGCCGTGCTCAGTCGCGCCGATATCTCGCAGGCGCGCATGCGCGCCCGGCGCACTGCCGAGGAGGTAGACGTTGTTCACGCTGAACGCGTCGTACCAGCTCTCCGGACCATGCAGGGGCTGGCCAATCCACTCGATATGGTCTCCGTCGACGAAGCGCTCGCCACGCGCGACGACGCGGATCGGTACGTCGTTGCCACCCTGGGTCAGCGTCAGATCGGCCGCAGCGCAGTCGGCGAGCGTCGGTTGCCCCGTTGCGATGGCAGCATGATCAAGGGCATAGACGCCCGCGTGCTCCAATTCGATGTGCAGCTGGCCGCTGCATGCGAGCAGGGGTAATGGTGCGGCGAAGAAGAGCAGCGCGAACGCGCGAACGACAAGAGTCAGGGGCATGGCGGGGGCAGGTGCGTGACAGCGCGCAAAGCGCGGCGGCCGAAAGGGAACCGGCGAGGCTACCGGCCTGCAGCCGTCACCGCAACCGCATGCCACCCGTAATAGCGCCCGAGCAACGCAGCCACGGCGGGCGCGGCACGTTGCAGCGTGGCTGGGTCGGAAAAGTGCAGCTCGCTTGTGACAGCGAAGAATTCGTCGGCGCTTTCGGCCGCGTACGGATCGATCAGGCTCTCGCGGCCGCGTTCAACCGTGCGCACGAGCGCGTCGTACGCCGCCTGCATCGTCTCTATCCATTCGCGCCGCGCGAGCGACGCGGGCAGCAGCGGCATGCCGTTCATGGCGCCGTCGCGCATGTCGAGCTTGTGCGCGATTTCATGCACGACAACGTTGAAGCCATCAAAGGGATGCGCCAGATCGGTCGCGACATCCGCCCACGACAGGATCACCGGACCGCGTTCCCAGGCCTCGCCGATGAGGTCGTCTTCGCCTGTGGTCACCACGCCGCTGGGCTCGTCGTGGTGCTCGCGCTTCACGCGGAATTCGCCGGGGTAGACGATCACGTCGCGCCAGCCGGCGAGCCCGTCAAAACCCAGGCGCAAGACCGGCACGCAGGCGAGCGCTGCAATGGCGAGGCATTGATCGTCGTCCAGCACGTGGCCGCCGGCGCCGCTGAACTTTTTGCGAGCGAGGAATCGTTCGGTGAGTGCTCGCAAGTCGCTGCGTTCGAGCGCGGTCAGGCCATCGAAAAAGACGGAGCTTGCAAGCAGCGCATGCCACTCGGCATCGCCAATGGGCGTGCGTGCCGACAGCCGCGTGCGCAAGCGGTCGAGCCAGTTCGACATCAGCGCTATGGGACGCGAGGCACTGCCAACGCGTCAGGCGAGGTCGGTTGCACGCGTACGGCAGGACATGCGGCGCAATCCCGCGTCACTTGATCGCGCCGGGGACCAGAGCCTGCCAGCGGTAGTTCGTGCGCTTGGGTGCCATCGTCGTCGGTGCGGTGGGGTCGCCGGGTGCGATCGAGGCTTTCGCGGGCAAGGCGTCCGGTGCTACGGGAGCGTCTGTGTCGCGCGCAAAACGGCCGCCGTCGCCACTGCCGCGCGTCGCGCGCACGCCCACGAGGCCTCCGCCTCCGCCATCCGGCACTTCGATCAAGGTCGTGCGCGCTCCCGATGGACCGCCCGCGCTGCTGCGCGCGTCGCTCGCATTCAACGCGAGCAGGCCCACGCCGCGCACAGGTGCGCTTTGCGCGAACGCGCCGGACGTTGACGTGGCGATCACGAGGATCGCAAGGGCGATGGCGAATATCTTCATGAGGGTTTTCCCGGCAGCGAGCCCCAGGGAAGCTGCAATGCTCGCACGTTCCATTTCCCGACTCCAGCCGGTCGCCCGGGTTCTAGCACGGTCCATGCCATCGTTGATCCGAGGCGTCTGGACCGCGCCAGTCAACGCCATAGACGTCACACAAGGTGTCCGCCGGACACTCGCGGACAGTTCGGACAGCGCGCTGTCGAGGCAGCGTACCCCTGTTCAGATGCACGGCCGGCACGAAAGGTTGCTTACCGCAACGAATGCCGGCTGGCGTCGCCGCTACACTCCAGCGCTGACCCCGACATTTTTAACTGCGCCGTGGCGACTGCCCCAGATCCGAAGAAATCGCTCATGCCGCCAGGTGCAGGACGACGCGACCCCGGGCTGGCCGCATTGATCGGCGAACTGGCAGGCGGGCAGGCGCATTCAGGCAGCGTGTTGGCGACCAGGCTCGGCGTAACGCGTGCCGCAGTCTGGAAGCAGATCGAACGGCTACGCGAACTGGGTCTCGACGTTTCGGCGCCGCCCGGCAGCGGTTATCGCCTCGACGCACCGGTTGACCTGCTGGATGCGACACGGATTGCGCACTTGCTCGGGCCGCAAGCGCGCGTGCGCCTCGGCGAGGTCGCCGTACATTGGCAGCTCGATTCGACCAGCAGCGAGTTGCTGCGTCGAGCCGCCGCCGACCCGCGCGAAGCGATCGCCTGCCTGGCCGAGATCCAGAGCCAGGGCCGCGGTCGCCGCGGTCGTGCCTGGCAGACGCCGCTAGGCGGTGGTATCGCGCTGTCCCTGCTGCAGCGCTTCGACGGCGGCATGGCGTCGCTGGCGGGCCTCAGCCTCGTCGTCGGTATCGCGGTGGTGCAGGCGCTGGAAGACATCGGCATTCCTGACGTTGGCCTGAAGTGGCCGAACGACCTCGTCGCGCGCGGGGCCAAGCTCGCCGGCATCCTGGTTGAACTGGGCGGTGATGCGCTCGGGCCCTGCCACGCGGTGATCGGCATCGGCATCAATAACCGTCTTGGTGCGCGCACGGCCGCCGCGATCGATCAGCCGTGGATCGACCTGGCGACGCTCGCCGACGGCGCAGCGCCATCGCGCAATGCAATCGTTGCCCAGGTGTTGACGCGGCTCGTCGCAGCGCTCGATCGTTTTGCGCTCGAGGGGTTTGCGGGATTTGCGGACGACTACGCGCGATACGACCTGTTGCGCGATCGCCGTGTCAGCGTGTTGCGCAGCGACGGTCGCAGCGAGGGCGTCGTGCGCGGCGTGGATGTGCGTGGTGCCTTGCGCGTCGCCTTTGCGGATGGCGAACGTGCCGTCGACAGTGGTGAAGTCAGCATCAGGGGAACTGCGTGAATTTATTGATCGACCTCGGCAACACGCGCCTGAAGTGGGCCGCACTCAAGGCGGGGCGCATGCAGCCGGGCGGCGTGTTCGCCCACATCGGCAAGCCACTCGTCGTGGATTTGCGCACCGAATGGGCCGAGTTCGCGCGTGTCGGCGCGATCTTCGTCGCCAGCGTAGTGGCGCCGGAGCGCGAAGAGGAGCTCGATGCCTTCCTGCACGAGCGCTTCGGCCTGCACGCGCAGTTCGTGCGCAGTCCGGCCATGGCGCTCGGCGTGCGCAACGCGTATGCCGAGCCCTCGCGCCTGGGCATTGACCGTTTCCTCGCGCTCGCCGCCGCGCATGCGCAGCACGCACGCGCACAGATCCTGGTCGGTGCCGGCACCGCCCTGACTGTCGACGCGCTCGATGCCGACGGCACGCACCTCGGTGGACTGATCGTCGCGAGCCCGCGCCTGATGCGCTCCGCGGTGCTTGCTGGCACGGCGCGCGTAAACGTCGCCGACGGCCACTGCCGCGACCTGCCTCGGTCCACCGCCGACGCCGTCGTTACCGGTTCTCTCTACGCCGCCGCCGGTGCGATCGACCGTTTCCGCACGACGCTCGCGCAGCGCCTGGGCGCACCTCCCGCCTTGATCCTGAGCGGCGGCGGTGGCGACGAGATCGAGGCGCTGATCGCACCGGTTGAGCGCGCGCACGACCTGGTCCTGCGCGGACTTGCGCTGTGGGCGGAAGCGTTCGCGCAAGACCGCTAGAATGCCCCACCGGCATCACCGAAAACCTCATCCTCGTCCGCCATGTTCGTTCGTGCCCTCTTCATGCTCCTGCTCGCGCTCAATATCGGTGGCGCCTGCTGGCTCGCGTTCGCGCATCGACCGCAATCGACCGTGCTGCCAGCGACCGATCCGGGCGTGCCAAGGCTTGCCCTGCTGGCCGAACGCGAAACCGGCGGCGAGGCGGCGAATGCGGAACTGGCGAGCGCGCCAGAGAGTCGCGCGGATCTGGCGAACGACCGGTGTCGCGCGATCGGTCCGTTCCCGACTCAGGCCGATACGCGCGCTGCGATGAATGCGCTGACGCCATTGACCAAGCGAATCCGCATCCGCGAAACCCATGCGACTCAGACGCGCGGCTATTGGGTCTACCTGCCCGCAGCGGCCTCGCGCGAACTGGCTCTGGGCGCGGCGCGCGCGCTGTCGGCCAAAGGCGTGCGCGATTACTACGTCGTTACGGCGGGCGATCAGCAGAACACGATTTCGCTCGGCCTGTTCCGCGACCAGGGCAACGCCGATCGTCGCCGGGCCGAAATTGTCGCGCTCGGGTTTGCGCCGCAGGTGAACACACGCACCGAAGACCTGCCCGCCTACTGGCTCGATTTCGCGCTCGTCGACGGCCAGCCGCTCGACTGGCACGGCCGCGTGCCGGTCCCGCACGATGCCCGCGAGGAAGCGATCGACTGCTTCCAGTAGCCGCCAGGCGTGTCCCGCTTGCTATAGAATGCGCGCCCCATGCCGGCATAGCTCAGTTGGTAGAGCAACCGCCTTGTAAGCGGTAGGTCCCCAGTTCGAATCCGGGTGCCGGCACCATTTGACCATCCAATACAGTCCGAAGAAGGCCGGAAAACCTAGCAGCAGCAACGGTTCCGGCCTTTTTCGTGCCCGATAACGTCCGGGTGCGTCCATTGTAATCCGACGGTAACAGGCGGTAGTCTTGGCGGTAACAGGCCCTACCGCCAAAAGGGTTACCGCCATGTCGCGCACTGCCAAGCCGCTATCCGATAGCAAAATCAGCAAGACCAAGCCAAGCGAAAAGCCGGTCAAGCTTGCCGACGGCGGCGGCCTGTACTTGCTGCTGAACCCGAACGCTTCCCGCTGGTGGCGGTTCGACTATCGGTTCGCTGGCAAGCGCAAGACCCTGAGCATGGGCACCTATCCCGACACCGGGCTGAAGGACGCACGCGACAAGCGCGACGCGGCCCGCAAACTGCTAGCCGCTGGCGTCGATCCTGGCGAACAACGTAAGGCGGCAAAAGTCGCCGGAGAGGAACGGGCGGCCAATAGTTTTGCCGTGCTCGCGGCGGAATGGCTGGCGCTGCAAAAGCCGCGCATGGCACCCGCAACGCTGGAAAAGGCGCAATGGACGTTCGACGAGCAGGTCAATCCGTGGATCGGCAGCCGACCCATTGGCGAGATTGAAGCGCCGGAGCTGTTGAAGCTGCTGCGCCGAATCGAGGAACGCGGAGCGCACGAAACCGCACACCGGACAAAACAGCGATGCGGGCAAGTGTTCCGCTATGCCATCGCCACCGGACGTGCGAAGCGCGACCCGACCACGGACCTGCGCGGCGCACTGGCTCCCATGGTGAGCACCTCACGTGCAGCGATTACCGACCCCGCCAAGATGGGCGAACTGTTGCGCGCGCTGGACGCCTACCAAGGCTCGCCAGTTACGAAGTACGCGCTGCGGCTGGCACCGTTGGCATTCGTGCGCCCCGGCGAACTGCGCAAAGCCGAGTGGGCGGAAATTGATCTGGACGGCGCGCAATGGCGCATCCCTGCCGTGCGAATGAAGATGCGCGAGGAACACATTGTGCCGCTGGCCCCGCAAGCCGTCGCGATCCTGCGCGAACTGCATGCCCTGACCGGACATGGGCAGCACGTGTTCCCAAGCTATCGCGGCAAAGCCCGCACGATGAGCGAAAACACCGTCAACGCCGCGCTGCGCTACATGGGTTTCGACAAAGACACCATGACCGGACACGGCTTCCGTGCGATGGCATCGACACGCTTGAACGAAATGGGATGGGCACCGGACGTGATCGAGCGCCAGCTAGCGCATGCCGAACGCAATAAAGTCCGAGCCGCGTACAACCGCGCGCAGTATCTAGATGAGCGCACCCGCATGATGCGCGCATGGGCCGACTATCTGGACGGGCTGCGGACTGGCGCGAAAGTCGTGCTGATCAAGCGCACGGCGTAGTTGAACTTCATTGTCCGGCTAGATGCGAGCGGACAGCGAAGGAGTTGCAGTCCTAGAGGACGGCGCGTAGATTCGCATCCTGAGCGCAGCCAGCAGGCCAAGCGCACGCAACGGAAACAAGTTGATTCGGTCCCGGCAATTCCGCGTTTACACGTCTTTTTGACGCAAGTGAACTGCGAGAGGCCAATTCCAACGGGCTGAAAACATACTCAAGCGACGAAGCGACGGCGCGGACATTTGTCCGCATTGTTGCCACGGGCTCGCTTGATGCATTCCAAAGATATGCCAGCGAGCCATGCCGGAGTTATTGCGCATGGTTACACGCATTCCAGAAACTGGGTTCCTTCGTCTTAAGCAGATTGTTGGCAGCGCGAAGGACGACATTCAACCAATATTCCCCGTCGCGGCGTCCACATGGTGGGCTGGTGTAAAGGATGGACGTTATCCGAAGCCTGTAAAGCACGGTCGCGCCACGTTTTGGCGTGCAAGCGACATTCGAGAGCTGTGCGAAAGCGTTGCCGGTGCAACAGTCGGAGGCGCGCCATGAATGCATCGCAGAAACGATGCGGCCCCGATACGCGGCAACGTATCGAGGCGGGAAAGCATAATCATCGCAGCCAGAATTCTACCGCAGGTGGTAGCACGACAATTGTCGTCCCCAAGCTGACAGGCAATCGCTGTCAGTGCGCAGGATGCGGCGACTACTTCAATTCAACGTCAACGTTCGATCGACACCGGGCAGGCGCCTACGACACGCGGACAAGCCGCAGATGCCTTTCACCCGCAGAATTGATCCTGCGCGGATGGTCGAGGAATGGCGGTGGTTTCTGGATTGAACGCGCAATGCGCCGGGAAGCATCGACCGCGCGCCATCAATCGCATTGCGAAGCCGGCCCGCTGGGGCAGTAGGCGTGAAACGGCGCGCCCGCGACAAGGCGAAGGGTCGCAGGGAGAGCGGCACCTTTAGTTCAATCCCGCATGCAGTGCAGGACTCGCGGAACTGGCATCAATGCGGGGGAACTGCGATCAAGTTGTTGCTTACACTGACCCGACAATACAACGGAAGAAACAACGGAGACCTAAGTGCGTCGGAAAATGTGCTGCGACGGCTTGGAATGAAACCTTCCGGCGCAAACGCGGAGGCGTTGCGGGAGCTGCGCCACTACGGGCTGATTGAACTGACCAAGCAAGGCGGCTTGCACGGCCCTAGTCTTTACGCGCTTACCTGGCATGCGATAGACGAGTGCGGCGGAAAGCTGGACTGCGCGCCAACTCGGATGGCATCTGGAAATTGGCGCATCGAGCGCGCGCGATTTGAGCGAAAGAAAAAAAGGCCAGTGCGAAATCCGTCGCAGACGGATACGGAATCCGTCGTCGCAACCGTCGAAAGGGCTACTAATGGATACGGAATCCGTACCTAAAGTGACGTTTTCTCGCTAATCAACGGGCACGGAATCCGTCTACCTTTATATATATCTACCAAGCTGGAGCGCGTTGGATATGCAGGGCGGCAGACGCGAAGGAGCCGGACGCAAAGCCGGTTCCTTCAACAAGATGACTAAGCGCGCGCGAGAGGAAGCCGCAAAGGCTGGTGAACTTCCGCATGAATTCCTGCTACGCGTTGCGCGTGGCGAGGAAATCGACGGGCACACGCCGGAGTTTGGCGAGAGGGTAGACGCCGCGAAGGCTGCCGCGCCCTACTACGCGCCACGGTTGGCAGCGACAAACGTCGTAGCCAGCGTGAGGAATGAAGACCTCGACGTGCGGGATTTGTCCGACGCGGAACTGATGGCAATTATCGCGCGCGGAAATTGAATGAAAATCAACGAATCAGGGGGCAAAGCTGAGGCCGTGCGTAGCAATGTCGTGGCGTAGTTCGGGAGGGCGATATAGCCGCGGCCTCATCAGACGGCGCGGCGATTCTGGCGGGCACTCATGGTGCCGTCGCTACCGGATCTGGGCAGTTTGACAAATCAGAATGTCTTCGGCGCAAATGTGGCGTTCGAAGAGCTGCTGTAGGCAAAGCCAATCGCGCCTAACCAGCCGGGGTTGGGCCTTGGAGCCGGAGCGTCACCCATCATCGGTCGGCACCGGCGGCGCAGCGGGTGTGCCGATTTGGCGGCGCATATACGCGATGGGCGCACCGTAGTCGTTACTCGTGAGACATTCGGGTCGCACATGTTTCACATCCCAAGCCGGTCCCAGCTTACTAAGCCACCAACCGTCAGTTGACTGTCGAGCCATATGCGTCACTTCACCGGCTTGTTCATAGATCGCTACCTTTTCAAATCCATTTTCCAAGGAGGCATCCGGGCACTCTTCGTAACCGAAACGAGCGCGAAATACATTTTTGAAAACGTCAACGGTGCAACGCGTTTCGGCGGGGTCAGGCCAGTACAAACGGCCCCCCGGCCACCAGAATTGATTCGTTATACCTGCCGCCCACGCAATACAGTTGTAGTTGTTATCTATGGGGCTGAGAACTTCAAGCCGCCGATCTGCGCTAGGGAACGCTCTAAAAATGTGCTCACTCGGGGTCATAGGACAGGGAGAGTTTGCTCCTCAGCCCATGTTAGCCAGGCCGCTGTCATCGCGGGAATGTCGCCCCTGTCATTGACAGGGACCGGATCCGCGCCTGTGATCGCTTGCAACGCTGGAAACCACAGTCCACCGCTCTCACGAAGATCGTTGAGAATGAAGGGTAGAGCCCGTTCACCGTGCCCGATAATTCGCTGGTACGATTCGTTGAGCACCGTTTTAGTGAGTGATGAAGCGAACATGGTTTCCTCGCGCCACTTACCTGCGAGCTCGGCGAGTTCCACCCACAGGCGAGCATCCTCGGTGCGCGCGGCGATTTCGACGCTGCGAGTAGAAAGTCTAGACCTATGGATGGCGACCCAGGTGTCCGACCAACCATTGAGAGGCTGCGACGGGAATTTTTCTGCCGTCAATGGCTTCGAGTCGGACTTTGCTTCGACGGCCCAAGACGCTGCGAAATCTTGATACTGCCGAGCAGGCGTCGTCGCAACCCAACTGGAATACTCACTGTAGCTCATCAGTTACCGCCGATAATTTCCGTTTTTGTGGTGAGTGCGTTCGCGCGCAGCACAGCAGATTTTCTGCGTGCTCGCACCACGGCCTCCTCCAGTGCGGTGAGATCATCCTCATCCACGTACATGTGCAGTTCGCGATCCTCTCCCGCCTCGACGTAGTCGATTTTGAGGGTGTGCATAATGACGTATCCATCGATCGCGGAACCGACCGTATCAAATACCGGCCTCAGGTCGGTGCAAAGGGAGGCGTCGTGCATGTGACGCTCGGAATCAAGCACAAGGCGAGTGGCTTTGACGGATACGCGAAGTGCCTTGAGTCCGAGTAAATTGATGAATAGCGAGCGAAGTTTAGATTCCGCTCCTCGTCGAGCTCCTTTAGCTTTGATACTTCGAACGGCGGTGTCGACAAAGTCGGCATCCGTCATGGTGGCGAAGCCTTGGCGAGTACCGTGCAGTGAAAGGATCGCCCTCGCAATTTCCTCTGACGAATGCTCGGAGTCTGCGAATTTCGTTGCAATCGCGCCGATATGCGATACCGGGAACACCGTCGCGCGAACGCTCGAAAGGCTGGTTAACAGTTCCGTGAGCGCCGGAAAATCAAGCTGACAAAGGTACGTGAAGATGCGCGCTTGAGGCTCCGGAATCGAGAATCTCGGCTTGGCATCTTGGCTACTTGGAAGGGCCAACGTCATTGCTCCTAAACGCGAAAAGCCATCGACGTCATTGTTCTGGCGGCCGGCTGAACGCCGGTTCGCCGCCGAGCGGACTTTACACGACGACACCCCTAACGCAAAAGAACATCATATTGTGCAGCCGTCCCCGCGAACGTGTGCGCCGCAGCATTCGGGCCAATGACACGGCTTTTAGGCGGGAACTGCCGGAAAGCGTGACGTTGCCGACCAATGATGATCGCCGTATCCCCGGAATGTGCGGCGGCTCCGCCCTCTCCGAATCCACTAAACTGTGACTGCGCGTTATTCCTGATTGTGATCGAATCCGTAACGAAAGACCGGGTCCGCATGCAACATGGCCTGCACCGCAGCCTGCCGCGCTTAACAAAGCAATCCCGTTAGCATTTTCCCCGCCGAGAGCGCCGTCGCTGAACTGACCTCCGGGATAACGAATCAGAGGGTCAGGGTCGGTAGCTAGCGCGCGGAAGTAATCGGGCACGTGATCACGGCGCGAGCCATGCAGCAGAAGCTCCGGGATCGCGCAACTCGCCTGCAAGGGGACCATGACCGGTTCACGGCGCGGCGGCAGGCGATGAAGGAATGACAGAGAGAATAATGGAGCGATTTGTGTGGGCAGTTCGTGCCGGATGGCGGTAACTTTGACGGTAGGCGAAACCACACGGGTTACAGCATTGGCGTCAGACATGGTTCTTCTGCCGGCTGTTGGATGCCGGGTGCCGCACCAAGAACCCGTTCCATCGAAACTCAAGATGCGCCTGCAAGACCAAAAACCCGCTGAAAGGCGGGTTTTCGTTGTCCAGCTTTCCATCGCGATTATCGGGGAATGCCGCGGCGAATGCATGGCGGGTACGGCATGAGCATCCAGCCTGCCGTTGCGCGAATCTCCCTCAGTGAACGCCGGTGCGTATCGCCTCCAGAATCGACCGCTCCACGATCTCGACACGCTCCAGTTCATCCGCGCTCAAGACCGAATCCTTGAGCAGTGCATGAAAATCCGCTGCGGTTCCGCACAGGCCATCGAAAAGGCAGGCGTCACGCATCAGTTGCCCGGAGGACGTGCAGTCGCGTCCGAACTCGCAGCTGGCCAGTTGCCATGCGTAGGTGGCGAGCGGCGAGCCGGCGAGGTCGGAAAACTTCGAATCGGTGCGTTGATGCTCCATTTGCCCGGCGATGACGCCGAGTGCGGCAGGATCGCGTGATGCGAGGAGCTTGCCGAAGTTCGCATCCGCCGTGAGTCCCGGGATCGCGACACTTTCCTTCGGAAAAAGAACCGCCTTGGCCCAGATACTGCCGGCCTTGGCGGCTTCGTCGATTGCGACGGCCGTTTGCGCAGGATCGGCCTTGCCCATCCGCGCCAGATCGCCACATCGCTTGAGATAGGTCGCCACGAGTGCCTTCACAGTCGGCAACGCGTCGCCGTAAATTGCCGGCCCTTTCGTATCCAGGTCATCGAATTCAGTCGGCGTGGCGACCAACGTGCGGCACTCGTGCAAGGCGCGCGCGCGCAGCTCCAGCGACACGCGATCGGTTTTTCCTTCGGCCGCTTGCACGAGCGCGAGCAGGTTGTCGGCGTGTTCGTAGCTGGATGCGTGCGCTGACGGCGGCACCACGCTGGTGGCTGGCGCACTTTCAGCGGCGCGTTTGAGAGCAGCGTGCGAGTTCGTGACGTCCGCAACCGCGGCCGCGGGAGATTGCGCAGGCCGATCGCCGGAAACGGGCCCGAAATAAAACAGCCACGCCAGCAGCGCGACGAGCACAACGCCCGCCACGTAAGGCCAGTACTTCATCGATCGATCCGTCTGCATGGGTCAGGACTGCTCGCGTGGATAGAAAGCGAGCGAACCATAGCCGGTCCCTGTACCGCAAGCGCGTTCGACAAGTCGCCTCGACACACGCCTACGCACCTGCGCCCGATGCCGCGCAGGTGCGCGGAACCCGCTGGCGATGATCGAGCGAGTCGCCTCCGATCAGCCGACAGGTCAACTCACCAACGTCGCCTCCAGCGTGATTTCGGTCTTGAACAGCTTGGACACGGGACAGCCCGCCTTCGCCTTCGCCGCGAGGGCCTGGAAGGTCGCATCGTCTGCCCCCGGTACCTTGGCCTTGAGCGTCAAATGCACCGCCGTGATGGCGTAACCGTCGTCAAGTTTCTCCAGCGACACGCGCGCCGTCGTATCCATCTGCTCCGCGACGAGCTTGGCTTCGCCGAGGATCAGCGACAGCGCCATCGTGAAACAGCCCGCATGCGCCGCGCCCAGCAATTCTTCCGGGTTGGTTCCGGGCAGGCCTTCAAAGCGGCTGGCGAAGCCATACGGATACGCCTTCAACGCACCGCTCTCGCTCGAGATCGAGCCCTTGCCGTCCTTGATGCCGCCTTGCCAGCTGGCCGATCCGGTTTTGTTGATCGTCATGGTGTCTATCTCCTGGAAGTGTGCGCCGAAGTGCGCGCTAGTCGCGGGTTGGGGTCGGGGATGGCAGCACGCCGACGCGTGGCTGCCTGCCGTCGCTCGTTCACGCTCTTGGTGGATGCCACGTGTACAGACGACATCATCGGATTGCGCGCATGAATGCCGACCATCGACACCCATACGACGGCGCCAGAAGGAAAAATCGGCTGGGACGGCAGACTCGGCGTGACGCTTTGCTAACCGAGCGCCATCTTCGCGCATCCTATGCGTCATGACCGACGATGAAGCGCGCTGGATAGCCAAGGCAGGCGAGGGTGATGCGGCCGCGTTTCGACGTCTCGTCGATGCGCATTCGGGCGCGTTGTTCCGCGTTTGCGCGCGCGTCACCGGCGACCGCGCGATCGCCGAAGATGCAGTACAAGAGGCGTTCTTCAATGCCTACCGGCATCTGCGCGACTTCGATGGCCGCGCGGCATTCTCGACCTGGCTGCACCGGATCGGTGTCAATGCCGCACTGGAGCAACTGCGTCGACGTGGCCGCGGCGGAATCGCCTTGCCTGAAGGCGACGACGACGATGAGCGCACTGCTGAGGTCGTCGAAGTCGCGGCAGGTCCGGAACGCACCGCGCGCAGCGCCGAGATCCGCCGCGACATCGAAGCGGAGCTTGCGCGCATGAGCACGCTCGAACGTACCGCGTTCGTGCTGCGCCACCACGAAGGCCAGTCGCTCGAGGACATCTCGATGACGCTGTCATTGAACATCGGGCCCTGCAAGCAGGCGATTTTCCGCGCGGTGCGCAAGTTGCGCGCTGCGCTCGACCCACTCGGGTGATGCCATGATTCCGATCAGCGACGAGGATCTGATCCTCCACTACTACCGCGACGGTCTCGACCCGGCGCGCATCACGCAGATCGAGGATGCGCTGTTTGCGTCCGAGGCATTGCGTGAGCGCCAGGCCACGATGCTGCGCGCGCTCGACGCCGTCGATGCGTTGCCGACACCCGTCGCCGACGCGGACTTCGCCGCACGCCTGTGGCAGCAGCTCGAGCCGCGCCTGTTCGAGCGCGCGCCGATCGCGCCACGGGAGTCATGGCGCGACCGCCTGCGCGCATGGGTAAACCCGCCGCAACTCGCGTGGATGGCTGCGACCTGTGTGGTCGCCTTCGCCATTGGTCTGGGTTTTTATGCGGGACGGCAGAGCGCGCCCGCGCCCGACGAAATCGCGCAGCGGCGTGCCGACGATGCGGCGGTGCGCGTTCTCGATGCCTATGTCTCTGCTCACCTGCGTGCGACCGAAGGCGTGTTGCTGACCGCGAGCAACAGCGACAGCGCGCACCTGCTCGATGGCAACCGCGAACTCGCCGCGTCCCTCGTCGATGCGAATCGCCTGTATGCGCGCGCGGCGACACGCGCCGGAAATACGCAGCTCGCCGAATTCCTGCGCCAGCTCGAGCCCGTACTGATGTCGCTGGCTAACCAGGCGCCGTCGGCGGCCATCCAAGTCAACGAAGGATTGCGCGACTACCTGCGCACCACCGATCTGCTGTTCCAGGTGCGCGCGACGCAGGCGCGACTGGATCGCAACGGCGAACGCCGCACCTGATAATTCCGGAGAAAGCCCCCATGAAAAAAAACACGATCCGCCTGCTGGTCCTCGCATCGACGTTCGCACTCGGCGCGCACACCGCTATTGCGGCAAGCGAGAGCGACATGGCGCCAGCCGGCAAGGCTTCGAACGAGCTCTACTGGCAAGGCCAGGCCGCGCTGAAGAAATCCGATTGGGCCACCGCATTGAAGCGCTTCACGGATCTCGAGCACCTGTTGCGCGAGAAGGAACCGCAAAGCGCGGACGCCGCCCTGTATTGGGAAGCGTATTCGCTGGTGCAAGCCAAACGCACGGCCGAAGCGAAGGGCGTGCTCGACAAGCTGCGGCGAGAATTTCCGCAGAGTCGCTGGAGCAAGGACGCCGAAGCGCTCGTGCAGTCCTCATCGCCCGCTGCCGCGAAGAATGCGGCGACAGGCGCATCGGCGCGCGCATCGGCCGGCGCCGACGACGAGGATCTCGCCGAGATCGCGATCGAAGGCCTCATGAGCGCGCCGTCCGAACGCGCGCTGCCGCTGCTGAAGAAAGTGCTGCAGGGGCCGCATTCGATCAAGATCAAGAAACGCGCCTTGTTCGTGCTGAGCCAGCTCGATGAGGGCGCAGGCCTCGACACCGTTGTCGGTGCGACCAGGAACGCGGCCGATCCCGAATTGCGCGAGGAAGCGATCCGCATCCTCGGTATCAGCGGCGAAGACCGCGCAATCGAGCGGCTGCGCGACATTTATGCGTCGAGCAAGGATGTCCACGAGAAGCGCCAGATCATCGAAGCGTATCTCGTCGCTGATCGCAAGGATCTCATTCTCGCCGCCGCGCGCGGCGAGGCAGACCCCGAAGTGCGCGCCGACGCGATCCAGAAACTCGGTGCGCTCGATGCAACCGACGAACTCAGGCAATTGTTCGACACGACCAAGGATGCCGACAACCAGCGAGCGATCGTCGAAGCGCTCGGCGTTGCCGGCAGCAGCGATGCGCTCGCCGCCATTGCCGGCAATGCGCGGCAGTCCGAAGACATCCGCGTTGCCGCGTTGCAAGCGCTCGGCGTCGCCGGCGATCGCGGTGGCCAGGATGCGCTGGTCAAGCTGTATGCGCAGGCGAATACGCCGGCCTTGCGCGACGCCGTGCTCAAGGGGTTGCTGATCTCCGGCGACAGCGGTGCGGTGCTCACGCTCTATCGCAGTGCGAAGAAGGTCGACGAGAAAAAGGCCTTGCTGCGCACACTCACGATCATGGGCGACGACGCTGCGATCGATGCGATCCAGGACGAACTCGACAAGCCCGGGAGTGTGAAATGAACGCATTCGCGATGAAGATGTTCGTGCTCGGTGCGATCCTCGTGTCCGCGATGGATGCGAACGCGCTTGGCGCTTCCGATTTGCAGGCGCAGGTGAAGCAAGCCGATGGCTGGGTCGCCTGGCGTGTGCCGATGATCGCCGATGCAGGCTCGCCGTGCTGCTTCGCAAGGCGAAGCACGTCGCGGACGGAGGCGGGTTGCGACCTCGATGGTCGGGAATGGAACTTCGGCAGCAACGACCAGCATCCGTTGCACGATTCGACGCTGGCGGTGTACGTGCGCGTCGCGCAAGGACACGTCGATCGCGTTCGCGCAGTCGCCGCGTCGTGTCCGGTCAAGAGCGCAGAGGCGATTCGCTGGATCGATACCGCGGAACCGGCGCAGAGCGTGAACCTGTTGTCGGCGTGGCTCGGCGGAGCTCACGGTTCGCGTCCGGATGAGGATTCGGTGCTGGCCGCCATCGCCTACCACGCCGATGCAAGCGCGACCCACGCGCTCGCGACGCTGGCCGAACCGGCGCACGCGCGCAATTCGCGCGAGCAGGCCTTGTTCTGGCTCGGTCAGGCGCGCGGAGCGGACGGTGCCGACATCGTCGAGCGTTACGCGACGACGGATGCGGATCCTGATTTGCGTGAGCATGCGATCTTTGCCTTGTCGCAGTCGCATGCGGGCGATCCCTACGCGCGAATCCAGGTCATTTCGCGCAGCGATCCAGCGGCGCACGTACGCAGCCAGGCGCTGTTCTGGATGGCGCAGATGCAGGACAAGCGTGCCGCCACCGACATCACGGCTGCACTGGGCGGCGAACGTTCCGACGATGTGCGCGAACAGGCGGTCTTCGCGCTGTCGCAGCTCAAGGAGGGCGAAGCGGAAGACGCGTTGATTGCGGTGGTGCGCGGAAACTACCCACGCGAGGTGAAGAAACAGGCGCTGTTCTGGCTCGGTCAGTCCGGATCGCCGCGCGCGATCCAGGCGCTCGATGATGTGC
>JBDSXV010000054.1:0-66335 GCA_039926025.1 Dokdonella sp.
TCGTCCGATTTCCACTCGTAACCGCCAGCCTCGGCAGCGAAGCCGGTGATCTTGCCATCCTGGAACAGCAGCAGCCCGTAACCCTCGGGAACGACGATCTTCGAACCATTGGTGATGATGTTCGAGGAACCCTTCGTATTCGAACCGCGACCGGCATTGGTGCCCTGTGGCACCGCGGCGAACAGCGCAGCCGTCGCCGGCAAGCCGGCCGGTACCGTATAGAAGTCTTTCCACTGGTCGGCCAACGTACCGCCAATCGAACCCACCACTGCTTGAACAAGACCCATGACTGCTCTCCGCGATTCGTGGCCGGGTACTGTACCCACCATGCTTGGTGAACTATACATTCCCTTTCAAATTTCCATCGCCCCGTGCCCGGGGCGTGACACCCCTCCTGGAGGAAGCTCATGAAGTCGACCCCGGTGTTGTTTGGCATCCTTTTCCTGATGGCCTCGGCGTCTCCGCTTGCTGGCCGGGTTCCTCCCTCGCGTCTGCACGAGGTCTCCGATCCGGACACGCGTGCCTGGTGGCAGGCGACCGAGGCGCTGTCGAACGACGGCATGGAGGGACGCGACATCGGTTCGGCTGGCTACGATCGCGCGGCAAGCGTCGTTGCCAGGCGATTCGCTGCGGCGGGATTGGAGCCGGCGGGCGATGGCGGCACCTGGTTCCAGACGTTCAAGCTCGACGATTGGACGATCGCCAAACAGGGCACGCAGATTGCCGTTGGCAAGCATTCGTTGCGACTTCTGTATGACATTTTTCCGCGATTGTCGCCCGGCATGCCGACCACGCTCGATGCCGCGATGGTCTTTGGCGGCTACTGTGCGCCCGGTACCTTGGGCGACGCGCGAGGCAAGCTGGTGGTGTGCTACGGCTGGAACCGCGGCGGCCTCACGCGACGCGGCGATCGCCTGAAGGCTGTGCAAGAGGCGGGCGCTGCAGGCCTGCTCGATATTGCAGATGCGGGATACACGCAAGAGCCAACGCGCTGGCCAATGGCGTACGCGCGTTCGGTTGCGCCCATCGGCGCGCCGGCACCGGCCGGCGATCACCTGCTGCTGGCCACGCTCAATGCGGATGCTTTGGCGTCCGTCCTCGCAGGTTCCGGCCAGGACGCCACGCTGTTGCTCAAATCCGGCCTCGCGGGGAATCCGTTGCCGCGCTTCGACGTGGCGGAACACTTTCGTGCGCATTTCGACGTGCAGCATCGCGTGATCAGTTCGGCCAATGTACTCGGCATGCTGCCTGGAACGGATGCCACCCTGCGCAACCAGACGCTGGTGATATCGGCCCATCTGGACGGCTACGGCCACGGCGAACCGGTGCAGGGCGACGACATCTACAACGGTGCGCTCGACGATGCCGCCTACGTGGCGCTGCTGGAGCGGCTGGCCGATCGGCGGCATGCAAAAGGGTTTCGCCGACCCGTGCTGTTTGCAGCGTTCACGGGCGAGGAAAAAGGCTTGCTGGGCAGTCATTGGTTCGTCGCGCATCCCACGCTGCCGATCGCTTCGATCGCGGCCAACATCAACCTCGATCAGATCCGGCCACTTTTTCCGCTCGATCTTCTGACGGTCCACGCGCTCGACGACAGCACACTCGGAGATGCCGTGCGCAACGTTGCGTCGGGCATGGGCATCACGGTTCAACTCGACCCCGAGCCGGAGCGCCAGCTGCTGCATCGCTCGGACCACTGGCCGTTCATCGAGGCGGGCATTCCCGCAACGGGTTTCGTTTTCGGTTACCGCCCCGGCAGCAATGCGGAGCAACGCTATCGCCACTGGTACCAGGTCCAATATCACCGGCCGCAGGACGATCTGAGCCAGCCGATGGACTGGACGGCCGCCGGCACGTTCAACCGTTTCTTCTACGCTCTGGTCGGGGCCGTCGCCGACGCCGACGCGCCGCCGCAATGGAAGCCGGGCAGTTCGCTCGCGCCGCATGCCGGGGAGAAGTGACATCGGCTTCAAGCCGCAGGTGCGGGGAGAAGATGTCGGCCGACAGCAGAACGGGGCGGCCGGAATTTCCACGGTCCTCGACCATTGACACACAATCCGTGCAGAAGCAAAGCAGCAGACAGCGGCAAAACGTGACGATCGTCGGACAATCGGCGCTGTCGATTTTCAGGCGATGAATCACGCCTGGTTTCCGCAGCAACGTCGGCTTTTCTTTTTGCTTCCTGGGGAACCAAGGAATATCCGTGAATCTGTTCACCGCTGCTTTCCGAAGGACATCCGCTTCGTCGCACATCTCGCAGGAGAGTTCTCTTGCCGAGTGGAGCCTGCCGCCTGAACAACTGATGGCGGCTTTGCGCACCGATGCGAACGGACTCACGCAGGCCGACGCGGCGCAGCGGCTCCGGCACTACGGCCCAAATGCGCTGGATGCGCTGAAGCGACAGGGTGCGCTCGGGCTGTACGCGAATCAGTTCAAGAGCCCGCTGGTCTTGATCTTGATCTTCGCCTCCATCGTTTCGCTGATCGCCAGCGAATGGGTCGATGCCGGCGTGGTGCTCGCCGTCGTTTTTGGCAGCACGATCCTCGGCTTCGTGCAGGAGTACATCGCGAGCAATGCAATCGAGAAGTTGCGCTCGCAAGTCACGATCAATTCGGTCGTGCTGCGCGGCGGGCAGTTGCAGACGATGCAATCGACGCAGGTCGTTCCCGGCGACATCGTGGTGCTTTCAGCCGGCAGTCTGATCCCCGCAGACGGCATCGTACTGGAGGCGAAGGACTTCTTCGTCAACCAGGCGGTGCTCACCGGCGAAACGTTTCCGGTGGAGAAGAAGCCAGGTGAAGTCGCGGCCAACGCGAGTCTCGCCGAGCGCAGCAACAGCGTGTTCATGGGCACCAGCGTGCGCAGCGGTACGGCGCGCCTGCTGTTGGTGCAGACGGGCAAGGCGACCGAATTCGGGAAGATTGCCGGCATGCTCGCGTTGCGTCCGCCCCTGACCGAGTTTGAACGCGGCATCGCGCGATTCGGCTTCATGCTCACGCGGATCATGCTGCTGATGGTCCTGTTCGTGCTTACGATCAACATCTTCATGCACAAGCCGCCGATCGCCTCCCTGCTGTTCGCGCTCGCGCTCGCGGTGGGTCTCACGCCGGAACTGCTGCCGGCGATCATCAGCATAACGCTGTCGCACGGCGCGAAACGGATGGCCAAACTCGGCGTGATCGTGCGCCGGCTCAATTCGATCGAGAATCTCGGCAGCATGGACGTGCTGTGCACCGACAAGACCGGCACGCTGACCGCAGGCGTGGTCGAACTCGATGGCGCGTTCGACATCCTCGGGCAGGCCTCACCGACCGTGTTGCGACTGGCTGCGATCAATGCGCAGTTCCAGACCGGACTTTCCAATCCGCTCGATGATGCCGTCAATGCGAGCGCGGTGACGTCCGGCCTGGATCTGGCTGTGGAAAAAAAAGTCGACGAGATCCCCTATGACTTTGTGCGCAAATGCCTGTCGATCGTCGCATCCGACGCAGCCGGCGTTCGCACGCTCGTCACCAAGGGCGCGCTCGACAACATCCTTGCCATGTGCACGACGGTGCAGGTCGCGTCGAGCACTGCGCAGCTGGACGCTGCCGCGCGTGCGCAGATCGAGAAGCGCTATGACGATTGGAGCGGGCAGGGCTATCGTGTTCTCGGTGTCGCTTCGCGCACCATCGAAATGCGCCATGGCGCCTATGTGCGCGCGGACGAATGCAAGCTGTGCTTTGCCGGATTCCTGCTCTTCCTTGATCCACCCAAACTCGATGTGAAGCAGACCATCCTCGACCTCGCCCAGCGTGGCGTGCAGTTGAAGATCATCACCGGCGACAACCAGAAGGTCGCGCGCCACGTCGCCGAGGCGGTCGGGTTGCCGGTCACGCGCCTCACGACCGGGCGCGAACTCAACGACATGAGCGACGAAGCCCTGCTGCAGGTTGCGGCGGCGACCGCGGTCTTTGCCGAGGTCGACCCGAACCAGAAGGAGCGAATCATCCATGCGCTGCAGAAGTCCGGGCACGTGGTCGGCTACATGGGCGATGGCATCAACGATGCGCCGGCGCTGCATTGCGCGGACGTCGGCATCTCGGTTGACACTGCGGTGGACGTTGCCAAGGATGCCGCCGATTTCGTGCTGCTGCAGAAGAACCTCGGCATCCTGCGCGAAGGCATCGACGAGGGGCGCAGGACGTTCGCCAACACCCTCAAGTATCTTCTGACCACGATCAGCGCGAACTTCGGAAACATGTTCAGCATGGCGGCGGCGTCGATTTTCCTGCCGTTCCTGCCGCTGCTTGCCTCGCAGATCCTGCTCAACAATTTCCTCTCCGACATCCCCGCCACTACGATCGCGAACGACAACGTCGATGCGGAATGGGTGGAGAAGCCGCGCCGCTGGAATACCGTTTTCATCCGCGACTACATGGTGCTGTTCGGTCTGGTCAGCTCGGTGTTCGACTTCGCGACGTTCGGCACGCTGCTGTGGCTGTTCAACGCCACGCCCGAAGAGTTCCGCACCGGATGGTTCATCGAATCGCTACTTACCGAACTCGTGATCGCCCTCGTCGTGCGCACGCGGCGTCCGTTCTGGCGCAGCCGACCCGGCAAGTTGCTGTTGCTCAGCACATCGGTCGTGATCGCGGTGACCATGGTCATTCCATACCTGCCGTTCGATTCCATCTTCGGCTTCATTCCCCTTCCGGCGCCGCTGATGCTGGCGATGATCGGGCTGACGCTGGCCTACGTTGTCGCAGCCGAGATCGCGAAAAAATTCTTCTACGCGCGTCAGACGTCGCTGACGTGATCCTCGTCATTGGAAGCGATCATCTCGGGCGCGAGCGGAGGCTCGCCTCGGCTGCATCGGTCTCCTTTGTCTGAAAATTGGACGCAGGTCGGCCGGAGGGCTCCACGGGCAATGCGCATTCAAAGGACCCGAAATTTCATTCTTGCGAACGCGACACTCATCTGCGCAAGTGTCGGAAATTCCGTAGTGGCTTTGCGGAGGCTGCATTCAAGACCGCGCTCAAAGATGGCACGATCGAAGTGCGTGACTACCCCGCGTGGATTGTCGCCGAGGTGACCGTCAATGGTTGAGCGCAGCTTCGATATCTTCCAACGGTGCGTTGGTAAACGTCTTCGCAAATTCCTTGATGATGCGCCGGGTGGTTTCGTTGTGCAGCTGCGGGCGCAGCTCACCCAGCGTATGCGGATCGGCCATCAGGACGAGATCAGTGTATTCGTGTTTGAGCGCGGCGGCATTCAGGCGACTTGCAAGTTGCTTGGCAAAGGTGGCCTCGTGGGTTGACTGCTCGGTCGATTCCGGCGGCCGATTGCCTGAAGGACCATGCTCGATCCGCTCTTCGGGTTCCAGCAACTCTTCCTGCTTGAGCGAAACCTTCGCACCTTTGCCGATGTTGTGGAAAAGACGCGCGCCGGTGCCGTCGGCTACCACGATCCATGCTCCGGTCGGAATCATCTGCATGTTGTTCTCCCATCTCGGTTGGGCGCTCAGCGCTGAGCTGAGGAGTCTCGCATGGCGCACCTGTATGCGAGGTTTCCGTTCGCGCGGCCTGAACCACAGGGTGCGCCGGGCGGTATTTGTCGGGCGCGAGGGGCATGCATGGATATAGCAATGGTTGTTGCATGAGCTTCGCGGGCGCAGACTCCGGCAATGCGCAATCTAACCGCGTCACCCGGCTGTCGTCCCATTGCGGGCATTGGCATCAAAGCGGTCTCTGCGATCGTCTTGGTCGCCTTGTATGCCCTTCCGTGGTCGGATTCGGTGGCCCTCGCGGGAGCGCCCGCGATCGATTTCCATGTGATCAGCGCGGGTGGCCAAACCCAGACGAACAGTTGCTTTCACTTGTCCGGCACCGTTGGACAAGTGGCGCCCGGCTATTCGAACAACGCGACGCATTCTGTTTTCGCCGGGTTCTGGGCTGCGGCAAGTTCCACGGAAGTGGATGAAATTTTCTTCAACGGTTTCGAGGACTGCTGACCATGAAGCGCCTGACACACCGCGTGATGATCGCTTGTGCGCTGCTCTTGGCAGCGGCGATGAATCTGCAAGCCGCGCCGCAGACGACGGCGTTTACCTATCAGGGCCAGCTGAGCGCCGGCGGTACGCTACCCAGCGGGCAGACCTATCAATTCACCTTCACCTTGTACGATGCGGCCAGTGCGGGCAACGTGGTCGGAACGCCCATCCAGCAAGCGCTACTCGTGGGCAATGGTGGACTGTTCACGAGCGATCTCGATTTCGGCCAGATCTTCAACGGTCAGCAGTACTGGCTCGAGATCAAGGTCGGTACGACGGTTCCGAATGAACAGGCGCTCGCCGCGCGTCAGCTGATCGGCACAACGCCGGTGGCGCAATACGCGTTGAATTCCCGAACCCGCGACTTCGCGGACTTCTTTGCGATGATGCCGCCGGACAACGCCGGAACGGTTGCCGTCGGCACCGACGTCCAGTTCCCGCAAAATGGCCCATCGTCAGGAAGCATTGTCCGCGTGTCGCCGAGTCAATTCAGCCTGCCGTCGATCGGTGCATATCAGGTCATGTTCCAGGTCAGCGTGTCGGAGCCGGCGCAATTGGTGATGACGCTCAACGGAGTTGAGCTGCCGACGACCGTGGCTGGGCGCTCGGCCGGCAGCAGTCAAGTCGTCGGATTGGCCGTCGTCCAGAATACCCAAGCCAATTCGATCCTCTCGATACGCAACCCTTTGGGCGGTGTGGTTGCCCTGACCATTTCACCGCTCGCTGGCGGAACCAGTCCCGTTTCCGCCCATCTCGTCATCACGCGGATGGACTGAAGTGCGGGCGTCCATCGCAAGCGCGGCGTGACGCAGGCAATTCGCCGCGGTCATCCTTGCACGCTGATTGAGGCTGCGACGTCTTTTGCGTCCACGGCGTTTGCATACTTCCGCTCATGTTGCGCGCGCGACGTGGCAAGCATCGAACTGGCGCCGCATCGTCATCAAGCCTTGCCTGACTCTATCCCGGCGGCATCACCGTCCCCGCTGGCCATGTCGTGCTTGCACGATCGATTTCGATCAGCTGCAGCAGCTCTGCCGCCACTTCCTCGTAAGCCTGCGTCAGGTTCCAATCCGCGTCCTTCGCCAAGCCGTAACGATTGAGGACTTCGGCAAACGCAAGTTTGCGAAGCTCTGAAGGTATGGCCACTGCGCTCTCCTTCGTGATGTTTCGGGAATAGGGTCTGGTCCTTTTCTATTCTAACCAATGAACCAGCCCGGTACGTCGTCGGATATGTCCCAGATGCCCTTTGAATTTCCTGCGCTTGCACGCCGTTGAATTTTTCTCGGGCCTTCATTACCGCATGCGCTGCGATCCGCGTGATTCCGATTCACATCCTGCTCCCTGGAACCTGGCTCCGGAGCGGCGGTGGAGCGCCGGCGTGAAGCGACGCGTTGCCGTCACTTGGTGCAGCCGCATGAACGCAATGTTTCCAGAATTTTTCCAGTTCACAAATCGTACACGGCCCGATGTCGAGTATGCGTCACCACGCGGAATGGCCGTGCAACGAGGAAAATTCATGAAACGTTCGCAACAGAAAATGTTTGGTATCGCAGTGCTGATGGCGTTCGCAATCGGTGCGCAGGCAGCGGATCCGCCGACGACGACGGCTGCCGACAACACGCGTGTCAACAAGCGCGACGCGGATCACGCGACGACAACGCCGACGGATCAGCCGAACAATTCGGCCGACGTGAAGTTCGCGGCCGACGTTCGCAGCGCGATCTACAAGGACAAGACCTTGTCCACGAAGGCGCACAACGTGAAGTTGGTCGCTGCGGATGGCGTTGTCACGCTGCGCGGCCCGGTTGCGAGTGCCGATGAAAAGGCAAAAGTCGAGGCGATCGTCGGCTCCGTCGCTGGCGTCAAGCGCGTCGACAACGAGCTTGACGTGGCCAATTGAGCTTTTGCTCATTGAGCCGTCGCTTCACGATCCATTGATTTTCAATTTCAGGAGATTTGCATGAAAGCTTCCGTTTATTGCACCACCAAGACCGTCGCCCAAGCCGAGAACATCGTCAGCGCACTCAAGGTTGCAGGATTTTCCAGCGATTCCATCTCCGCACTTTTGCCCGACAAGCGGACGACCAAGGACTTCGCGCACGAACACAACACCAAGGCGCCTGAAGGCGCAACTGCGGGTGGCGTTGCAGGTCTCGGCGTCGGTGCGGCCGTGGGCTGGCTTGCGGGTATTGGCGCACTCGCGATCCCGGGCGTGGGTCCGTTCATCGCTGCGGGTCCGATCATGGCCGCGCTTGGCGGTGCTGCGGTTGGCACGGCTGCGGGTGGCGTGATCGGAGCGCTGGTGGGCATGGGAATTCCCGAGTTCGAGGCGAAGCGTTACGACGCCAAGATCCGCGAGGGAAACATCCTGATTTCCGTCCACACCGAAGATTCCAAGCAGCGTGACGCCGCTAAGGACGTCTTCAAGCAATACGGCGCAGACGACATCTCGACCGGTTCCGAAGCGAGCGCGAAGTCCGCGTAAGACGAGGGTTTTGGCGTGTTGAGCCATTCAAGCGCCGGCGATCATGCCGGCGCTTTCTTTTCGGGCTACGACTCCAGACAGGCAGAGTGGGCTGACCCAGTATGGCTCTCGCGCTACCGCTGATCCAGTTCGTGGTGAATCAGGACGACGCACTGCGAAGCGAACAACATCTTCGATCCC
This sequence comes from Dokdonella sp., assembly GCA_039926025.1. Classification (GTDB taxonomy): domain Bacteria; phylum Pseudomonadota; class Gammaproteobacteria; order Xanthomonadales; family Rhodanobacteraceae; genus Dokdonella_A. The sequence continues at coordinate 8,697 of JBDSXV010000054.1, forward strand.
AGCGAAATCTCGGTCGTTCCCATGCGTTCGAGGCTGTGGAAGGTCTTCTTCGGCATCGGGATGTGATCGGTGAGCAGGAAGCAGGGATTGCCTGCAAACACCTGCTCGCGAATCGGCGTGCCTTTCCTGTCCATCACAAACAGTTGATGGTCTTCGGATAGTTCCTGTACCAGCCGCTCGAAGCTCACGGTCCGCACCGTTACGCCGGATTCAACCGGGCGCGCTTCTTCCTTGCCCATTCCTCTGGAAGCATCCAGCGCTTTCGCGATTTTGCCGAGCAGCGCGCGCTCGTCGAAGCCGCCGATTTCATGCATGGCGTTGGCGTCGAATCGGATCGTGCGCGAGAAGTCGTGGGTGCTTTCTAGGACCAGGTAGACCGTCACGTCCGCACGATGCGACTGGGCCACGAAGATCGCGTTCATCAGCGTATGCGCGAGTATTTCCGTATGCGCCTCCGCACCCACTGCAGCCAATAGTTTCTGGCTGTCTGTGGGCGCCGCCCGCGCTCGCAGTACGAAAGTTCGCATGGATCTCACAAATCAGAAAAGGAGTCGGTTGAAACGGTGTCAGGCAAGACGGTTGATGTGGCCACGAAGCGGGGCCTCGCTGACGGCCGTGCACGACAGGCGGCGATTGTCGCATGCCGTCTCGGTCGCGATGATGTTTCGCACGTCCTATGGTCCACGTGCTCCCATGGCCAGGTCCTGTCCGGCTTTGGGTTCAATTCGCGAGTGGTGGATGACCATTTTGTTCAAAAATGTTTCCGTCTCGAAGCGATGCTGGAGAAGCGCTCCGGAGTTCGCGCCATTTCGAACCTTGTGCGGCGGAATCATTGTCCGGTAGCTGTCGCACGCTGGGAGTGATTGATTCAATGGGGGAGGGGGCAGCCAGCCTTTCCGCACTGACCGCGTGCTTTCGAGTTCGATCGATCTTCGCCGAAACGAAGCAACTGGATGCGACGAAGCCACGGGCCATCCATCCGTTGGAATGTGCGCCTGCTGGAACCACGACACGGATGCGTCGCTTTCGCGATATGCATTACGAGTTGCTTCTGCTTCGCAGCCGGCTCCTGGCTTTGCTCCGACAGCCGTAACCTCGCACATCGCGAGCGTGCCGCGCACGGGTGACCGCACCTCGCCGTGCGTCGGGTGGACACGCAGTACGTCCGCCGCATGCACAGCGAGCTCTGGCTTCGCGACTTCAGGTGCAACGCGACGGGCAAGACATGGAAGGCAATCTTGCTCGCAAAAATCCGTAAACCCGGTTTGCTCATTCTGAGTGCCACGCGCACCGCGGAGCTCCGTGTCCACCGGATTTGTGCGACGTACGCGTGTCATTGGGCCATCCGAATCGGGTTTGTGTGCAACCGTGGCGCTTCGATCGAGCGTTCGAGCCGGGGAGCGAGAAGGCGATGCGGAAATCCACGTTTCGTCGCCATCACTCGGTCTGGCCGCGATCGATCGCGTGTGCCGCCTGCGTACCCTTTGCCGCCTTTGGCACTTCGGTACCGTAGACTCTGCGAACGTGGCGGTGAAGAGGAACTCCGCTGTACGATCCGCTGCCGAGCTCGGCCCAAGGCGAAAGTGGCGCTTCATGACAAGCTATCAGCAGCTCGCATTCGTCAGTTCCGTGCTTGCCGGTTTCGCGTTCGCTTTTTACGGCACCTTGCTGACCGCTCCTGCCATACATCGCATCGCCAGCTGGGCAGCCTTCCTCGCGGTCTGCGCGAGCATCTGTTTCCTGATTGTCACCTTGGGTTCGACCTTCGCGGTGACCGCCGTTTCCCGATCTGTCGATCTGCCCGCAGCGATCCAGGCGCAGCAGGAGCCTCTTACAATCTTGTTCATTCTGGGAATCGTCCTGACGCTCATCAGTTTTGGCCTGGGTGGTTGGGTGCGATCGCATAAACTGGGAATCGCGACTACGTGCGTCGCATTGATGGGCGTGATTGCCGTCATCTGGGTCATGCAGCCCTTCATCCATAGAAATTGAACACAGGAGCATTCATGCTCGTGCCAAATCGACTGCTGCGGGATTTGATTGCGTGTTGGCTCGGCTTGGCCGTCCCCAGCCTGGCGTGCGCAACTCCATTGCACGTCGATCCCATCGACCTCGGTCAGCCGTATCGAGAGGGCGATTACGCCTTCCTTGATGCCGCCGCAGGATCGCGCAGCGCAGTGGCGTTGGGCGAATCAATCCACGTGACTCAGGAAATGCCGCTGGTCCGTGGGCGGGTTGTACGCTATCTGCACGAACGCAAGGGATTCGACGTACTGGCGCTCGAAGGCTCACTGATCGATGCATGGACCGCCCAGGAACATGTCTATGCGAATGGCAATCCAGGAGCTGAGGCCGCGCAGTTGTACACGAGGGAGGCGCTGTTCGGTCTGTGGCAGACGGCCCCGATGGATGAGGTGATTGCTGAAGCGTTGAAACCGCAATCGGGTGCAACGCCGATCTACCTGACCAGCTTCGATCTGCAGCCGGGCATGGCGCGGGCCTACGGAGGGTCCGCGGAAAAGAGCCTGCGCGCATTTCTCGCGGCGGTGCGGGCGCTGGATCCGAGTGTCAGCGAGCAGAGGATTCGCGAATGGACCAGCAGCCTGAGTCCGTCGCTCGAATGCAAGAACAGCCAGAAGGACCCGCAGGCGTTGTCGGAACTCGAACATTGGATCAATGAGTCCGCGGCGACAGTGGTCGGTGCTCACCGACCGGCCATGCATGTCGCCGCACTCAAGCTCGTCCCCACGATGTTGCGCTACAGGTTGCAGCACTGCAGCGAATGGTTGGCCGCGAACAAGTCCATGACCGTGTATCAGCAATCGCGGGATGCGCTCAACGCAAGACTTGCACTGGCGCTGCTGGGCGATTCGGGCAAGATGATCTTGTGGGCGCATCACAGTCATCTCCACTACAACTCGCTGGGCCAAGCGGTACCTTCAATGGGTCAGCACCTGCATCAAGCGCTGGGAGATCAGCTCTACACCATTGGCGTTTTTGCGCTGGATGGCGCCGCCATGGATACCTCGAAAGTCGATGCTGCCGAAGGTCTGGCCGTGGTGACGGCCATGGCCGCAAAGCCGCTTCCGGATGACGCGCGCTTCAGCGTCGAACACGCGCTGGCTGGGTTGTCCAATTCTGATTTCTTCGTTGACCTGAAGACAGCGCCGGCGGTGTGGGAGCAACCCGGATTCAGTCGCCTTGAAACGTCCGGGCGTATGCAAACCGCGCTTTCCAATGACTTCGACGGAGCGATTTTCCTGCATCGGGTGCATGGCGCCGAGCTTGACTTTCTCCCTCCCTGGCTCAACATCGCCATCGCATCAGTCGGGTGGATCTACCAACACCTTGTCCTGGCTGCGCTGATTGCTTTGCTGTTGGTTGGCGGGTTGGCACGCGGAATCGTTCGATTCCTGCGCGGACGTAGACAGAAGCAGAGTCGGTGACATCGAGGCAGATGGGATGAATTCCCAGGCCCTTACGAGCGATCGATACTCACGCTCAATGTTGAGCAAGGGCGAAACGACTTGCTGACAGTGGCCATGACAGGAACCGCAGCACTTTGGTCTGGATGTCATCCTGAGTTGCCGCTTGCCCGTTGAGTGTCAGGTTCGTCGCCGCTTGTGTGTTTCATTCGTAAAGGACCTTCCGAGGACTCGCGAAATGAACAAACGACCTGTCGGTGTTTTGACCCTTCGAATGGGCGTGCTGCTGGTGTTCTCGTTGATGACTGTTCGCCCGAAGTACGTCGAGGCGACTTCACCGCCGTGGACCGCGCTATCGGTTTCGCTTCCTGACGTCTCGTTGACAAGCGATCTACTGCCGGATCCGGACTTCATGGGGGCGGGCTACACCACCGTGGATTTCAATGATGCGTTCGGCAAGAAGGATGTCGCGTTGCGCGTCTTTCCATCGCTCGATGGAGGCTATTGGCTGGCGGGATACAACGCGCAACTGAACATCGACTCTGCCGGTGAACTGGCGATCGCGAAGTTGAATGTCGATGGAAGTTTGAACAACGCCTATTTCGGAACCGGAAAGCTGACCATACCGTCAAGTTTCTTTGAACTGGCGGACGTCGCCATGGGCGCGAACGAACGCCTGTATTTTGCAGGCTCAACGATTCTTCCCTCTGCGTCTGACCAGGACGTATTGATCAATTGCATCGATTCCGCCGGAAATCCGTGCAGCGATTTCACCGGAGGCACCGCGCCCGGTCGCGTACTGGTCGCGTTCGATCTGGGAGACGCCGGCCATCTCGATGACGTGGCCACGAGGATCATTTACAAATCCGGCTACCTGTACGTGGTCGGTCGCGCTGATACCGGAATCGGCGCATCGAACTTCGCGATGTTTGTGCTGAAGCTGGATGCGACGACCGGGCAGCGCGTTGCCGGCTTCGGAAATGTCCCCGGTCAGACAGGGCTTGCGATCAAGAATGTCGACTACGCAACGAACGGGTTCGATGTCGCGAACGACGTCGTGTACGCGCGAGGCGAGCCCAGCGATCACCTTGTAATTGTGGGTCAGGTCGAGCGGGCAATTGCGCCGGACAAGGACGGCGTCGTCTACAGCATCGACCCGGAGACAGGACTTGAGGATGGACTGATCAGTGATTCGGTGTACTTCGACCTGGGCACCACCAAGGAAGACGCGCTGACGCGGATCATCCAGCGCCACGATGGAGGCTTCGTGGTGGCAGGGTATTCGCTCGATGTCGAATCCACGTATACCGCTGCTGGCGTTCTGATGGCAGCCTATCGTCCCGATGGAAGTCGGGATTTGAGATTCGGATTGCCGGGCAGCAACGGATTGAACTTTGTCGCGTTGAATCCCTTTACCCACCAGGTTCCGTTCGGTCTCGCGGAGCGCGCAGGCTCACGAGACCTGGTCCTCGGCAGCAACGCATACAACCAGCTCACCGGTTCAACCCTTGTGCAAAATGTGGCACAGCTCGGAGCGAGCGGGATTCCCTTGCATGCCTACTCGACGCTCGATCTCGCGGACGCAACAGGCACACAACGCGATACCTCGGGCAGTGACCTGGTGATGGTGGGCAATCAGGTACTTACGGCAGGCGATCGCAGATGGACAGTTTTTCCGGTCGATCGCGACATGACAGTCGCTCGCTATGTCGCCAACGACAGCATTTTCGCCGATCAGTTTGGGGGGCTTCAGTCCGATTGATCAGCGAATCGAGTCAAACGGGATTGCTCGACGAGAGCGGCGTTCGATTTTCAGATGACGGGCAAGGATGCAAGTGCGCATGCGCGTCTTGACCATTGCTTTTACTTTCCCGTTTGCCATCGTTGGCTGCTGTGCGATCAACGCATACACGATGGCGGCAAACAGCATGAGCACGCAAAAACAATACACCCACTACTGCTGGTGGAAGCCGGACGCGGCTGGGGCATGAAGCCTTGCGAGGACACTCAAGCAACAAGGGAGTTGCGGCAATGCGCGACCTGGCTTCGCAGGAATGGACACCCTCTGCAGCCACTGGATAGATCCGTCAATGAATTGATTCGTTGCATGACTGAGCGCGGCCGGGGGGGGCAACGCGAATATCACCACCGGTTAGTGTTGGAGCACTCCGAACGCACGCGAATTTCCCCAACGGACAGTCATTCGGTTCCGCGCGTCCGCCGCCGCCTTTCGAAAAAGATAGCGGCGTTCTTCCCCGCCTCCGCGGTGCAGGACGATACCGGTTACTTCGGCAGCGCAGCCTTGAATTTCAGGTCGACGTCGACCTTTGCACCGAACATGTCTGTGTCCGGTTTGGTGTACACCTCGCCGGAGATGCTGCCGTTCGCAACGGTGACGTCCTTCAGCTGCAGTATCCCCGACGCATTGCCACCGGCCTTGTCCGATCCGGAATGATGGAAGGCGCTCTCTTCAACTTCGTAGGCGCCGTCGCTGTTCTTGAAGATATTCATCGTGATCGCGCTGCCGTACTTGTGCGAGAAGACAACGGCATCGGAGCTGAGGTCCTTGGCGTCGGACGCATCCTTTTCGGTGAACGCAAAAAGTATGGCTGGATCGGCCGAGTAGGGCCTCTTGCCTTTGGCGACGCGCACAAAGCCTAGTTGGGTGTCCTTGCCGTCGGCGCGGTAAATGCCCGAGACCGACGCGGCAGCGGCAACCGCTGAACCGGCCAGGAGGGTGAGGGTGACTGCAAGTGCCAGCGTGGTCTTCATGCGCGTAACCTCCGGTCGTGGTGGGGAAAAACAAGGCTGAAACAAGAACGCGGCTAGAGTGCCTCTTTCTGATCAGCCGCGAGGGATTTTCTGGCAGCCAATAGATAGGTATGGAAGTATCTGGCGACCGCTGCCCCCGCACAATGGTACAAGCGGCCGTCCTGCCTGCGTGAAGACCGCTGGCCCAGCGTATGCTTCCGCCGCATGCGCTGAGCAAGCGACGCCAGGTCATTGCATCCGGATGCCAGCCGTCACGACTCCGCATTGCCGCGTGCCCAGGTCTCTGTCCCACGGAGAACGCCCAAGATCCCGAGTCCGCCTTGTTCGAACAACACTGGTCGCGCCTGTTCGGTGTGTCCTACCGCCTGATCGGCACGCCGGCCGATGCCGACGACGTGCTGCACGATGCTTGGCTGCGCCTGCATGCGCATGACCTCGCAGCGCTGGACGATCCGGAGGTGTGGCTGGTCACGGTGACCACGCACTGGACGTCGAGCATCCGGATTCCGCGCTCGAGCGCAGCGAGTCGTTCACGTCGTCGTTCCTGCTGTCCCCTGGCGTTCTCGCATTCGCCTTGTACGCAACACGCTGGATCGACAGGCTCCCTAGAATCGCCGGGAACACTCTGCTCACATGGGGGAATGTCGATGCGTATCGCAAGCGTGGGGCATGCGGTCTTTGCGGCGACCGTGATAGGCCTCGGAATACTCGGGCTGATCCAAGGCGATTTCACGCAGCTGTGGCAACCGGTGCCCAAGGGTCTGCCTGCGCGTGAAGCGCTGGTCTACCTCTACGCGTTGCTCTGCATATCATGTGGCGCGGGACTGCTGTGGCAGCGCACCGCTGCCACCGCTGCGCGGGTGCTGCTTGTTGTTTTCCTGCTACTGACGCTGCTCTTCAAGTTGCGCTTCATTGTCCTCGCGCCCCTGCAGGAAGGCTCCTATCAAACCTGCGGCGAGAACGCCGTGATCATCGCGGGCGCCTGGGTGCTGTATGCATGGTTCGCCACGGACTGGGACAGGCAACGGCTCACATTCGCAACTGGCGACAACGGCCTGCGCATCGCGCGCGCGCTGTACGCATTGGCCATGATCGCGTTCGGGCTCTCGCATTTTTTCTATTTGCAGATGACCGCACCGCTCGTGCCCGCTTGGCTGCTGTGGCCCGTGTTCTGGGCCTATTTCACCGGCGTCACCTACCTGCTGGCGGGTGTCGCAATACTTGTCGGCAAGCAAGCCCGGCTCGCCGCGCTGCTCTCGACCATGCAGATGGGTGGATTCACACTGCTTGTGTGGATACCGATCATTGCAGGAGGTCACGTGAGCACGTTCCAGTGGGGCGAGGTGGTTGCCTCATGGACGTTGACCGCGAGCGGATGGGTGGTCGCCGATTCGTGGAGAGTTCGAAAGGCCCCTGCGGCGTCAACCGAATCCGCCTCGGGTTGACGCAATGCGCAGGCGGCAGCGTGGCGCGCAAGCCTGTCGCAAATCGAGTGCGTTGGATAACCCGAGCCGGAACGGTGGATCTCCAGATCCTTGCCGCAGGTCGACGCTGGCGAAGCTCCATTGCGTTAGCGATGCAACTTTTCCGGATACCATCATCCAGGTGAATTGACACGGGCAGGCTGGCCACGCACTCATCCGCTGTACATCCGCCCCGAGCACACAATTGTTCGACGTCTGCAGCCCGGCCGCTCGATGAAATCGTTTCCCCAACATGCCTCCGTGGTCGACTTCAAGTCGCGCATCCAGGAGAATTCATTCCCGTGCGTCGGTGCAAAGGCCGCGGTGGCAAACCAGTCCCTGCATGTCGTCGTAGCGACCGATCTGCGAACAGGGGGCGACGACGAACGAATCGTTCGGCAGCTGCAAGAATTTGCGGCGCGATCCGCTAGCGACAGTCTGTTCGTGAGTATGGCCATCCTGTTCGAGAAAACGCCGCGTCTGGACGAAAAGCAGTTTGAAGACAAGCTATGGCAACGTCTGTCGGCATTTCACGCAATCGACATGCGCGATCACAGGTGGGATCCGAGCGTCAGCTCGGATCCACGCTCGCCCGACTTCAGCATGAGCATTGGCGGCCGCGCGTTCTACGTCGTCGGACTGCATCCGGGCGCAAGCCGGATTGCGAGACGCTTCAGTTGCGCCGCGCTGGTATTCAACCTGCATAGCCAATTTGAAGTGCTGCGCGAGGACGGTCGTTACGAGAAGCTGCGCCAGGCCATCGGCTTGCGTGACCTGGTCTACAGCGGCTCACGCAATCCGATGCTGGCGACCCATGGTGTGACCAGCGAGGCTCGTCAATACAGCGGCCGGACGGTCGATGCCAATTGGCGATGTCCTTTTTCCACCCGGAGCAGGACGTGTCGCGATGCCTCGTGAAATAGCGCCGCGCTCGGGCATCGCCTTTGAACTCATGCGCGGACAGCAATTGCGCGTCATCGATCCATTGGGCGAACAAGTGGCCGACTTGCTGGCCTACAACCGGGATGATGTGGGCGAAGTATTGTCGTCCGGTCGCAGTCTCGACTACGCCAGCTGCATCTACCTGAGCAAAGGTCACAGCCTCTATTCGAACCGCAGCAATGTGTTGCTCAAGATTGTCGAGGACACCGTTGGCCGCCACGATTTCCTGCTGACGCCTTGTTCGGCCGAGATGTTCCGGATTCTCTATGGCGACGCCGAACCACACCGCGGTTGCTTCGGCAATCTGGCGGTTGCCTTGGCGCCGTACGGGATCACTCCCGATGCGATCCCGACTGCGTTCAACATCTTCATGAACGTTCCGGTCGACGCACAGACAGGGCAGCTTCGGGTCGAGCCACCGTTGAGTCGAGCTGGCGACTTCATTGTGTTCGAAGCCTGCATGGATCTGGTCATCGGGTTGACGGCGTGCTCGGCTGGACAGTCGAACAACTTCACCTACAAGCCGATCCACTACGAGGTGATCGATGCTCGTTGAGCCACCACTCGCCATCGAAAACACTCGCATCGCCAACATCGGCCGCTTCGAGCAGTTGCCCAAATGGCTGAATCTCATTCCGATGGTGGCGCAATGGATCTGGCTCGGCATGCGTTATCGCTGCATCAGCTTGCCTTCATCGGCCAACCCACAGATCACGTCCGGCGGAATGGTCGGCGACGGCAAGCTTGAGTATTTTTCATCCATGGGCGCCAAGGCGCGTTCCATGACAGCGGATTTCATCGGTGTGCGGAATGAGCGTGGGCTCGATCCAGAAGTCGTACTCGAGCGCATGAATGACGCGATGCTGGCTTTTCCGATCGTTGCCAAGCCTGACCTCGGCTGGTGTGGCTACGGCGTCAGATTGCTCGGCTCGGCAGTCGATCTGCTCGACTACATGCAGCGTTTTCCGCACGGTGAGACGTTCCTCCTTCAGCGCTACCTGGCGGACCCGGGCGAGGCTGGCTTGTTCTACATGCGCCAGCCGGACGCGACCCATGGCCACTTGATCGGCATTCTTCTGCGCCACTATCCCAGCGTGATCGGCAATGGCATCGATACGGTGTCTGCGCTGATTGATCGCGATCCGCGCTTGCGACGCGCGACGAAGAATCCCTTTCACGAATGCCGCTACGATCCGCAACGAATTCCTTTCGATGGCGAAACGGTGCGCCTCTCAACCGTCGCATCCACGCGCGTTGGCGGCCACTATGAGGACGGCACCGACTTCGCCACTTCTGCCTTGGTGGCGATGGTCGATGCGGTTGCGCGGGACATGGGCGTGTTCCTTGCCGGGCGTTTCGACGTGCGCTACAGCAGCTTGCAAGCCTTGCAGCGCGGTGAATTCACCATCATGGAAGTCAACGGTGCGGGGTCGGAGGCGGTCCACGCCTGGGATCCGAAGTACTCGATCCGGGATGTCTATCGCATCGTGTTCTCCAAACAACGTGCGTTGTTCGCGATAGGCGAAGCCAACCGGAAACGTGGCTACAAGCCGATCGGCTGGCGCAAGTTGGCGCAACTGCACCTGCATCAGCAACGGACGATGCGCCTGTATCCGCCGTCGAACTGAAGACTCGTTCGAGGCGTCCTTTTCGTGTGCCACGGAACCGACGTCCGTATGCACACGTACGTGGGCGAGACACACTCCGCTCGCGGCCACCTTGCGCAAGTCTGTTGGTCTCCAGCGGTCAAGCTCGATCGCATTGACTGGTCCACACGTAAATCAGCGGCGGCATCGTGCGATGTCGACGCTGGTGCGAATTCTCTCTCTTCCACTATCATTGTCCGACACCGTACGTCGTGCGGTCGTCGTCAGCGTTCACGTCAACCAACGCGCCCCTGTTCCGGCCATGCCGGAGTCGTCGTGCCGCCCGCATCGGGCCACGAGGCGCTTTCACTTGACCGGAAATCCAAGGAGCTCAATGAACGCTTCCCCCGCAAGGCCGGCACCGCCGGTCGCTTTCGCTGCGTTGCGCCACCCCGGTTTTCGTTCGTACTTTCTGTTGTCGGCGCTGGCGATGATGGCCGACAACATCGAACACGTGATCAGTTACTGGGTCATGTTCGGCAAGTTCCACTCACCCGCGCTGGGTGGGTTCGCGGTGGTTTCTCATTGGCTGCCGTTCCTGTTGTTCTCGGTGTATTCGGGTGCGATGGCCGACCGCCGCGATCCGCGCCGGATGATCCAGCTCGGCATGGTGATGTTCATGGGCGTGTCGATCGCGTGGGGCTTGCTCTTCATTAGCGGCAAACTGCAGATCTGGCACGCGTGCGTCCTGTTGGTGATTCATGGATCAGCCGGCGTGCTGTGGGGACCGCCCTCACAGTTGCTGTTGCACGACATCGTCGGTCGCGAGCATCTGCAGAGCGCGGTGCGGCTGAATGCGACGGCGCGGCAGCTCGGCATGCTGGCAGGGCCCGGCGTCGGTGGCGTACTGCTGCTGTGGCTGGGCCCGAATCTCGGCATCCTTGTCAACGCATCGCTCTATCTGCCTTTCATCCTGTGGTTGGCGGTTGCTCCGTACGGGCCGAAGTTTCGCGCCGCAGGTGCCGTCGTCGCGACGCGTGCCGTGCGCACGCTCGGCGATATCGGAAGGGCGCTGCTCGAAATCGCGCAGCATCGCGTGATCCTGGCGATGACCTTGCTCGCCGGCGCCGTTTCGCTGTTTGTCGGGAATGCCTATCAGGCGCAGATGCCGGGCTTCGCGCACGATCTCGGCCAAGGCAACGCTGACTTCTTCTACAGCATGCTGCTCGGTGCCGATGCGGCGGGTGCGTTGACCGCAGGCTTCGTTCTTGAAAGTCGCAGCCTGCTGCAACCGAACCCACGCACCGCTTGCATTCTTGCGATGATCTGGTGCGTCGCATTGGGCACGTTCGCGATGACTGCGCACTACCCGCTCGCGCTCGCGCTATTGTTCGTCGCCGGCTTCGTCGAACTCTCGTTCAACTCGATGGCGCAGACGCTGGTGCAGCTGGATGCGCCGGCCGACATGCGCGGTCGCGCGATCGGCGTGTTCAACATGTTCGCATCGGGCATGCGCATGTTCAGCGGCATCACCGTCGGTCTCGTCGGCGCCAGCATCGGCATCCACTGGTCGCTCGCCTTGAGCGCGACTGTGCTGTTTGTCGTCATCGGTACGCTGTTGCGCGCTGGACTGCGAACACATCGAGTTACATGATGGTTCTTGTGGGAGCGGCTGAAGCCGCTCCCACAAATGCGCGCTTCCCGGATCCCGCGCGCCAGCCAACGATGCTTTAAGCCCTCCCCTTCAAGGGGAGGGTTGGGCGGGGACGGTGTACGAAGCATCGCGGCTGAAGCCGCTCCCAAAGAAAGTTGCTCCCACATTGGCCTGCGACGTCATCGGATTTGATCAGCGTCGATCCGACCGGCAAATATCATGTGCTTTGTCGCCGCGCCCAACACAAGCCCCGCAGCGGGAGAGTTCCAGATGCAGCGATCTCGAGGCAGCGCTCATTTGCGCGTCGCGCGGCGAACGAGCGCGGGCACAGTGAGGCCCTGGGCGAAAATCGAAAACACGACGACGCAGTAGGTCATGGCGAGGATGATCAGGCGCTCGCGCCCCGAGGGTACCCACAGTGCCAGTGCGACCGAAATGCCACCGCGCAAACCGCCCCAGACGAGGACCGAAGGCGAGCCTTTGGGCAAGTCGAATGTCTTTCGGAACAGGTGGACCGGGAACCCGACCGTGAGCGTGCGTGCGCCAAGAGCGATCAGGATGGCCAGCGCGCCGGCGAGCACGAGCGCCGTCGAGAACTCGACCATCAGCACTTCGAGGCCGAGGAGCACGAACAGCACCGCGTTGAGGATCTCGTCGAGCAGGTCCCAGAACATGTCCATGTACTGTCGCGTGCGGTCGGACATCGCGTGCGAGCGCCCTCGATTGCCGACCATGAGGCCTGCTACCACCATGGCCAGTGGGCCGGAGATGTGCAGGTGACTGGCCAGCGCATAGCCGCCGACGACGACGCCCAGTGTGATCAGCACTTCAACGTGATATTGGTCGATGCTCTTGAGCATGCTCACTGAGAGAAAGCCGAGCATCAGGCCGAAGGCCACGCCGCCGCCGGCCTCCTGCAGCAGCATCAATCCTGCCGAAACGGCCGACGGCGACGATCCGCTCGCGGCGATGCCGAGCAGCAACGAGAACATCACGACGCCGACGCCGTCGTTGAAAAGACTCTCGCCAGCAATGACAACTTCGAGAGGCTTGGGTGCATTCATGGACTTGAGGATGCCGAGCACGGCAACAGGATCGGTCGGCGAGATCAACGCTCCGAACAGCAGGCAATAGAGCCAGGACAGTTCGAGCCCGAGCCAAGGTAGCGCCACTCGCAGCGCGGCGCCGATAACCAGCGTGGAGAGGAGCGTACCGACCACCGCCAGGCTTGCCACCTGCCAGCGATATCGCTTGAGTGCGTCGAGGTTGACGTGCAGGGCACCGGCAAACAGCAGGAAACTCAGCATGCCTTGCAGGAGTACGTCCGAGAAATCGATCGACTGGAGGAACGCTTCCTCGTGTTTGCGCAACGCGGGAAAGCCCAGGCTCGACAGCAGCACGATGGCGAGCGACAACGACAAGGCCATCGTCATCACGCCGATGCTCAGCGGCAGTCGAACGAAGCGCTGGTTGACGTAGGCGAGAACGGCGGTGACGACGATGCAGATGGCGGCAAGATCGAGCATGGTCAGTGGGCATCTACGAGGGCGAGTACGTCGCGCATGTTGCCATCTCGCAGGGTTGCGAACATCGAATGCCGACGTTCGACATCGGCTCGATCCGATGCATTGCCGACACTTCGTCGGGCATCATCGATGACGAGATCGGCATGGCGCGACAGCGCAACGCGGCGGTCTGCATCCAGTTCGCACGTGACCGTCGCGCACAGCACCGAGAGCATGCTCAGATACACGGCCGCGTTGCCCTCGGCATTCTGGCGGATCATGTGGAACATGATGTCGGTGAGCTGGGCGTAGGTCAGCGAAGGAACCATCAGCGAGGCGACGCCCTCGTGCGCGATCACACCTGTCTTCAGCAGCCGGCCCGAAAGATCGCACAGCGAAGATCCCAGCCGGTCGAGCACGCTCATCGCGGTATGCGGATCGTTGATGCCTGGCGAAAGTGCGCGCACGGCGACCTCGACCAACTGGCGGATCGCCTGTTCGGTGTCGCCTGCGCGACTGCGCGTGCGGCCAAGGGCAGTGGCATCGTGGATGGCGTTCTCGGCGTCGGGCACCGCAGGGACCATCACGGCAATCGGAGCTCCCGGAAAAACATAGTCGCCGGGCCCCACGAGCAGGCGCAGGCGCGTTCCATTTTTTGCAGCCCAGGTGGCCAAGCCTTGCCTGTCCACATGCTGGAGATAACCACGTCGGGCGTCGAGCACCGGCGTTGCGTCGTTCCATGCGGCAGTCGGAAGGCCGGCGACTGGAACGGTATCGGTGACGAGATCCTTGAGGCCGCTTCGCACATCTTCGCTGACCAGATCGATCACCGTGTCCACGTTGATGCGGCTGGCCATGTGGCCGACGAAATACACCAGGGTGGCCACGCACACGAACGCGAGGGCGATGCCGAAGGTCAGCGCGATGTGCGGCGTGAACAGTCCTTCTTCCTGGGTGCGGACGCTGCGCAGAACCATCAGTGCGTACGAGAAGGTGCCGAGGAAGACGCCCAATGTTGCTTGATTGCCGCGGTCGCGCGTGAAATTGCGCAGGAGCCGCGGACCCATCTGTCCCGCTGCAAGCGACAGGGCTGCGATGGTGATTGAGAAGACCGTGCCGGCCACGCCGATCGTCGAGGACGCAATCGCACCGAGCAGCGTACGCGCGCCTTCGCCTCCGCCGTTGTAGAGCCAGTTCGACTTGGTCAGCCAGGCGGGCAGGAGGTCCTGGCGGTCGACCGCCAGCAACAGCATGGCGAGAACGACACTGCCCAGCACCATCGTCGCGGGCACGAGCCAGAAGCTTTCCGCGAGATGTGTGGCGAGCTGGCGCAGGCGAACTTTCATCGGTCTTCCTCAGTGTGGATCGCGGCGCTTGCGCAACGACTGCGTGCAGTGAATGGCAAACTTGCAAACGTTCGCTTGCGCGGGTGCCATCAATTTGCTGGCGCGAGCAATCGGCGGAGATTGTCCGGTCGCTCCTCGACTCGCTGGAGTCGTGGATATCGCAATGTGCCTTGATAGTCCAGTGTTGATGTCCGAGTCTGCGGGCGTCGCACAAGCGCATCTGACCGGCGCGCGGTTGCGGGCACGGCGGAACGCGTTCGATGCCATGACGGCCGTCCTCGCAACGTCCGACCGCGGAGTGGCGCCCGCTACTCGAAGCCGTCGCAGAAAATGCAGTCGACACCCGCTACCGGGCCGTCTTCGTAGTTGCTGTCGATGTTGAAGGTCACGCCGCCCCAGGTTTCATCGTGTCCGCCCTGATACTGGTGGATGCGTTGCTGGTTGGCCCAGTTGCTGTTCGACAGTCCGCTGATCGGCGTCACGCGCGCTTGTCCGTCCCAGCTTGCGATCCATACAGCGTCCGGCGTGTTTGCAATCGCAACCCAGTCGGCATTGGCGTTGCTGGGCCCACCGTACACGCCTGACGTGTTGCCCAGCTCATGCAGGCGGGAGGTCCAGCCGTCGATGAAGGCGCTGACGGCTGCGCTGCTGGGTGAATAGCCTTCCATATCGTAGTAGATCGCCGTGGCTTGTTGCAGGCCCAGGGCATTTGCTTTTGCGACGGCGAGGTCGGCCTCGGCGATGCCTTGCTGCCGTGCAGTCGCCGGGGTGCCGCTCATCTTGCCGCAGCCGCTGCAGCCGCTGCCCGGTGCCTGTGGTCCCACCCACGTCGGGATCAGATGCCAACCCTGAGCGAAGATCGCTTTCACCCACGCTGACGTCAGCTGTGATTGCGCGCAGCCCCGGTTGCTGCCGCCAATATAGATGTTGGCGTCGCTCCAGGGCGTGTTCGTCCACCACGACTGCATCTGCGCGATGGTGCCCGCTGCACACTGGTCGAAGCCCTTGTGGTTGTGACTGATGACAACTGAATCTGGCTGCGGGTTCATCGCTGAGATGGCGATACGCGGCGTGATGTCGGTGAGGGATTGCGCGCCATCGTCAGTGAGGAAAAGTCGGTTCTGCTGGCGGCAGCCCGCCTTGGGCGCGGCGCAGCTGCCATAGCTCGCGCGGATCCAGCCTCGATCCACGGTTTTGAAATCGAGCGCAGTAATCGCGGCGCCGTCCGGCAGCCTGTCGTGCAGGCTTTGCGCTTGCGGCATTGCGCCGTTGCGCAGCAGGGAAAACGCATCCAAGTTTGCCGGCGCCACGACGAGGTTCTGTGCGTCGGCGGCCGCGGACAGCCAGCGCTCTGTACTGGCATCGCCGGGCAGCAGCAGCGCGCGTTCGATGCGCCACTGCTCGCCGCCGTCGTGCGTTGCATAGAGCACAAGCGTCCAAAGGTTGTTGGCGTCGGCGCTCGCAAGCGCGAGCGTGCCATCAAGTTGGCCGCGGAAGTCGGGACTCTGGACGACAACGCGACTGTTCGCGTCGACGCCAGGCAAGACTTGCTGTTGCCAGTGCGCGCCGCCATCGCGAGTCACATGCAAGTGATCGCGCTGCGGTCCGCCGGCGAGCCAGCCCATCTGCGACGACACGAACACGGGTTGCGCGACGATGGGTGGCGGCGGCAGCACACGCCAGGTATGGCCGCCGTCGTCGGTGCGCAGCAGACGTCCGCGCTGGAAATTCGAGCCCGAAGGCGCGCGTGCCATCAGCCAGCCGTGGCGCGGATCGATGAAATCCAGCGCCAGCGGCGTTGCGTCTGCAAGGGTGTCCGCTGGCATTGGTTCGATCGACCACGTCGCGCCGCCATCGAGGGTGCGCGCGAAGGACGATAGCGCCTGTGTTTCGCTGGCAGGAGAAACTTCACGCGTGATCACAGCCCAACCCTCGCGCGCATCGAGAAAGAACACGGCATCGATGCCGGTGAAATTCGCCGGTTGCGGCGTGATGTCCAGCCAATGTCGACCGGCATCAGCCGTGCGCAGCAGGTGCATGCGCCCCGCGACCCAGCCCTCGTCCGGATTGAACAGGTGCATCGACGTCACCTCGAGCGCGACGGTCGGCGCGTCGCTGGCGGCGCAGGTTTCCCATCCAGGCATCGACAGAGCCGTCAGCGTGATGGCGGCGCAGCGAAGACACCCGATGGACACACGTCGGCCGACCGAGCGATGCATTTTGCCTTCGCGATTCATCGATGCCCCCGAATTGCCGTCCCCACGGCTCAGACGCATGCTCGCACGAAGCCGCACGTTGCGCATTCGCACCTGCCGGCACGACGATAACGGCAAGGCCGCGCGAGCTTCTTCGCACCCGCCTCGGCCGGCAGGCGCCAACGCTCGACCCACACGTTGGCGACATGAGGCTTCACGACAACGCTACGGTGTCCGCTTGCCGAAGTTGACGGCTTCACGCTGGCCTGGCCACTGCGTTCAATCGCAAGCGCCGATCGGCGGAGCAGGGTTGCCCGAAAAAAGCCACGAAAATAACGGCGGCAGGTCCGACGCGACGTGCAGGATTGGCGAGAGGGATTGCGCTTGATTTCCTGCCTTGATCAGATGACGTTGGCCGCGCGCCAAGACAGAGGAGCGACATGAAGTTGTGCAGGATTGCGCTGTGTCTTTTGGCCGTTTGCGCGAGCGTGCGTGCGCAGCCCTCGGTTTGGCAGCCCGCCGCCGGCCATACGCAGATACCGCTATGGCCCGCAACACCACCCGATGCAAAGCCACTGCCGGGGCCGGAATACGCCAAGACAGACGACAAATCGCTGATCGCCGGCAAGTCCGTGGTTGCCGTGAGTAACGTGTCTCAGCCCACGATGACGGTCTATGCGCCCACGACAACGAACACGGGCGCCGCGGTCGTCGTCTTTCCGGGCGGCGGCTTCCAGATACTGGCCATGGATCTCGAAGGCACCGAGGTCTGCGACTGGCTGACATCCGCCGGCATCACCTGTGTATTGCTGAAGTACCGCGTTCCAAGTGAGCCCTATGTCTGGCAATGCGATTGCCGTCCGCACAATTTTTCAACGTCGGTTCCGTCGTTGCAAGATGCTCAGAGAACGTTGCGTTTGGTGCGCTTTCATGCGGCGGAATGGAACGTCGACCCACACAAGCTTGGCGTGCTCGGATTTTCAGCGGGCGGGTATCTGGTGGCGGAAGTCAGTACGAACTTCAAACGCCGCTTGTACAAGTCGGTGGATTCGGCCGACAAGGGAAGCAGCCGTCCGGATTTTGCCTTGGCGATTTATCCAGGGCATCTCACGAATAGCGATCATGGCTTGAATCACAATGTTCCGGTCAGCCGTGATACGCCGCCGACGTTTCTGCTGCAGGCAGAAGACGACTCCGTGGACGGTGTCAACCAGTCTCTGGCCTACTACGCTGCGCTGAAGAATGCCTCCGTACCGGTGGAAATGCATCTGTACGCACACGGCGGGCACGCATTCGGCCTGAGGCCAACGTCGAATCCGATCTCTCGCTGGCCAGCCTTGGCTGAAGCATGGATGAGCAATCTGGGAATGACTTCCGTTTCAGTCCGATAATCAGGCTCGCGGGGGTGATATCCAGGCAAGTGGATCGGCCTCCGACATCATTTCAGACACAGCTGCTGGCGCGCCCGACTGCAAAAATGTGAAGCTGCAACTTCATTGCCCCGAGAATGGGCAGATCACAGGCGAATCCATGATCAACAATGATGTACTGCGCAGCATCCGCTACATGCTCGATCTCAGCGACGGCAAGATCGTCGAAATCGCCAAGCTTGCCGATGCGGATCTTGCGCTGGAAAAAGAACAGATCCAGTCCTTCCTCAGAAAAGACGAGGATGAGGGATATGCGGAATGCAGCGACAGCGTGCTCGCACGTTTTCTCGACGGCCTGATATTTCACCTGCGCGGCAGGGACGACAGCGTCCCGCCGCGACCGCTGGAACGGCGCATCACCAACAACCTGGTGTTGAAAAAGTTGCGCGTCGCCTTCGAGCTCAAGGACGAAGATATGCACCAGGTGTTCGAGAGTGCCGATTTTCCGGTCACCAAACCGGAGCTGTCGGCCGTGTTTCGCGTGCCCGGACACAAGCATTTTCGCGCCTGTGGCGACCAGATGCTGCGCAATTTCCTCAAGGGACTGACGCGGCGCGTGCGCCCGACCTGAGCAGGGAAGCAGGCGTGTGTGGATCGCGCTGCGATCGCCATGCCGCGTCGTTTGACGGCCATGATTGCGCACGTGCAGCTGCCATCGCACCTCGTCTTCATCCGGCGAATCGGCACGTGATCGCCTGTCATCGATGGCAGGCATGTCGATTGGCCGCTCTCCCGTTCGACGCATAGGTAGATCGGACGGATGCTTCCACAACGGACGGCTCCGGTCCGCGCTACCCCACCACGAGGAGAGCTTAACGATGCGTTTTCTATCATTCATCAGGGTCAACGAGAACACCGGCATGCGGCCGAGCGAGCAGCTCATGACGGATATGGGCAAGCTCATCGATGAAATGACCAAGTCCGGCGTGCTGCTCGAAACGGCCGGTTTGCGGCCAACGGCAGAGGGCGTGCGCATGCGCCTGTCGGGTGGCAAGTTGAAGATGACCGACGGGCCGTTTACCGAATCGAAGGAAGTGATTGGCGGCTACGCGATGCTGCAGGTGGACTCGATGGAAGAGGCGCTCGACTGTACGCGACGCTTCCTCAAGGTGCACGGCGACGAATGGGATGTCGAATGCGAAGTGCGCCAGTTGGACGAGGATTGCGCGCCGAAGCCGTGACCATCCTTGGTCCGCGACGCCGATGAGTGGGAGCGGACGCAAAGGAGCCTGGAACATTGAGCGCTTCAGCGCGCATTGTGTTCGACGAGTGCGCGCAGGCGGCCGATCGCTGTGTCCCACTGGTCCGAAATCAATTCGAGACAACGACGGGTTTCGGCAAGACGCCGCGGCTGCAGCGCCCATATGCGCTCGCGGCCATCGCGTTCGCTGCTGACCAGGCCGGCGTCCTCGAGGGCACGCAAGTGCTTGGTGATGGCCTGGCGCGTTACCTCGGTTTCCTGCGTGAGTCGCACGATCGACTGCGGGCCTTCACGGCTCAGTCGTGCAACGATCTGCAAGCGCGTCGTATCCCCGAGGGCAGCAAAGACGGGTGCCGCGTCCGCGAGTCGCGCAGCGGCGCGGCTCATGCCGGCCGCGTCGATGCGAGGTACTTCGAGATCAGTGTCATCTGCATCTGCCAGCCGCCAGCGTTCGCCGCGAATGCTTTTGCGCGCCGCGCGAGCGGAATGCGGTCGAAGCCGGATTCGGTAATGGTCAGCCGAGTGCCGTCGGAGACGGCTTCCAGGTCGAACACGATCAGGGTCATCGGTTCGTTCGAGTAGTCGACGCCCGGTTCGATTGCAAACGGATGCCAGCGGAACGAGATGCGTTGCATCGGCTCGATGCGCTCGACGACGAAGTCAAACAGCATGCCCTCATGCGGCTTTTGCATCGCCGCGACTTCGGCGTCGACCGTCGTCGGAACGATCTTCCCCGTCAAGCGCGCACCCTCGACGAAGGGTGCATCGAAGGCGACGCCGAACCAGGATCCAAATTCTGCGGAGTCGCTGATGGCCTGCCAGACGCGTTCCTGTGGCGCGTTGAGCAGGACTTTTTTCTCGATGCGATCACTGTTCATTGGCAACCTCCTGGTTGCGTTTCATGATGCGCGCGACGGAGGCTTCATGCAACCAAAAAGTTGCTCTATGTCCGGTTCCCAATATTGGTGCAACGCGAGCATTTCCTTCTCCCTCCGGGAGAAGGTGCCGAAGGCGGATGAGGGAAGTCCGTCAGGCGCAACGATGTGATGGTCATGCGGTGAGAGCTTCCTCCCTCCGATGCTGCGCGCCAACTCCTGCCGAAGGCAGTAGGGAACAGCAGCATTTCCTTCTCCCTCCGGGAGAAGGTGCCGAAGGCGGATGAGGGAAGTCCGTCGGGCGAAACGATGTGATGGTCATGCGGTGAGAGCTTCCCCCTTCCGACGCTGCGCGCCACCTCCTGCCGAAGGGAGAAGGGAACAGCGGCATTTCCTTCTCCCTTGGGGAGAAGGTGCCGAAGGCGGATGAGGGAAGTCCGTCAGGTGCAACGATGTGATGGTCATGCGGTGGGAGCTTCCCCCTCCGATGCCGCGCGCCACCTTTTCCCGAAGGGAGAAGGGAATAGCGGGCTGCCGCGTCGCCATCCGCTTGCGCTGCTCAGCGAGCGGACACGGCAACCATGCAGCGCTGATAGCGTTGATCGACGCGGCTCGCGTACCACCCTGTCGTGAGCTTGCGCGTGATCTTCGGGCTCTTCAGGTCGATGTGCGGCACCATGGCGCGCGGTAGGGCATGCCCTTCAACGTTCTCGGCAAGCGCGAACACGTCCTTGTAGAGCGAGGTCTGTTCAAATTCGATGCTTTCGCCTTGTTCCAGCGCGCGGTGAATCCTGGCATCGCTGATGTCCAGGCGTCGGCCGAGTGAACGCAACGCCAGTTCCGTCGAGCCGACATCTCGGCTGTCGTGGCGAATCAGGTCGCCGTCCAGCGCAAGCGGAATGCCCGAGGCAAGGCTGACGGCATTCTGAAAGGCCGCGTTGCGACTGGCGTAGTGGCCGGCGTTGAAATCCGCAAAGCGATACAGCGGCTGCGTATAGTCGGTCGCGTAGCCGAGCAGGTGGGCGATGCCGAAGTACATGCCGCCCCGTCGCGTGAACACCTCATGGCGAATCGAGTCGCCGACAGGGTAGGGGTAGGGATGCTCCTTTGCATGCTGCTCCGCGAAGGCGACGCTAACCTGCATCGGCCCGGCAGTACGCACCGGGTTTGAATCCGCAAACAGCCGTTTGCCCAGAGGCACTTCGCTGATGAGGTCCTCGTAGATCCGGCTCAGATCCTGCTCGGTGCGCACCGCATCGATGCGGTCGCCGTAGCGCTTGCCGTTCGATGACAACATTCGCATGGCGCCAGCGACGAGGAACAGCGGCACGTGGTGTTGCTCGGCGCGTCGTTCGATCTCGGCACGTGCGATCTTGCCCAGACCCGGCACAACCGGGTTGGCGGTGAAGGTCGATTCCTGCTCGGTCACGGCGAGCGTTGCGCAGAGATTCTGCGCCGTGGGATCAATGTCCAGTGCAGCGAATGCCGCGTAGATGTCCACGGCCCAACCTTGCCGGTCGGGGATTTTTGCCGGCAGCAGGCGCACGATTTGCTCGCGTACTTCGGTGGGGCGGCGCGCGGGCTGGACGTGTTGCTGGGTGACGCAGCCGCCAAGCAGCACCAGCACAGCGGATATGGCGGCGGCTGCCAGGCATCGAAGCCTTGCTGTCGGAGCGGGCGCATCGAGAGGGTTGGGGGACATGCAGGCTCTTCAGGGACGGGTTAAACGTGGGCGCGGTGGTGCCTGACACGGCGCAGGGTACCGGTTCTGTCCGCACGCGGCGATTTCCAGCGAGGCAGGTGTCACGCCATTCGCGCAACCCTTGTCACATGCAATCATGCAAGACTCCGACGCATGAACGTCCCAGCTCTCCAAGCGAGTTCCCGCATGTCCGAACGCACCGGCTCCCTGCAGCACTCCATCGACTGGTTGCAGGTTTTCTGCGGTGGTCTGCTCATTGCGCTTGGCGACATGAGCTTTGCGATCACCGTCTGGTTTGGCTGGAACGAGGCCGGCTTTGTGCGCGTCTTCCAGTCGATTGCGGTCGGCGTGCTCGGCAAGGCCAGCTACGATGGGGGCGTGTCCACGGCGATCCTCGGCGCCGCGCTGCATCTGTTCATGGCGACTCTGTTCGTGCTCATCTACACCCTTGTCGCGCGAAGAGTGCCAGCGATTCTGCGCCAGCCTTTGGTGCTCGGCCCGGCGTATGGCGTCGTCATCTACCTCGTGATGAATTTCGTCGTGATGCCGTTGTCGCGTGTTGCCGCCTCGCCGACCTTCAAGCATCCGGACTGGATCGCCTACAGCGTCCTCGCGCACATGGTGTTCGGCTTGATCGCGGTGACGTTTGCGCGCAGGGCATTGCGATACGACGCTTGAAGAGGTCTGCGACAGAAGCAGAAAACGAGACGTCAGCGCAATCAGGCTCTCGCACTGTGCAGCGATCTACTTTAGGCTTTCGGGATGACTCCCGATCGTTCCCCCGTGCACCATTCCATGGCCAGGGCCGTCCTGCTGCTGCAGCTGAAGCTGCTGCTGGGCGCATTGCGCGACTTCCTGCTGAGCCCGTTGTCGCTGGCTGCCGCCGTCATCGACGTGGCCTTGTCGAAGCGTCAGCCACCGCGCTATTTCCGTGGTGTGCTGCAGCTGGGCGAACGCAGCGACGAATGGATCGACTTGTGGTCGGGTGCGCGCGAAGAGTCTGCGGCGCAACGCGAGAATGTCGATGCGCTCATGCGGCGGGTCGAGGAAGTGCTGCGCGATCCGCAGTCGGGAGCGCGTCGCACGCGCGTGCTCAAGCGTTGGGCACAGCGACAGGTGTCGCGTGCTCGGCTGCGGATCACGGCTGAATCGACCGGGGATCACCCATCCGATGGCGGTCCTGCAGCGAAATAGAGGCGTGTCGCTTCGCGCTGAGTCGCCTTGCAGCGCCAGTCGAAGCCGTTCGCGAAAGTCGTTGATCCGTAGATCTCCGGCGGCACCGACAGCGCTGCACTATTCCAACGTGTGCAGCGCACCAGCGATCCTGTGTAGATGCCTTCTACGGCAGTCGCAGGATGCGACTTGGCGGCCAGCTGGACCACGTGCAGGTGGGCTGGACGTATGCGGCCACCGGTGCGTTCATCGCGAACGCACGCCGGTGTTCCATCTTGCAGCGAAAGTAGCGCCTGCTGCTTCTGGTCGTCACACGCAGGACCATACTGCGAATCGGAGAACGACGCAGGCTTACCCGCGCCCTACGCATTTGAATCACTGCTGCGCCAGCCATTCCATCACGCCACCGTGCTTCGCACACGCCGCTTCACGACGCGGGTTGTAGCTGAAGGACAAGTCCTTGCACTGTGCACTGGCTTCGAGGCCATTGCCGGACTTTTCTTTGGGTGCCGCGTCCTTGATGACGCACTTGCCGTCGGCATCGAAGTGCCCGATCGTGGCGCCAGAAGCGCCCTGCGGTCCAGCAACGCGGGTTGTGCAGCTCGAGCCTTCAGCTGCCATGGCAACGGAAGAGGCCGCTGCGAGACCCAGGATCGTCGCAAAGGCGGCGAGACGCAAAACATTCAGGTTGTTCATGCCATCACCCCATCGTGGATAGACGAGTTGTGGTTGCATATCGCGTGCCATGGTGTGGTTAGCCGCAATAGTGGCCGGCGAAAAGCGACAGAAACCGCGTCAGGACGCCTTTTGCAGGTGCGCCAGCAGCGAGGCTCGACGGAGAAACCATTTGATCGGGTACCGGCATGCCCTGATCAAAATGCTGCAATGCACGTCAAGCTTTGCCATCTCCCGGTCACGCGTCGACATTGTCGACCAAGTGCCAACCACTGCGATCAAGGCGCGGGAATCGACACAACGGCGTTTTCAGTTGGGCGGCCATCGTATTTCGCGAGGCGCTGGAAACCCGAGGATCCGCCTCTCGCTGCTGACAGGAGCTGGAATTTCTAACTGCCCAGTCGCTGCGCAGGCGGGACCAAGGGCGTGACGTTGCCGACCGTCTTTGGCTCAGCGGCCCTTCTTTCCAGCCATTGCAGCAGCGGCGTCCAGTCCTCACGGTGCGCGCGAGCCTGGCTGCTGTCATCGTCAAACACGCTTTGGCCGCGATCGGCGAGGCCGACATAGGTCTGCGAATCGCGTACGCGAATCATCGCCGCCTGCGTCAGACGGTCGAGCGAGGCATCCAGCTGCTTGGCGGAATTCGTGCGTTCGCGCAGCCGGTTCGCGATCACAGCGACACGCAGGCGACCACTCTTGACCTCGTGCAACTTGCGCACGACATCGATGAACATGAGGGTGGCGCGCAGATCAATCGGGGAGGGCACCACCGGGATCACCAGCACATCGGCGTGCCGCGCGAACCGCTCGAACTCGTGCGCACGCAATCCTGCGGGCGTATCGATCAGCAGAACTTCGGTGCTGGCGGGGATGCGCAGCAACCAACCCGCGCTCAAACCGTAGGCCG
Organism: Dokdonella sp.; assembly: GCA_039926025.1. Lineage (GTDB taxonomy): Bacteria > Pseudomonadota > Gammaproteobacteria > Xanthomonadales > Rhodanobacteraceae > Dokdonella_A. The sequence goes on from JBDSXV010000054.1 coordinate 33,548, forward strand.
GATCGTTGCTCGCCAGCGCGTGCACCGGCGCCAGATGCGCGCCGCGCTGGCTGTTCCATGCGAGTGAGGAACCCTGCGGATCGCAATCGACCAGGGTCGTGCGCTTGCCACTGCGGGCGTAATAGCCGGCCAGCGAACTGGTCACGGTTGTTTTGCCGCAGCCCCCTTTGCTGTTGGCTACCAGGATTCGGAACATTCGCTTCCCCCAAGCATCCCCCTTGGGGGACGACAATACACGCGATTCGGGCTGCAATCCCCGATCAGGCCACCTACGCTATTCCTGAATTTACAGATATTCCGCGATGGCGTAGCGAATTTCGCACATGCGGGCGCAAATCGGCATGCGAAGAGCGGCCTTGCCGGCGCGCGGCCGACAGCAGCGGACCCGACAGGCGGGGTTCCAAAGCCAGGACGCAGGGTACATTCTCCAGAAGGATTTTTTGCCACGGCGATCTAGGATGGATACTCCGAACGACGAGGGACCGCAGCTATCCGCATTCACGCCCGCGGAGCGCGAATCTTTTTTCGCCGGCATTGCGCGTCACCGTCGCGTGGCGTCGCGTGTGTCGAGCGTCGCGGGCACGTGTGCGGTGGTCTTTGCGCTCGTCGTTGCGATCCTGATGGCGCCATTGTCGTACGCCGTCATCGGGCTTGCGCTCGACGTTTTGAACCTCGCCATCCCGATGCCGGACGTCATGCGCTCGGTCACGCAAACCGTTGGCGCGCTGATCGACAACCCCGGCGTGGCATCGACGCCACGCTGGATCTATCTCGCATCGATCGCTGCCCTGCCGGGGCTCGTGGTGATGGCGCTGGCTTGGCGCACCCTGGGCGGTGTCGTGCGCAAGGCAATGGATGGAGATGAGGCCCATCCAGCCACACGCGGGGTCAATCCCGGGAGTCTTGCCGAGTCACGGTTTGCGAACGTCGTGTCGGAAATGTCGATCGCAGCGAGCATCCCAACGCCGCGGGTGAGGGTGGCGGATACCGATACCGTGAATGCAGCTGCGTTTGGCGTTGATCGCACCCATGCGAGCATCGTGATCACGCAGGGTTTGTTGGCGGAACTGGACCGAGCAGAGATGCAAGGTGTTGCCGCTCATCTGGTCGGCTCGATTGCCAACGGCGACATGCGCATCGGCGCGCGTTTTGCGACCGTGCTCGGGATGTTCGGCTTGATCGCGAGGCTCGGTCATTCCTTGTCTGATCCAGGGGCAGCGCGGCGTTTGTTCACGCTGCTTCGTGGATCACTGAAGTCGGACCGCAGCGCGAACGACGGCCAGCTCGTGATGGAACTGACAAATCCTTTCGAGCCCGAAGCAAACGCATCGCCGGAAACGTCGATCCGCGATCACGCAATGACGTGGCGGACCTGGGCGTGGATGCCACTGGCCGGCCCGCTTGTAATCAGCGGATTCTTCGGTGGACTGCTGTGCACGATCTTGCTGGGTCCCTTGCTGTCCCTGACGTGGCGCAGCCGCAAATACCTTGCCGACGCCACGGCGGTGCAACTGACACGCGACCCCGACACGCTTGGACATGCATTGGAAAAAATGCGTGGTGCTCCGATCGAAGGAGCATTCGGCGCCTGGATCGCGCACCTGTGCGTCGTGCCGAACGGCCTGATCGGTGCGCGAAGCATCCTCGGCGGTTCTGCCGTGCCGATGTCGCCTGCGCTCGACAAACGCCTCAAGGCGCTCGGAGTGATGGGTGCGCATGTATCGCCACGAACACATGCGACGCTGCCCGCGGCGACGTGGCTCGTTCTCGCGCCGCTCATTGCCATCGTCGCTGTGCTGCTGGGAATGGTAGTGGTCGGGCTTCTGTTCATTTCGGTAGCGCTATCGGGCTTCTTCACCTGGCTGCCGGCGCTGGCGATCCATGCACTGCTTCGTCACTGACGCCGTTGCATCGAACGCGAGGGTCAATCACCGCGCAGCGACGGCGTCCGGCTTCTTGCGCGCCATCCGCGTGAGCCGGGCTCCTGAAAATTGGTATCGCAACGGCGGCTTGCAGTGGCCCTATGAAGGCGCTCCACGGGCCAGCATGCTCAAGCACCACGACGGAGAGAGCGATGAACGTGCGCGAACATGCGAGCTTGAGACTTCTGCTGTGTGGCTCGGTGATCTTGTTGCCTGTGCTCGCGGCTGCCGCCCGGGACAAGCCCGAGACATCGAGCTCGATCATTCAACCCGCGGCGGCGACGCGGGATGGTCAACATGATTTCGATTTCGAAGTGGGCTCCTGGAAAACAAAAATCGAGCGTCTTGCGCATCCGTTGACACGCTCGACTACCTGGATCAAGTACGAAGGTACGACCGACGTTCGCAAGGTCTGGAACGGCCGCGCCATCCTGCTCGAACTCGAGGCCGATGGTCCCACCGGTCATTTCGAAGGGCTGAGCCTGCGCCTCTACAACCCCGAGTCGCATCAATGGAGCCTCAATTTTTCCAACAGCAGCACTGGCACGCTCGGCGTTCCGACGATTGGCGAATTCAGGAACGGTCGCGGCGAATTCTTCGACCAGGAAACGCTCGATGGGCGAGCCATCTTCGTTCGATTCGTCATCTCCGACATCACCGCCGACTCGGTTCGTTTCGAGCAGGCGTTCTCGGACGATGGAGGGAAGACGTGGGAGGTGAATTGGATCGCAACGGACACACGGATCAGGCACGAATACGGCCCGTCGCACTGATCAGCGCGAACGGCGCGGCGAGTTCACGCCTTGAGCGGGTGCGGATGCTTGCTGTCGACATGGAAAACCGATCGCCTCCCAAGTCGGTATCCGGCAGACTTCGCGTGTTCCCATGCCGAGATGTGCGATGGACCCGACCGATCTGCCCGTGATCGCGTTCGACGATCTGCTTTCGTGGGAGCGCTGGCTGCGCAAGCATGGCGAAACGTCGAAAGGCTTGTGGCTGAAATTTTCCAAGACTGGAGCAGATCGTCCGACATTGAAGAAATCGGCGGCGATTGAAGGCGCGTTGTGTCATGGCTGGATCGACGGGCAACTGGCCCGATTCGACGAGCAGCATTTTCTGACTCGATTCACGCCGCGGCGTCGCGACAGCCCGTGGTCGAAGATCAACCGCGATGCGGCGCAGCGATTGATGGCTGACGGACGCGTGTCGGCTTCGGGATTGCGCGAAATCGAGAGCGCCAAGGCAAGCGGTCGCTGGGACAAGGCGTACGCATCCTCGCGAAATGCGGCGGTGCCGGCGGATCTTCAGTCGGCGCTCAACACGATGCCCGCGGCGAAGCGTTTTTTTGAGCAACTCGATCGCGCCAATCGCTACGCGATTCTGTATCGCGTCCATGACGCGAGAAAGCCCGAGACACGCGCACGGCGCATCGCGCAATTCGTGGAGATGCTGACTCGGGGCGAAACAATCCACGCGAGCAGAAAGGCTTGCTGACCGTCTCTCAACGCAAGTGCGCGAACAGCACCGCGATATATGCGCCGATGCCGATGGCCGCGATCGGTGCCATGGCCTTGTGATACGACTCCCGCGTCGTCCATGCAGCAAACAGGGAGAACGTGATGAATACGGCCTGGAAACCAAGATCCAGAGGCGGCGGCCATTCGCCGAAGAGCATGAGCACCTTGCTGATGCTGATCACGCATAGCAGAGCGGCGAGCACGAAGAACCAGCGGTGGTTGTCGTAGTAGTGCGTGCGCAAGTCGATCGGGCTTTCGATGCGGATATCGGGCAGCACGAGTCCGGCCAGCAAGTAGAGCGGAATCGTCTGCGCCAGCACAACGGCGAATGCAAGGAAGGTCCAGTCCTTGTAGTGGCGCAGTTCGTACATCGCCCACCACGCTTGCACGTCGATGACCAGCAGCAGGATTGCCCACAGCAGGCACGGCCAGTAGCCGCGCACTTGCGAGCGCGCCAGCATGAGCCCGCGGAAGCCCTTCAGGATCTGCGTGATCGAGAGACCGAGGATGATCGAAAGCAGGACAGAGAGATAGCTGAAGGCATCCATGAGTGTGCTGACGTGCGAGGCGGAAGAGAAACGCTTCGTCTATTGATTCCATTTTCGCGCGACGAGGTCAATCCAGGTCGTCGCTTTCGCGGTCGTCGACGGGACGGTCGGGACTTGCGGCGGGACGATCCGGCGAGGACATGAGCTTGCGATCGTGCAGGAAGCGGCGCACCGCGTCGTCGTGTTCGAGCCCGATGGCCATGACATATGCATGCTGCGCTTCGGTACGTGCGCCGGTTCTTGTCAGCAGTTCCGCGCGCGCGGCCCAGTACGGTTGATATTCGGCGAGTCGCTTGTCGGCGGCGATGTCGGGCATCGCCGCGAGCGCCGCATCGGCTCCGTGCACTTCGGCAATCGCGAGCGCGCGATTGATCGTGATCACGGGCGATCCGGTGAGTGCCGACAGGGCGTCGTAAAGCTGCAGCACAGCGGGCCAGTTGTCGCGTCCCGTGTTTCGGCGCTCGACATGCGCCGACTGCAGTGCGGCCTCCAGTTGGTAGCGGCCGAGCCTGCGCAGCGCGCTCGCGTATCGAAGCATGGTTTCCGCGTCGGCGATCATCGTGGCGTCCCACAGCGCGCAATCCTGGTCGGACAGCGTGACATAGTCGCCCGTAGCGTTGCGCCGCGCACGCCGCCGCGCGTGCGCATGCAGCATGCATGCGAGCAGGCCCAGCGCCTCGGCTTCGTTGGGCAGCAGTTCCGCCACGAGTCTCGCCAGGAAGATGGCTTCCTCGGTGAGATCACGCCTTGCGACGTCGGCGCCGCCGGGATCGGCCCAACCATCGGCGAACGCCGCGTAGATCGCATCGAGCACGCTGTCGAGCCGCGCGGCCAGTTCGTCGCGCTCGGGAATGCGGAACGGAATGCCGGCCTGGCGGATCTTCTCTTTCGCGCGCACGAGGCGCTTGCCCATCGCCGCTGGCGACATCAGAAACGCGGATGCTATGCGTCTCGCATCCAGACCCAACACCGCCTGCAGCATCAACGGCGCGCGGATGCCGATTTCGATCGCAGGATGTGCGCAGGCGAAGAGCAGGGCGAGGCGATGATCCGGAACAGCCGTTTCGTCCGGCGTGCCAGTGAAATCGTCGGGCAGCCGCTGCAGTTCCGCCATCACCGCATCGCCGATGCGCTGGTGTCGCGTGCGGTCGATCATCTTCCTGCGCGCGACCGTCAACAGCCACGCTTCCGGATTCGACGGACTGCCGCTGCACGGCCATTCCGTCAGCGCGGTCGCGAACGCGTCCGCCAGCGCGTCCTCTGCCGCCGCGACATCGCGCGTGCGGGCGGCGAGATACGCGACGAGCTTGCCGTAGCTGCGGCGCGCAACCGTTTCGGCAACGGTACGCGCCGTGGTCTCGCTGTCGCTTGCTGTCGCCGCATTCATGCGATCGGTTTTGGTCTCGCAGGATCCAAGCCCGCCATGAGGGGCGTCGGGATTCTTCAGTACATGACCCATACGGGACGTACTTCGATGATGCCATGGCTCGCGCCGGGACAGCGCGCCGCCCACGCGAGCGCCGCATCGAGGTCGGGGACGTCGATCAGATAGTAGCCACCGAGTTGCTCCTTCGAATCCGCGTAGGGTCCATCGAGCACCTGCGTCTTGCCATCCGTGATACGTACGGTCGTCGCCGTCGCTACACCCTGCAGGCGATTCGATCCGCTGAGTACGCCTGCTTGCTTGAGCGCCTCCGTGTAGGCGCCATAGGCAGCGACGCCCTGTTCCTGCTCGGGCTTCGTCAGCTGGTCCCAGCCGCCCTCGTTCGCGTAGAGCATCAACAGATAGTGCATGGGAAATCTCCTTTGTGGGTGAGGCGGAACAGTCGCCGCCAACAGGATGACGACTGGGCGGGTGCCATTTGGACAGCCAGGTCGAACGCATGCAGAAGTCCATCAGGCGCGCCTGCTCGCAGGAGGCGGGGCTTGCAGGGGCGGAATTGTCCATCGGAGCCATGGATTCCGCACGCTGTTGCGTTGCCATCGGAGTAAGCTCGGCGGCGCCATCCATCTGAGGGGAAGATCATGCGGCATCATGCGTTGCTGTTCGCCGTGCTGTTCTGTGGCACGAGCTCGTTGTCGGCTCTTGCGGGTGAGGGCAGTGTGCAGGGCAAGATGGTCGTCAATGGCAAGACGATAGCGTTGACGCATGTATACGCGCTGGCGCACGCCAATTCGTTCCACAAGGAGAAAGAAGACATTCGCGTGATCCTCAGCGATGCACCGATCAGCGACGACGCACTTCGCCACGATCGCGACCAGCTCGACAAGCTCGCCGCTACCGGCAAGTTCCACGCGATTGCGGTCACGATCGGCGATGACATGTTCGGACACGGAAAGAGCGCCGACGGCAACGATATCTATACGGTCGAGATCAACAAGGGCTGGATGAATACCGGCGGCCTCGACCAGTTCGAGATGAAATCGCTGGATGCGAAGGCGATTGCCGGTCGATTGCACATGAAGTCGGCACATGAATTCAGCGACGACCATGCGACCTTCGACTACGACGCAACATTCAGCGCGCCCATACTCCACTGAGGCAAGCGCCGCGATGCGCCGCCGCGTCGCCGAGTGACCAAAGCCGGACGCCAGGCGGGCATCCGGCTTCGTCGTTCCAGCCCACGCAGAGTTGGCGGTTCCCGTCGACAAAGGCGCCGCTGCTGACCGCCAGCGGCGGCCCAGCCTTGTTCGTCAGGTGGATTTCGAAACGACCTCTGATGACCTTGTCATGCGCGGCCGTGATGTCGAGCACCGTGGCTGGATTGTCCTTGTCGAGGGAGCGCTCCTCGGCGTCCTAGCGCGCTTCCCTCGCAGCCTTGCAGAAGGTGGCAGGGCAGGCCGCGTACGCAAAGTCCTGGTTGCCCAGCTTCGTCGCCTTGGCACATGATCGACAGGCATATCGGGGAAAAGTCGGTTTTTTCGTGGCGGCGTGGCCTCCATCGACGCGGGGTGACGTGGTTGATACAACGGCGCGATTCGAATGCGCGACGGCTTCGGCGTGACAAGATGTGATAGCGGGAGAACGGATGAAAGCCATCGAAACCCTGCGTCTGGTGTCGCCGCGTGCAGCTGCGCAGTTGGCGCTGTCCTACATCGTGCTGCTCGTAGGCTGCCTTTTGGGTCGCTTCCCGTATGTCGTGTTGCAGGCCCTGCTCGCGGCCGAACTGGTTCTGCTGACGCTCGCGACGATTCCGTTCTACCCGGAGCGCGGCATTCTCACGCATCTTTTCGACCTGCTGAAGTTGACAGGCTGCCTTGCCTTTGTACTTTTCTTTCTGGTGATTTCCTATGGCGTCGCCAGTGAAGGCGACAACGGAAACGCGCTCGCTGCCGGCGTGCGGGGCCTGCGCGATACACCGCCCTCGGCGATGGGCTGGGCGCTTGCGTATTTCGCCGTCCAGCTTGCCGTTTCATTGTGGCAGGCGTGGCATTCCCAGAACCCGCGCGCAGCATGGGCAAGGAGCAATCTGGGCCAGGGTGGTGCGACGTTCGTGTCGATGTTTCTCATGGTCTTCGTCGGTTTCTTCTTCGCGCGGCCTATTGTCATGGGGTTTTCCATGCTGGGTATCGCGGTCGACGCCAACATCGTGCTGGCGACCCTGATGGTGATCGTGCGGTATTTCATGGCGCTGGTGCTGTCGACGATGTCAGCATCCGAAGTCGACCAAATCGCCGCGAATCCGTATGTCGACCGCGCCCATTAGCTGAACGTCCGGCGAGCATTCACGTCGATCGGCGTATCCTTTCGCGCTTCCGCAGATCAGGTAATGGAGACAGCCATGGCCACCGGTTGGGCCGGCGACGGTGCGGTGCAGGACCAGATCGATGCGACCGTGAAGGACGCGATCAAACGCGCACGCAGCCAGATGCCGAAGGGCCCAAGCCTGATGCATTGCGCGGAGTGTGAAGCGAAGATTCCCCCGGCCCGACGCAAGGCAGTGCCGGGCGTACGCCTGTGCGTCTCGTGTCAGGAAGCGCACGATCTCAGCCAGGCTGGCGCCAGCGGCTACAACCGACGTGGCAGCAAGGACAGCCAGTTGCGCTAGGCCGGCGTCGGGCTCGGCGCTACCGCGAAGGTTCTTTCTTACACAATGTATGGTTGATGTCGTGCCTGGCGCGACAGACCCGTCGTCACCGCACGGAGAACTCCATGCCCAATGCCCCTCTTTCCAAAGCCAGTGACTTCGATCCCGAAGTGCTGCGCCTGTTCGACCAATACGTCCACGGCCAAATAGACCGCCGCGGTTTTCTCGCTGGTGCCGCGCGCTTTGCGGCAGGAGCGGCGGGAGCAGCAGGTCTGCTGGAGGCGCTGAATCCGAAGTTCGCGGCTGCGCAGCAGGTGCGGGCTGACGACAAGCGCCTATTGCTGAAGCATGTCCAGTTTTCGTCGCCCAAGGGCTACGGCAAGGCCTCGGGCTATCTTGCGCGTCCGGCGAAGGCGAAGGGTCCGTTGCCGCTCGTGCTGGTTGCGCACGAAAACCGCGGACTCAATCCGCACATTGAAGACATCGCGCGCCGGCTTGCGCTCGACGACTTCATCGCGTTCGCGCCCGATGCGCTGTTTCCCCTCGGCGGCTATCCCGGCGATGAAGACGCGGCGCGCACGTTGTTCGGCAAGCTCGATCAGGCGAAGACGCACGAGGATTTCCTCGCGGCTGCCGATACGCTAGCCCATGTGGAGGGCGGCAACGGGCGCATGGGCGCGGTCGGATTCTGCTACGGCGGCGGCATCGTCAATTTCCTCGCGACGCAACGGCCGAGCTTGTCTGCGGCGGCACCGTTCTACGGCGTGGCTCCGCCCAGCGAGGACGTGGCGAAGATAAAGGCCGAGTTGCTGGTCGTACTGGCTGGCGACGACGAGCGCGTCAACGCAACATGGACCGGCTACGAAGCCGCGCTGAAAGCGGCGAGTGTGCGTTACACCTTGTATCGGCCGGCGGGCACGCAACACGGCTTCAACAACGACACCACGCCGCGTTACGACAAGGAGGCCGCTGCCGAGGCATGGCGCCGCACGATCGCGTTGTTCAATCGCACGCTGCGCGAGAAAACGCAGGACTGACGCCGCGACGCCTGCGGATTTCTGTGGGAGCGACTTTTGCCGCGATGCTCGCCCGCGCTGCACAGAGAGAGCAAAAGCATCGCGGCTGAAGCCGCTCCCACAGACCGTTGCTCCACAGACCGTTGCTCCCACAGACAGTTGCCCTGCCAATGCTTCAGCCCTCCAACTCAAGGGGAGGGTTGGGTGGGGACGGTGTTGCTCGATGTCATTCCACGCCGCAGCTTCGCTGCTGTAGCTGCTCCCACATACAGTTGCTCCCGCGATATCGTTGATCACCCGATTGCTCGACAGCGCCGTCTGCTCCGCGCACCATTGTGCGATGACCGACCCGCGCGACTATCAGCCCTTCCTGCGAGCGAGTGCCGGCGAGAAGACATCCCTGCGCAGCATGGTTCACCTGCTGCCTGCGCCGCCCCCTGCGGCAACGCTGTGGAGCCGGGGTGGATTCCTTGTCGCCAACGCGCTGTTGCCACTCGCGCTGTGGCTATTCGGTCGCCTCGATCCACTCGGAGTGATCCTGCTCTATCTTGCAGAGGGAACGGCTTACAGCGTGGCCGTCTTTGCGCGCGTCCTCTTTACGGCCTCGGCCGCGAGTGATTCGGATGAACGCCCGCGCGCGTGGACGGCTTTGGGCTACGCCGTCTGGCACAGCGTCGTGTGGGGCGGCCTCGCGATCGGAGCCCTCGCCTGCGTGGCACCCAAGCCGGGCTCGTTCCCGGTCACGCAATGGTTGCTTGGCATGGCGACGCGTTTTGACGAACGTTCGATGGCGTTGCCGGCGCTCGCAACCGCCCTCTTCATCGGGCTCGATGCCCTTCGTCGAAGCGACTTCATCGACGCCTATCTCCCACTCGGCCCGCGCGAGACGGCGCGTTACGGCTTTGTCTATCCGTTCGCGCTGATCTTCCTCCTGGGCAGCGCCTTGTTGATCCGATTCACCCTGATGGGCGGCGACCTCGATGCGCTGGATCGCGGCGTGCCTTTGATCGCACCGACATTCTTCGCATTCTGGTTGATCGGCTGGCGTGTGCTGATGCAACTGCTCAACCTCACGCTGCCGCGATGGGGCCGTGGGCTGGCCCGTTTCGAAGGCCGCTTCGAGCAGGCTATGCAGCAGCCGGCACAAGGACGAGACGCCTGACGCTCGTGTTCGAAGCGGACACTTGGGCTTGATTGGCAGGAGCAGCGCCTCGCAGGATGCCTGCGTGCTCGCGGTGGACCTGGGTGTCGCTCCGTCAACTGAAGACGCGCCGCCCTAATGGAGCAAGGACGTTCAGGGCAATCGGAAGCGGCACAGGCGCCCAGCGCCTTGCGACCATGGTACGGCGCCTGCGCGAACCCGTGAGGCGCAGCACGTCGTAGAATGGGCGCGTCGCACGAGTCCGTGAAGATGACGCAGCGCGCAACAAACGACCCCGGCCCTCAGGAGCCGGACCCTCCCTGGGTCGAGCGCGATGCGACCGGCCGGCGCGCCATGCTCACCGAAATCCTCGCGCAGGTGTCGATCGAGGCCTTGCAGGGCGAGACCCTGGAAGCCGTGCTGCAGCACATCGTCGATGGCATCGCGCGGCGCCTGCCGGTGACGATCGCCAGCATCATCCTGCTCAACGAGGAAGGAACGTGCTTCGTGGAGGAGGTCTGGGCGGGCATGCTCGCGCTCGACCTGCCAAGCGGGATGCCCTGGCCAGTCTCGATTGGCGCCTCCGGTCGCTGCGCCCGAACGGGCGAAGCACAACTCATCACCCATGTCGACGCCGATCCGGACTACGTGCCCGGCAACACCAACGTGGCTTCCGAATACCTCGTGCCCATTTGCCACCGCGCGCGGCTGCATGGCGTGCTCAACCTCGAGAGTACGCGCGCAGATTTTTTCTCACCCGAAGTCTGCGCGGTTTTCGATGCGATCGCGATCCAGGTCGCGGGTGCCATTCACTACGCGCGCGTGGTGCGCGAACTGGAGCTGGCCAATCGCAAGCTGCAACAGCTGTCGATGAGCGATGGCCTTACCGGCATTGCCAATCGGCGCTGCTTCGATGAACGCCTCGCCGAAGAATGGGTGCGACACGCCCAGGACCGGCGGTCACTCGCCTTGCTGCTGGTGGACGTCGACTGCTTCAAGCCGCTCAATGACGCGCGTGGGCATCTGCACGGCGATGAATGCCTGCGCGTGTTGGCAACTATATGCATCAGCATATTGCGCGACCCGGATGAACTGCTGGCGCGCTACGGCGGAGAAGAATTCGCCTTGTTGCTGCCACGCTGCGGCCTGGACGAGGGGCGCCGCATGGCGGAGCGCCTGCGTCGGCGGGTTGAGGCGCTCGCGCTTGCACATTTGACCTCACCGGTTGCCCCGCACGTAACGGTGAGCGTGGGCGTGAGTGCGATCTGTCCGGACGCCGCGCAATCGCCGGATATTCTCATCGGGATGTCCGATCGTGCCCTTTATATCGCCAAGGCGAAAGGCCGCAATCGCGTGGTCGCTCGCGCGGTGCCCGCTAAAGCGTTCGCCGATGAAAAGGACATGCGCGGTATGACGACACCGTGAATAAACCGCCAACTCCGCCGTGGAAACGTCCCGCTCCGAAAGGATCCGGGAAACCGTCTTCACTGACGCCCGCGCAAAAGGCGGCTGCGCGCCAGCGTGCGGATGCCGCCGGCCGGCGCTATCCGAACCTGATAGACAACATGTGGGCTGCGAAGCTGCCGAAAGGCTGACCATGGCAAGCGAAACGGTTCAGGCCGATGCGTCGTCCAGTGCCTTGAGATGCGCCTCGATCGCGAATACATGCGCATCGCGCGCCCCCAGTCGACGCAGCGCGTCGGCAAGGTGTATGAGGTAGTCACGGTTGAGGCCGCTGGGACCGCCGGCGCCCGCAATATGACGTGCAATATCCGCTTCCGATGAAGGCCCCAGATACGCCGCGTTGGCTTCCGATGCGATGTAGACCAGCCCCTGCGCGTTGCTGCCGTCGTCGAACGCTAGCGTGACCACCTGGCGCAGGTAGCCGTTTTTTTCGCGTCGATCGAGATGGTCGAACACCTCTGGCGTGATCAGATACGCCATGCCGGCACACACGGCGCCGGGATCGGCAATGAGGGTCGCCACGCGCCCCGGCGCTTCCTGCGTGCCGCGGTGATCGTGCGAGCCCTGCCAGAAGCGCCGCGACCAGCCGCGGATACGCGCGGGTCGGCGTTCGAGCCAGGAGAAGTCTGCTTTCCAGATCAGCGAGCCATAGCCGAACAGCCAGACTTCGGTTTGACCGTCGAAACGATTGAGCTGACGGTTGATCTCGATGGTGTTGGCGGACATGGAAGGGGAGGAGAGAGGCGGTGTGGTGTGTATGGTACCGGCAGGCGGTGGTGCCTGTAGGTCATTGGTCATGCTCACAGGCGCCGCTGCAGGCTTTATCGTGCGCATCTGCACAGACCGGGGATCAAGACATGCAAGGGTTTCGATGGATGGTGATGGCGGCCGCGCTTTGCGCGACCTGCGCGTGGGCGGCGGATGGCGCGAAGACGCCGTCCGCGGGTCCTGCTGGTGTCGATCTCGCGGGCGTGGATCACACGATCAAGCCCGGCGATGACTTCGATGGTTACGCCAACGGCGGTTGGCGGAAAGCCACGGAAATTCCGGCCGACCGTTCGAGCACGTCGGTGTTTTTCCAGGTCTACCAGAAAGCCGAGCAACGCAACGCACAACTGATCCGCGATGCGGGAGCGGGGAAACCGGCTGCGGGTTCGAACGCGCGACGGATCGCCGACTACTACACCGCGTACATGGATGAGGCCGGCATCGAGAAGGCCGGACTCACGCCGTTGAAGCCGACGCTCGCGACGATCGATGCCATCGCATCGAAGACCGACCTGGCGCGCGTGCTTGGCGCAGGCCTGCGTGCGGATGTCGACCCGATCAACGCGACCAATCTCGCCACCGAGCACCTGTTCGGCGTGTTCATTGCGCAGGGATTGCAGGACCCGTCGCACAACGTCGCCTACCTCCTGCAGGGCGGTCTTGGCATGCCGAATCGCGATTACTACATCTCTGCGGACAAGGACATGGTCGCGATCCGCGCGAAATACCAGACCTACGTCGCGGCATTGCTCACGCTTGCGGGTATCGCCGATGAGGGCGCCAAGGCGAAGCTCATCGTCGAGCTGGAAACGAAGATCGCGAACGCGCAGGCCAGCCTTGTCGACAGTGAAGACGTGCACAAGGCAAACAATCCGTGGGCGATCGATGCATTCGCAATCAAGGCGCCGGGCCTCGACTGGCCGGCCTACTTCAAGGCCGCGGGTCTTGATGGCCAGGAGCGGATCGTCGCGTGGCAGGCCGAAGCGATCCATGGACTTTCCGCGCTGGTCGCAAGCGAACCGCTGCAGACCTGGAAGGCCTACCTCACCTTCCATGCGATCAACGAGAATGCCGGATTGCTGCCGAAGGCCTACGACGACGCGAGTTTCGATTTCTTCGGTCACACTCTGCAGGGCACGCCGCAGCAGCGCGACCGCTGGAAACGCGCGATTTCAGCGACCAATGCGGATCTCGGCGATGCGGTCGGCCAGATCTACGTCAAGCGCTATTTTCCGGCCGAATCGAAGGCGCAGGTCCAGCAGATGGTCGCCAACATTCTTGCCGCGTTCAGCGAGCGCGTCGACACGCTCGACTGGATGACTGCAGCGACGCGAGAGAAGGCGAAGGCAAAGATAGCGACGGTGCGCGTGGGTGTCGGATATCCGGAAAATTGGCGCGACTACGCATCGACGGAAATCCGCCCTGACGACGCGTTCGGCAATCATCAACGCGCGCAGGCCGGCGAATATCAGCATCAGCGCGCGAAACTGTCGCAGACGGTCGATCGCGGCGAGTGGTGGATGACGCCGCAGACGGTCAATGCGGTGAACCTGCCGCTGCAGAACGCACTGAATTTCCCGGCGGCGATCCTCGAAGCGCCGTTCTTCGATCCGCGCGCCGACGACGCAGCGAACTATGGTGCGATCGGCGCGGTGATTGGCCACGAGATCAGCCACAGCTTCGACAACAACGGCGCGGAATTCGATGCCGAAGGGCGTTTGGCCAATTGGTGGACGGCCGAAGACCAGGCGCATTTCAAGGCTGCCGGACAGCGCCTGGTGGAGCAGTACAACGCCTACGAACCACTGCCAGGTGTGCATCTGAACGGCCAGCAGGTACTTGGCGAAAACATCGCGGACGTGTCCGGTCTGACCATTGCGTACGCCGCCTATCACAAGTCCCTCAAAGGCAAGACCGCACCGGTAATGGATGGACTCAGCGGCGATCAGCGGTTTTTCCTCGCATTCGCACAGACCTGGCGCAGCAAGGTGCGCGACGCTGCACTGCGCCAGCAAGTCATCACGGACGGTCATTCGCCGGGGCGTTTCCGTGCGCAGACCGTGCGCAACATCGACGCGTGGTATGGCGCGTATGCGCCGAAGGCGGGCGAAGCGCTCTATCTGGACAAGAAGTCGCGCGTCAGGATCTGGTAGAGATCCATCGCTGTGGGAGCGCTTCAGCCGCGACGCGTTAGCTCTCCCCATTGAGGGGAGGGCTTGAACACTGCTTTGAAGTCCTCCCCTTCAAGGGGAGGATTTAGGTGGGGATGGTGTCGTTCGGTGTAAGTCCACGCCAGAGCATCGCGGCTGAAGCCGCTTCCACAGACAACTACTCCCGCAGGCAGATGCTCTCACAACGTGCCGCTGCAAAGCCCTAGCTCTTGAGCTTGTAGCCGGTGCGGAAAATCCACCATACGACGACGAGGCACAGTGCGAGGAAGCCGAGCGTCATTCCCGCGCTGACCACGACGTTGACGTCGGAGACATCGTAGAAGCTCCAGCGGAATCCACTGATCAGATAGACCACTGGATTGAACAAGGTGATCTTCTGCCATGCGGGCGGCAGCATGTTGATCGAGTAGAACGCGCCGCCGAGAAAAGTCAGCGGCGTGACCACCATCAACGGAATCACCTGCAGTTTCTGGAAATCGTCGGCCCACAACCCGATGATGAAGCCGAACAAACTGAAGGTGACCGATGTCAACACGAGGAAGAATGCCATCCAGAACGGATGCGCTATGTGATACGGCACGAAGAAACGTGCCGTAACGAGGATCAGGATGCCGAGCATCACCGACTTCGTCGCCGCCGCGCCTACGTATCCGAGCACCACTTCGACGAAGGACACTGGCGCCGACAGCAACTCGAAGATCGTGCCGGCCCATTTGGGCATGTAGATGCCGAACGACGCATTCGAGATGCTTTCGTTGAGCAGAGTCAACATGATCAGTCCGGGGATGATGAAGGCTGCGTAGGTGACGCCACCGACTTCGCCCATGCGCGAGCCGATCGCTGCACCGAACACGACGAAGTACAGCGATGTCGACAGCACCGGCGACGCGATCGACTGCGTGATCGTGCGAAAGGCACGCGCCATTTCGAAGCGGTAGATCGCGCGGATCGCCTGCAGGTTCATGCAGCGATCTCCTTCGCATTCGAATGCACGAGGCTGACGAAGATGTCTTCCAGCGAACTCTCGCTCGAATGCAGATCCTTGAAGTCGATGCCCTGCTCGGCGAGGCGTCGCAGCAAGGCGGCGATGCCGGTCTCGTCGCTTTGGGTATCGAATGTGTAGACGAGGGCGTTGCCTTCGCTCGCCAGCTCAAGCGGAAGGCCGGCCAGCGCATCGGGTATTTCTTGCAGCGGATTCTGCAAGGTCAGCGTGAGCTGCTTCTTGCCGAGCTTGCGCATCAGGACGGCTTTTTCCTCGACCACGACAAGTTCACCCTTGTTGATGACGCCGATACGGTCGGCCATCTCCTCGGCTTCCTCGATGTAGTGGGTCGTCAGGATGATGGTGACGCCATTCTCACGCAAGCTGCGCACCATGCGCCACATGTCGTGGCGCAATTCGACGTCGACACCAGCGGTCGGCTCGTCGAGGAAAAGGATCGACGGTTCGTGCGCGAGTGCCTTCCCGATCAGCACGCGGCGTTTCATGCCGCCGGAGAGCGTCATGATCTTGCTGTCCTTCTTGTCCCACAGCGAGAGATCTCGCAGGACTTTTTCCAGATGCGCCGGATTGGGTGGTTTGCCGAACAGGCCGCGGCTGAACTTCAATGTCGACCACACGTTCTCGAACGCGTCGGTGGACAATTCCTGCGGGACCAGGCCGATTTTCGCGCGCGCGGCGCGATAGTCGCGCACGATGTCGTGGCCGTCGGCGACCACGCTGCCAGCGCTCGCATTGACGATGCCGCAGATGATGCTGATCAGGGTGGTCTTGCCGGCGCCGTTGGGGCCGAGCAGGGCGAAGATTTCGCCGCGGCGGATGTCCAGGTCGATGTTCTTGAGCGCCTGATAGCCCGAGGCGTAGGTCTTGTCGAGATTGCGTACGGAGATGATCGGCGGCACGCGCGGTCCTTGGTGGGTCGACGACGAAGGCGCATCGTATCCGACTGCAGACACGCCTGAACGCCATGTGGGGTCGCCCGCTCTACTCAACAAGGCGCGGGCCGCTTATCCTGTCGACCCTCGTGGCCGCAGGCGGCATAGTGCAATGAATGATCCCGTGAACGATACGTTACCCGACCGCTTGTGCGTCAATCCGAAAAGCTCGTTTCATGACGCCGATTTGCTGGCACGCGGCATCGGTATCCGCTTCAACGGCAAGGAGCGCATCGACGTCGAGGAATACTGCGTCAGCGAAGGCTGGATTCGCGTTGCTGCCGGACGGGCGCGCGATCGCCATGGCAACCCGATGACGATCAAGTTGAAGGGCGAAGTCGTCCCCTACATGCAGGCCGTGCCTGCAGAAGACGTCCCGGCCCTCGACAAGGAGAAGACGCCATGAAGTTCCTCGTCATGATCTACAACGAAGAATCGGTGATCGATGCATTGCCGGTCGGTGAATTCGACACGATGATGCGCGGCTGCATCGAGCACGCCGACGAACTCACCGCCCAGGGCGCGCTGCTCGAATCGCAGCAGCTGGAGCCCGCGGCGACCGCGAAATCGATACGCGTGCGCAATGGGCGCAAGACGATCGTCGATGGCCCGTTCGCCGAGACCAAGGAAATTCTCGGTGGCTTCAATCTCATCGAGGCTGCGGACATGGACGAAGCCGTGCGCATCGCGTCCGAGTTTCCGTGGGCGCAGACGGGGTGTATCGAGGTGCGGCCCGTCAAGGATTTCGATAGCGTGCGCCGGCGCGTCGGTCTTTGATCTCGCGGGCAAGGTCAGGGCTTGCCCGCGGCTTGCAGCATCAGCGTTTCAGAAGCGGCCAGCGATCGCCGGGTGGAATCTCTTCAGCGCCTTCCAGCCCAGCACGAGGAACAGCACCAGCACGATTCCCTGCGCGATCGCGAACGGCGGTTCCGCCTGGGTCGGCGCCATCGCCTTGAGCGCCGGCACTTTCGCGAACAACTGCGCGATGAGCACGAATACGTTCAAGTACAACGCCATGACGGCGGTGATCACGTAGATCGCGCGAAACGCACCGAGCAGCTTGCGCGCATACAACGCGTACAGTGCAATCGCGAGGATAAAGAGCGACAGGATCGCGACCATGTGCGAGGGCAACAAGTGGTCGAACGGGAAGAATAGAAAACCGGTCACGCTGGTTGCGATCGTCGTAGCGAGAAAGGCTGCGGTCCAGCCGGCAGACAGTCTCGAGCCGAACATGCCGATGAGCACGACGAGCCCGGACACGATGCCGATCAGGCTGATCACGGTGTGTGCGAATGTGAGCAGTGTCATTCCAAATATCACGATGCCTCCCCTTGGCGCGGCTGATGTGGCGGAATTTTCATTCGAGCGCGCGACGCGAGCTCGCGCGCACTGTAGCGCGCCGTGACCTATTCGAAGCCATTGGCGAAGATGAAATTCCAGGTCTGGTTCTCGAAGGCGCCAGGATCGAGCGCGCCAAACGCAACGCGTGGCGCGCCGTCGAGATCGTTGGCGAGGTAGCCGTAGATCGGGATCGTGCCGAGCCCCTGGTTGAGGAAGGGCGAATCGTCGCGCAGCCGGAAGTCGTTGCCGCCGGGACTCTCGAAGTGCGGGTCGCCGGCGAGCGCGTGGGTTGCTGTCAGCGGCAGCGTGCCACTTGTCGTGCCGACGAGGCTGTAGTCGGCGAAGGCCACGCCATCGCCGAATCCCGCCGCGGTCTCGCCTTCGACGTTGGCGTCGGAAACTTCGTTGTTGGAGAAGAGGCTGTTGATGACATCGAGACGCATGCCCGCGCCAAGGTTCACGCCGATGCCGCAGCCACGATTGCCGAGACCTGGGCAGGTTCCGTAGACGAAGGTGCTGTTCGCGACGAGCACACCGTTCGGGCCGTCGCCGGTCAGCGCGACCGCGGAGAAGTGGGCGATGGCGCTGGTCGGTGCTGCATTGTTCGCAAACAGGCTGTTGACGACGCGGATCAGGCCGCGACGCACATACAGGTCCGCGCCGCCGGCGAAATAGCCGGCATTGCCCGCAACGATGAGGTTGTCGAGCCAGATTTCCGCCTGGATATCGGCAAAGGAGCTGATCTGCAGGCCGCCACCACGCTGGAATTGCGCCGAGTCGCCGTAGCCGTTGACGATGCTCAGATTCCACACGCCATAGCGCGGCCCGCGATTGGTCGCGCCGGGTGGCGCGAAATTCATCGACAAAACCCGATGCGTGCCTCCGCCGTCCAGCACGGTGCTGTTGGCGGTCATCACCTGCATGCCACATGGATTGCCGTTGGCTTCGACCCAACCGCCGGTCAGGAAGGCCCAACCGGGGTTGGCGCTGCTGTAAGTGAAGGTCGATGCTGCGCTGTAGACACCCTGGCGCAAGCGGATTTCATCGTCATCGTTTGACGCCGACGCGCTGTCGAGCGCGGCTTGCAGCTCGGTCGCATTGCCGACGCAATAGTTCGTTGCGCGAGCGGCCAGAGGGGCGATCGACAATGTCAGCGCGCATACGGCACGTGCCATTCCAGATACTGCGTGCGACATGTCCGGTCCCCGTTTATGCCTGCGCAAAGGAGTGTGCGCTTGTTTGAATACGCAGTCGCGCGGTGAAACCCCGAAAGTGCATCACCCTGCGGATTGAACCCGGCGGCTGGCCCTCACTCCCGCAAACGAGCCGCCGTGAAATAGGCGTCGCGAGGTCGTCGCAAGTCGATTGCTTTCGTTCAGGCAAAACGAACGCGTGGCGCGAGCCGTCGCGCCATGCAGAGCCGCATGCGCGCTGAAACCCGCGCCTCGCAGGATCATCCAGCTGAACAGTCGGGGCCGTGTTTTGTCGACACGCCGGGCATTCAGCGCGCGTTTTCTGCGGACGCGCCTACTGCGGCGGTCGTAATCGAACGACGCTTTGCAGGAAGTATCAAATGAGCATCAAATGCAGCGCGCTGAGCGCCGGTCTCGTCGTCGCCTTGCTGGCTCTGGCCCCCGGCTTTGCGGCAGCCCAGAAGGACATGAAATCGGAAATGCAGGCCACGCCGGTCGATGCGAAGATCGAGCTGCGCAACGATTCGAAATGGTCGATCCAGCAGCTTTTCTTTGCCTCGGTCGACAGCAGCAAGTGGGGTACGGATCAGCTCGGTCACCATACGCTCAAGACGGGCAGTACGTTCACGCTGAGCGAAATCAGCTGCGGCAACTATGACGTCAAGCTGATCGACGAGGACGCCGACGAGTGCATCGTGAAGAACATATCCCTGTGCTCCACCAGCAAGGTATGGACGCTGACGGACAAGGACCTGATGAAGTGTGAGGCGCATACGCCACAGTAAGCGCAGTCGCAGGTATTGCAGCTCGCTCCTGAGTCGAATCGAGCCCGCCGACTGGCGGGCTTTTTTTCAGACTTCGCGTGTCATGCCAGGTTGCGACAGGGTCACGTCGGTGCCGAAGCGCTTGCGCAACAGATCTGCAAGCGTGCTGCGAGCGGTATTTTCGCCGTGCGTGAGCACGACGGGCGGGTGATTGACGGAGGCTCCATACCAGTCGAGCAGCCCGTTCTGGTCGGCGTGCGCGGACAGGCCGCCGACCGTGTGGATTTGTGCGCGCACCGGAATATCGTGGCCGAACAACTTGACATGATCGAGGCCGTTGACGAGCAGGCGGCCGAGCGTGCCGGCTGCCTGGTAACCGACGAAGATCACATGCGAACGCGGATTGGCCAGGTTGTTGGCCAGATGATGACGCACGCGTCCGCCGTTGGCCATGCCGGAGCCGGCGATGATGATCGCGCCGCCGCGAATGACATTGATCGCCTTGCTGTCGTCGATGCTTTCGCTGACGTGAAGATTCGGCAATGCGAACGGTTTGATCCGTCCCGCCCACACCTTGGCTGCATCGGCGTCGAAGAGTTCCTCGTGGCGGTCGTACACCTGCATGACCTTCGCTGCCATCGGGCTGTCGAGGAATATCTTCCATGCGGCGACGTTCCAGTTCTCATATTGGCCCGCCAACCAGTACAGCAGCTCCTGGGTTCGTCCGACCGCGAAAGCGGGGATCACGACATTGCCGCCCTCGGTACGCGCCTGTTCGAAGATTTCGCCAAGCTCGGCGACGGTAGCGGCGCGATCCTTGTGATTGCGATCGCCGTAGGTCGATTCCATCAGGATCAGGTCCGCGCTCGGCGCGGGTGTCGGATCGCGCAGGATCGGTGTCCCTTTCACGCCGACGTCGCCGGAAAAAACCAGCGTCTTCGGCATGGGATCGCTCGCGCGCAGTTCGACAATGCTGGAACCCAGGATGTGGCCGGCATCGTGCAGGCGAAGGGTTATGCCGGGAAGGATTTCGGTGGCAACGTCGTAGGGCAGCGGACGCAGCAGTCTCTGTGCAGCGGCGACATCGTCGCGCGTGTAAAGCGGTTCGACTTCCGGCTCACCTTGGGCGCGGTCACGGTTCGCGAAGTCGGCCGCGTGTTCGGCCAGCGAAGCGGCATCCAGCAGCATGATCGGCATCAGGTCGCAGGTGGCGGCCTGCGCATAGATCGGACCGCTGAAACCGCGTTTGACGAGCAAGGGCACGCGACCGATATGATCGATATGCGCATGGCTCACCACCAGCGCGTCGATGGTTGCCGGTTCGAAGGTGAACGGCTCGAGATTGCGTGCTTCGGCCTGGCGGCTGCCCTGGATCATGCCGCAGTCGAGCAGGATGCGTTTGCCTGCCGCTTCAAGCAGATGACAGGAGCCGGTGACTTCGCCGCCGGCGGCGCCGTGGAAGGTGATCCGCATCGTCGTCTCCGCTTCGCAAGGAGCGCTGACGTTACCAGCACTTGCGGGCGATGCGTAGCGTGTCATTCCACCTTGCGTTGGCGGCGTGGTGACCATACGTGCAGGAGATCCGACTGAGAGCCGCCATGAACGCCACGCCGATCCTGATTCCATGCCCGCATTGCGCTGCGATGAATCGCACCGCAGCATCGCGACTCGATGATTCGCCCACCTGCGGGCGTTGTCATCAGCCGCTATTCACTGGTCGGTCGATTGCGTTGACAGGGGGTGACTTTGACAAGCACGCACTGCGCAGCGAATTGCCCTTGCTGGTCGACTTCTGGGCGCCCTGGTGCGGCCCGTGCGTAGGTATGGCGCCAGCGTTCGAGGCGGCAGCAAAGACGCTTGAACCTCGCATGCGTCTTGCCAAAGTCGACACCGAAGCCGTGCCTGCGCTCGGTGCGCGCTTTGCGATCCGCAGCATACCGACGATGATCCTGTTTGCCGGCGGACGCGAAATCGCGCGACAGTCCGGCGCGATCAGCGCCGAGCAGATCGTGCGCTGGGCACGCGATAAGTTGTCGCGGGCATGAGGAAACACCCTTGATCGATCCTGTCGACCCGCGACCTTCCCGTCCGTCGGAGCCTGATGCGGCGGATTGTTGCGGCGAGGGTTGCGTGAATTGCGTGTTCGATATCCACGAGGCGGCGTTGGCGAAGTACGAAACCGAGTTGGCTGAGTGGCGTGCGCGTCATGCCGAAGACAGCTAGCGGATGCGGCATTCGCGTCCGTCTGCGCGAGCCGCGCTCGCCAATCAATCTTGTGCAGTCGCTGGTTGCACCCTTGCCGCGCGACGATAGCTGAGCAAGCGTCCGCGGAATGGCGGCGTGTCCTCCGTGCCCATAGCAGTGCGTTGCTCGAACGCGTCGAAGCCCTGGGCGGCGAGTGCACGCGTGAACGGCGCACTGTTGCCGCGGCCGGGGTCGGTGATCACGATTTCCGCTTCCGGATTTGCATGCCGCTGGATGAGCGCGGCGAGCAGCTTCGAATGGTCGCGCTCGTAGAGAATATCGCTGCCAATGATCAGATCGAACCGTCCAAGCTCGGGGTTGGGTACGGCCCATTGCAGCTCGCGATAGGCGACCGCTGGCAGCTCGTTCAGTGCGCAGTTGTAGGCGAGGAAAGGTTCGACCAGCGGATGGTAGTCACTGGCGATGATGATCGCGCCGCGGTATTGCAGAACGAGGCTGGCAAGACCGAGCCCGCAACCGATTTCGAGGATGCGTTTGCCGGCGATGGCATGATGACTCATCGCTTCCGCGAGCACGCGCCCGGCGGGCCACACCTGACCGAACAATCCCCATTGCGCGGAGGAAATGCCCATTCGCTCGGCGTGCTGATTGGGATCGGCGAATTGCTGCAGGTCAGTGAGCGCGCGAATGCGGTAATCGTGTTCGCCAAAACGGATGACCATCTGGCGGGTGGTGTAGCCCTGCATGGGCGCTCCCGTGGTGCGTCATCCCGCAGCAGCGGAACGAAGTCGCGAAAAGCGAGCGAGGCGGCGGTTCCAAAAGGCCGAGGAATCGCGCGTAGCTGACGAGTAGCACGTGCCATCGTACGCGAAAGCGTGTACGGCCGTATTCCCATGTCTTTGTCGACTGGACCGTGCTGTTCGTACTGACTAGGATCGGTTGGATGACCGTCTGGAGATACCCCTGTGCAGCGATTGCTGATGTCACTTGCAACCCTTTCCATTTCGTCCGCCGCGTTCTGCGCGGGTACGCCCAGCTTCGATCCGAAGCGGCTTTCCGATGAAGTGAAGACCTTGTCGTCGGATGCGTTCGAGGGGCGCGGCCCGGCCACGGAAGGCGAGACCAAGACGGTTGCCTACGTCATTGGCCAGATGAAGCAGGCCGGCCTGCAGCCGGGTGGCGATCTGAAGGACGGCAAGCGTACCTGGACTCAGGCGGTACCACTGTGGCGTGCGCAAATCGTTGGCACGCCGAAGGCATCCGTCACCGTCGAAGGCAAGGCCCAGCCATTGACTCAAGGCAACGAGATCTCGTTGCGCGCAGCGATGGATGGTTCGAAGATGGTTGCGATCAAGGACGCGCCGCTGGTCTTCGTCGGCTATGGCGTGAGTGCGCCGGAGCGCACCTGGGACGATTTCAAGAGCATCGATCTGCACGGCAAGATTGCAATCGTGCTCATCAACGACCCCGACTTCGAAACCGGCAAGGGCGATTTCGGCGGCAAGGCGATGACGTACTACGGACGCTGGACCTACAAGTACGAAGAAGCGGCCCGCCGCGGCGCACTCGGTCTGCTGATCGTGCATGAAACCGATCCTGCGTCATACGGCTGGAATACGGTGAAGAATTCGAACACCAACACGATGTTCGACATCGTGCGCGACCATCCGGCCTCGGCGCATCCACAGGTCGAAGGATGGGTGCAGCGCGACTTCGCCGTCGACCTGTTCAAGCGCGCCGGTCTCGATTTTGATGCGCTCAAGCAGCAGGCGCAGACACGCGAATTCAGACCGGTTGCGCTCAAGGGTGCAACGTTCTCGGCCAACTACACCGTCGATGCGAAGGTGATCAATTCACAAAATGTTGTCGGCCGCATCGAAGGCAGCAAGCGGCCCGACGAAACTGTGATCTACAGCGCGCACTGGGATCATCTGGGCGTCGGCCAACCCGATGCGAAGGGCGACCGCATCTACAACGGCGCCGTCGACAATGGCACCGGCACCGCGGCTCTGATAGAACTCGGTCGCGCGTTCGCGCATGCGCCAAAGCCGGAGCGTTCCGTGGTCTTCCTCAACGTGACCGCCGAGGAGAAAGGCCTGCTCGGTTCTGCCTATTACGCATCAAAACCGCTCTATCCATTGGCGAAGACCGTCGCGGACATCAATATGGACGCGCTCGATCCGATGGGCCCGTCGCGCGATTTCACCACCTCCGGAAGCGTCAAGTCGGACCTGCTCGATGCAATGATCGAGGATGCGAAAGCGATGGGTCTCGCCTACACGCCCGATTCGCATCCCGAAGCGGGCTACTTCTTCCGCTCCGATCATTTTCCGTTTGCCAAGGTCGGCGTCCCGTCGGTCTCGTTCGGTTCGGGCGACGATCTCGTCGATGGCGGCACTGCAGCGGGTGAAGCGGCCGGCAAGGATTACACCGCGAAACGCTATCACCAGCCCGGTGACGAATGGCAGGCAAGCTGGACCTTCGCCGGGATGGCGCACGACCTGCCGCTGCTCTACAAGGTCGGCGCGGATCTCGCCAACTCCACGCGCTGGCCGGATTGGGCGAAGGATTCGGAATTCCGTGCGACGCGCGATGCGAGTGCGGCTGAGCGTCAGTGACGTTGGGCGGGCTGGCCGTGCATGTTTCGGCCGGCCTGCACTTGGGCTTGGCGTGTGCACAGGACCGCGTGGCGGTCCGCAATCGCCGATGGAAAGCGGCTAGCCCTGCTGGACGCCGGCAGCCTTGTTCGCGACGTCGCGTTGCTCTCGGGCTCGCTTGCCGGCGCTTTCGTAGGTTTCCTTGGCCTGCGTCTGGCATGCATCCATCGGATCGCCCGACATGCTCCTGCAATGCTGTTCGGCGACTGCATAGTCGGCGTCAGCCTTTGCCCTGGCAATCGTGTAGGCTGCTTCGGCCTTTGTTCGCAGTGCGTTCGAGTCGGCCGCGGCGACAACTTTGGCGGCATCGATGCGCGTCTCCTGCACATCGCGAGCACCTTTGGATTGGGCGTCCGCCATATCCTGCCGTTGCTGCGCGACATCCGTGCTTTGGCTGCACGCGCCGAGAGTCAACGTCGATATGGCGAAGAGTGCAGGGAGAATGCAGGTCTTCATGAAATTATGCCGTCGGCGTCGGCGCTCCTTTGCGGTATCGAACCTGCATGCGTGGAACGCCCGATTGCCGCGTTCACGACGCTTGCTCCTGCGGGATGGACGGCTGCGCCACGAGCTCGGCGGAGATCGCGCTGATCGTGCGCGCCGCCGCGGCGACGATCGCAACGATGTTCAGCGCGCTCCATGAGCGTACCCGTCCGACGTCGTAGTCGCTCCAGCGTGAATGAAAAACGCCGCTGGTGTAGGTGCCGTCCATCGGGACGTTACGATCGCAGAGTTGAAAGTGGATGGGGTCGCCGTCGTGAGGCAACGATGCGGAACAGGAAACCCATTGCTTTTGCACGAATCATCCCCTGAAAAGCAGAGCACCAGATTGCGCGGCAAGTTCGGCGCGCGAACTAGGCTTTCGCAAAGTACGCGTCAGCCTCGATGCACGATGCGCCGTCGTGGAATCGGCGTCTGTACGATGACGCACACAGGCAAGCTGCTGGATTCAACCGGCGAGCACGCGTGCATACGTGTCGCGGCCCACGCGATAACACGAGCAGGAAGCCGCTTCCAGACCGGCCCGGTCGCGAACCGTGATCATGCCGCGCGTGTAGCTGATCAGATTCCTTGCCTTCAACTGGCTCGCCGCCGTGGTGATGCCGACACGGCGCACGCCGAGCATGTAGGCGAGGAATTCGTGCGTGAGATGGATTTCGTCACCGCGGGAGCGATCGTGCGACATGAGCAGCCAGCGAGCGAGGCGTGCGTCGATGTGGTGAAAGCGCGTGCACGCACCGGTTTGCGCCAATTCGCACATGAGCACGTGCACGTAGCGGTCCAGTACGCTGCGCAACGAGGGATTTTGCGCCAGCTCGCTGCGAAATGCTGTGGCCGGCATGCGCAATGCGGATCCCGCGCCCTGCACCAGCGCGCGTTGCGGAGCGATGGCGACGCCGAGCGCGAGCGAAATCCCTTGCATGCCTTCCGAACCGACCAAGCCCGTCTCGAACGCAGAGCCGGCGTCGATCAGCGTGATCAGCGAAATGAAGCTGTCGATCGGAAAGTAGACGTGGCGGACGCGCTCGCCCTGTTCGCACAGTACAGTGGATTCCGCCAGATCGACCTGCTCGCACTGGGCAAGCAGAGGTTGCCGCTGGGCCCTGGAAAGACATGCAAGGAGGCCGTTGGCGATCCGGGATTTCACAGGGTTGCCAAAGGTTCGTCACAGCAGTCGGGATAGCCTGGCATCTCGATCCGTTGCTGGCAGGTCGGCGCGTTGACGCCGACGCTGACGCCAGATAGCCCGTTCGCCACGTCGAGCTGGGCAGGTGCCGTGGTGGCCGCAAACAGCAATATTGATAGCGCGAAAATGAAATAGCGCATGGTCCATCCTTGTTTCCGAAGTCCGTTGCCGCCGTGATCTGTCGGCGGTCGAACCTGGCGTGGGCGCGCTGTACGCATGATCTCGCTTGCGCGGGATCGATGCCTGTTGGTCGAGGACGGACATTGCCCGTGGCGAGAGATTGCGCATGAATATCGAACGTTGACGGTGCGGTATCCCACATAGCAACGCGTCGGTGGCATGCAGCCGGCCGTCAAGTTCACTGGGTTTGCCTTGAGGCGGGTGATTTGCGGTTCGCATTGCGAATCAAACGCCGGGAGGGCTTCTCCGCGCCGCAGAGTCGACGGTGTGCGGATCCGACGTTTATGTACGTCAGCGCACAGACGTGCTCCGACACAAGGTGTAGCCTCCAAGATGGGGCGCGGTTTCAACGCGGTCAAATCTCTCGGTCATTCAGGCGCCGCGAAGCAAATCACGCATGCATCGCGGGCCGACCGATCCAGTTCGTCTCAGGAGTACACCCATGTCGCTTGGAACCATTCTGCTGATCGTTGTCGTGCTCATGCTCGTGGGTGCACTGCCCAACTGGGGCTACAGCCGCTCTTGGGGCTATCGTCCGAGCGGTGGGCTGGGGCTGGTGCTTGCGATCATCCTGATTCTGTTGCTGCTCGGCCGCATCTGAGTCAGCTTGATTGCAAGGCGCAACAACGGCTGATCAGCGGCTAAACCGTTTCTCTCTCGATACGCAGGAGAACTGGCGTGCCCACAGAAAGCATGCTTGAGTTGCGACGCCGACCTTCGGCCTCGTCAGGCGATGCCTTGCACGCGCTGTCGACGTCGCACACCGACGTTGACTTTGAGTGGGCGGTCGACTTCGTGCACGCGCCGCGGTTTGCGACAAAGTCGCTGTGCGTTTTTGATTCGGTGCTGGCCGCACGCCTGGCCGCAGGCCTGATGGCAACCCGATTGTGGTTCGAGTGTGAGCAGTTGGACCGCGAAAAATGGCATTTCGCGATTGCGCCCGCTGGTCACGCCCGTCTGCTTGCCTTGCATGACGCGTTGCTTGGCGCGCAGAAGTCGAGCGGGCACAGAACGCTCACGTCGCCATGGTTGCCGGAAGCAAACGGTCGTATTCATTCTTGACCACCGCGTAACACTCGCAGGTGCGCTTCTCCAACGCCGCCCGATCCAGCACCTTGATGCGGCCGCGCTGATACTCGATCAACCCGGCCTTGTGCAAGCGTCCGGCGGACTCCGTGACGCCCTCGCGGCGCACGCCGAGCATGTTGGCGATGAGTTCCTGCGTCATGACCAATTCATTGCCGGGCAGGCGATCCAGGCTCAACAGCAGCCAGCGGCACAACTGCTGGTCGAGTGAATGATGGCGATTGCAGACGGCCGTCTGTGCCATCTGGGTGATGAGGGCCTGGGTGTAGCGCAGCAGCAAATGCAGTGCAGGGCCGGCCCGGTTGAACTCCAGCATCATCACGTTCGCCTTCAGCCGAAATCCACCGCCGGCACTCTGCACGACCGCACGGCTCGACGTGGATTCGCCGCCCATGAACAGCGAAATGCCGACGATGCCCTCGTTGCCGACGACCGCAATTTCGGCCGAGGAGCCATTTTCCATCACGTACAGCAGCGAGACGATCGCAGTCGTGGGGAAATAGACATAGGCCAGTTTGGCGCCGGATTCGTACAGGACCCGGCCAAGAGGCAATTCAACCGGTTCCAGATAAGGCAGCCAGCGCGCCCACTCGGCCTGGGGTAGCGCCGCAAGCAGCCGGTTTGCCAGTGGATTGCCAGACTGAGGCATCGGTATCTCAAACGAATGCGCAAGCGCCCTCGCGGCAACAATAATCGTCGCAAGGGTCGTCGCGCTTGGGAGTATAGGACGTCCGTGCGCCTTGCGCTGAATTCGCAAGAAACGACGAACGAAAGTCGGGGACAGCGTATTTTCAACATCTTTCGGCTGCGCTCTGTGCGCTATCGCACAGACGACAGATCCTTGGCTGCGAGCCTGCGGCTGCTGGCGATTCGCTCGGGTGCGTCGGATCGGCGTTCGATTCAACCAGCGAGCGTGCGCAGCATGTCCGCCCGCCGTCTCAGCTCGTCGCGCAATGCGTCGGGCTTGCGAATCTCGAAATCGAACGGAAGTGCTGCCAGCTGGCGCGCAAACCAGGCGAGGCTGTCGGCACTCGTGCGCAGGAGCACGCCATTATCGGTCGGCTCGATAGTGCCGAACGCGAGCGAGAACGCATTCCTCGCAGTCTTCAGATCCGCATGCAGCAGGACTTCGATCGTGTTCGCGCGCGGCACACTCGCGATGCTGCGCATCAACTGGTCGAGCGCGTCGAAATTCTGCGGGCGGTCGAAATGCGGTTCGAGCGAGACGACATCGCGCACGCGATCGAGGCGGAACGAACGCAGATCGTTGCGCAGGTGGCAGTGGCCGAGCGCGTACCAGGCACCCAAGTAATAGGCGAGACCGTAGGGGTCGAAGTCGCGTTCGGTATGCACGCCTTGCGTTGAATAGTGCAGGTGCACACGCTGCTGCGACTGTGCCGCGGTGGTCAGCCTGATCAGCGCGGCGTTGCTTTCCGGCGCGTTGACGTTGTGTCGCAGGTCGATCTTCACCGTGTCGGCAATCGCGCGCACGTGGCGCTTCAACGTGTCGGGCATCACGCGCGCGAGCTTGGCTTGCGCGCTCTCGACTGCGGGCGCCGCATCGGCGAGACCGAGTCCGCGCGCAGCGACCATGCCGACCGACAACGCGACGGCTTCGTCGTTGGTGAACATCATCGGCGGCAGCTTGAATCCGGCGACCAGCATGTAGGCGCCGTGGCGTCCACGATCGGTTGTGATCGGAATGCCGAGTTCTTCGAGCATCACGATGTAGCGCCGCAGCGTGCGCACGTCGACGCCGATTCGCTGCGCGAGTTCCGAGCCGCTCATGCGGCCGTGCGTTTGCAGCAGGTCGAGGACCGCGAGCATGCGAGTTGCGGGAAATGCCATGTCGCCATGGTAGCGATAAATCAGGGCGGAATATGACCTGATTTGGCCCTAAGGTGGCTACAGCGCCGACCACATTGGTTTCCGCCCAAGACGACAATCCCGCCAAAACAAATGGATACGAACGCCATGCGCCCTCATTTCATGTTCATTGCCTTCGCCGGACTGCTCTCCAGCGCGGCCACGCTGCCGCTCGCATTCGCGCTCCCGGCATCCCCCAACGCGGTGGCTGGCATGTCCGCCGCTGTGCTCGACGGTTCCGCGGATTTCGATTTTCTCTACGGACGCCCCTGGCATGTGCACAACCGACGCCTGCAGCAGCGCATGGCGGGTTCGTCGAAATGGGTCGAGTTCGACGCCAACGATGTGTTCGCAGCCTTGCCCGGTGGCATCGGTAGCGAGGAGCACTAACGCACCGATTTCTGGAAGGACTACGTCGGCATCGGCCTGCACATGTACGACCGCAAGGCCGCCGAGTGGAGTCTTTACTGGGTTGACAACCACGGAGCACCCGGCGTGCTGCAGCCGCCGGTGCGCGGCCGCTTCTCTAACGGCACCGGCATCTTCGAAGGACCCGACCAGTTCGACGGTAAACCCGTAACCGTGCGCTTCACCTGGAAATCCATCGACAAGGACCACGCGTCGTGGGAGCAGGCGTTCTCATCCGACGGCGGCCGTTCGTGGGAAACCAACTGGACCATGGACTTCACACGCTGACGCGTAGCTCTGACGCGTGCAACGACCACCGCTTCACCCATCCAGACAAGGGAACGCCATGAAGAAGATCCATACGCTGTTGCCGGGAATCCTTGCGAGTGTTGCGGCGGGCACGTTCGCTCCGGCACGCGCCGCCGAAACCCATACGCTGCCGACGATCGAGACACTCCAGCACCTGCAGGATTACCAGGTCGTCGAATTCCGGCGTTACGTCACGACGGATGGCGAGCGCGCGCATTTCGCGAAGTATTTCGACACCTATTTCCCCGAAGCTTTCGAGCAATTGGGCGTGATGGTGTTCGGGCAATTCCTCGACCGCGACCACGCGAATCATTTCACGTGGCTGCGCGGCTTCAAGGACATCAGCGCACGTCCGATCGCCAACGCCGCGTTCTACTACGGCCCCGTCTGGAAAGAGCACAAGCTGAAAGTAAATGCGATCCTGCCCGACAGCGACAACGTGATGTTGCTGCGTCCGCTGCATGCCGAACATGGCGTCAGCGTGCTGCCAGCGGTCGATCCGGTGATCGAGGAGGGTGGGGCAACCGGTGTGGTCATTGCACAGATCTTTGCGGTGAAGAAAGGCAGCGAGGAAGCGTTCGCGCAGAAAGCCGAAGCGGCGTTTGCACAGTACCGGGTTGCCGGTGTGCACGAAGCGGGCGTACTGGTGACGCTCGATGTGGCAAACAACTTCCCGCAACTGCCGATTCGTACGGATGGTCCGTGGCTGATCTGGCTCGGCGTGGCGAAGGACACCGCAACGCTGGAATCGTCTTTGGCCGCGCAGATGAAACATGTGGAGCAGTCCCTCGGCGACACGGGCTTGCTGCGTGGTGCGACAGAGCGGCTGGTGATGGATCCGACGCCCCGGTCACGTCTGCGCTGGCTCGCCGATGGCGCTGTGGGCAAGCCTTCGCCGTGAACCACTACGCCCATCTTGGCCTGTTCTTCGCCTTGGTCTTCGGCATCGTCGTGTTGCCGGGGCTCGACATGGCCTTCGTGCTCGGCAGCGCGATCAGCGGTGGTCGCGGCAAGGGGTTTGCTGCCGTCGGCGGCATCGTTGCGGGTGGCGTATGCCACGTGCTGATGACGGCATTGGGCATCAGCGTGCTGTTGCAGCTGCTGCCCGGTGCGTTCAACGCGGTGTTGCTCGCGGGTGCTTTGTATCTTGCATGGATCGGCATTTCGCTGGTCCGCAGCACATCGGCGTTCGGCATCGTGCCGGACGAACGCGCTCGCCCGATAGCGGCGACGTTTCGCCAGGGATTGCTGACCAGCCTGCTCAACCCGAAGGCGTACCTGTTCATGCTCGCGGTGTTTCCGCAGTTCATGCGACCTGAATACGGCGCGCTCTGGCTGCAAGCGGTCGTGCTCTGGCTGATCATCGCGATCAACCAGGTATGCGTCTACGGAGCTCTCGCCGTGATGGCGGATCGCGCGCGTGCATGGATGCAGCACAAGCCGCGTGCGGGCGCGATGGCTGCGCGTTCGGTCGGCATGTTGCTGATCTCCGCCGCAGTAGTCACCGGCGTCGGTGGCTGGCGCCCGATGTAGTGGCCGGCATGACCGCTAGAACTTCTCGCCAGCCGGCAACACGCGCCATTCACCGATCGGCAACTTTGTCAGCGGAACACGCCCGATGCGCAGGCGGCGCATCGAGACGAGCTCGAGTCCGACGGCCGCACACATGTGGCGGAGTTGTCCTCCCTGCACGTTGCTGATGGCGAAACGCAGGCGTGTTTCGCTTTGCCAGCTGACCTTGCAAGGCATCAGCGGATGTCCGTTGTAACTGAGGCCGCGCGCGAGCGTGCCGAGCGCATACGGGCCCGCTTCGCCGCGCACCTCGACCACGAATTCCTGTTCGATCTCGTCGGCGTCTTCGCTGAGACGACGCCAGACCCGACCATCCTGGCTCAGCACGAGCAATCCGCTGGCATCCGTTTCCAGCGGCATCAGCAGGGTCAGGTTCTTGTAATGCCGCGGCAGCATGCGTGTCGCCGAAGGATCTTCGGCCCAGCGCGTTTGCGGCGCGACCAATGCAACGGCATCCATCGACGTGACGCCGACCGGCTTGTGCAGCAGCACGGTCGACGGTTCAATGGCTTCGGGACGCGTAGCGGCGTCGATCTCGATGTTCTCGTCGAGGATCGTGCGCTGTGCATCGCTGGCGACCATGCCATCGATAGTGACGCCGCCATCGGCGATGACGCGCTCGGCTTCCTCATACGAGCATGAGCACAGCTGCGCGACGCGCCGGGTAAGTGAGATGGGTTCGGGCATGAGGCGCGATCAATCCGGATGTGCGGCTGGTGCCGGGGCTTGCGTGGCGGCGATGCCGCGCACGCAATCGAGGTGGGTCAGGTACAGTCGCACGTCGAATTCGAGTTGATGGTAGTCGGCCGCCATGTGTGTGCATAGCTGATAGAACGCCTTGTCGTGTTCGCGTTCCTTGAGGTGCGCCAGCTCGTGCACGACGATCATCTGCAGGAAGGGCGCCGGTGCATCGCGAAATACCGTGGCGATGCGGATTTCGCGGCTCGCCTTGAGCCGCCCTCCCTGCACGCGCGAAATCGTCGTATGCGTGCCGAGTGCATCGCGCA
>JBDSXV010000055.1:0-14215 GCA_039926025.1 Dokdonella sp.
GTGTTCGGTCTCGCATTCGGACTGCTGCTCGTTTCGGGTGTGCTCCTGTGGCGGGCGCGTTCGCTGCCGTGCCCCGCCGACCCGGGGTTGGCTCGCACGTGCGCGCGACTGCGGCGGGGCAGCGTCGTGCTCTGGTCGACCGCGCTGGTGGCGACGGCGGTCGGCGCGCTGTTCGCGTTCGTGCTGCCGTACTTCTGACAAAACGGAAAGGCGCCGCCGATGTCCGGCGGCGCTGTTGCGCGAGCCCTGCAGCCAGCAATGTCCGGCCGCTATCGATCACTCGCGGATATCTCCGCGCCGACAAACATGGGCAGGCGTAGCTCGCGCCGATATGGATGCGCTGCTACGTCAACGCACTGCCGTTCGAGAGGTGCGCGCTGATTCCGGTTTCCCGGCTTCGTTACCACCGCGCATGCGACCCACGGTTTCTGCTTGGCGTCGAGTGCATCTTTTGAGGCGCGTTTTGCGTCTGGAGAATTACCTCAGGGTCAGCGTCGACTTTCCGCGTGGTGTTGCGGTGATGTTCTTGAGGGGAAGCGAAAAGTGCGCTCCGACCCCGGTTTCAGCGCCGATCAGTGTCGACTGTCCGCGCGATGTTGCCGTGATGATCTTGGGGCGAAGCGAAATAAGTACTCCGACCGACGCTGACCCCGGTTTCGCTGCCCGTCAATCGAAGCCGTCATCGAACAGCATGTCGCCGTCCCGCTCGTACGCGCCGATGTCGCAGCGCGGGCCGACGGGCCGCGCGACACCGCGCTGATCCGAGCCGCTGCAGCCGGCGGCATTGACGATGACCTGATCGATCGCGGGGCTGGCGGATTGCAGCGCCATCGTCTTCGTCGGCCCGCCGTTGTCGGCGAGCGGTGCGAGGCGCGGAGCGACGTTGCCCCGATCGTTCAAGACGATCGAGTCGGCGAAGCACGAGCCGTCGGTGCCGATGTTGTCGCCGGAAGATATCACCGTCCCGTTGCAACCTTCGAGAATCGACCGGCTCACCGTCAACGTCGCGAACGTGTTCACGCCGCTGCCGCCGAGTGCGGAGTAGTTGCCGCTGAAGGTGCTCGAAGTCACCGTGGCCGCATGGTCGAGCTGGATCGCACCACCGAAACCGGCCGCGCTATTGCCTGCGAACGTGCTGTTGTCGATGGACATGTCGCCGTTGTTTTGGATCGCGCCTCCGCGACTGCTGTTGCTGGCGACCGCCTGGTTTCCCGAGAACGTGCTGGTGTGGATGCTTATGCCTCCGCCATTGTAGATCGCGCCGCCGCCGCTGTCGGACGAGTTGCCGATGAAGCTGGAGGTATTGATGGACGCGCCGGCATTGTTAAAGATGGCACCGCCCCCACTGCTGCTATGGTTGGTGTCGAACACGCTGTCGTTCACCGTCAACGTACCGCCGCTGACGATGGCACCGCCAAGGTTGTTGGCGAGCCGGCAATGGTTCACGGTGAGCGTGCCCTGCTGGACGTAGAGAGCGGTGTCTCCGGCGTGCTCCACCGTCAGGTCGCTGATCGTGACGACCGAGGAGTTCACGATCTCGAGCATGGGATCGGGGGAGTTGTTGCCGTCGATGGTGAGGTTGCCGGTGCCGGGCCCCTCGATCGTGAGACTCTTCGTGACGAACAACATCAACTGCGGATGGATCACGGCCGGATACGCGAGATTGAAGTCGATCGTATTGCCGGCCACCGCATCCGCCAGCGCCTGGCGCAGCGAACCCGCGCCGCTGTCCGCGGTGCTCGTGACCGTGATCGTGGTGGCACACGCCGGGGCGCACGCGCCCGCCAGCAGAAGCGCGAAGCCCAGCCCGCGCCGGTTCGATCGGTCGAGAAACGTTGCCATTTCCACTCCTTAGTCAGTCGCTCGGACAGCGGTGCGCCCTGGGTGTCGCGGTCCTGACTACTTGAACGACGAAGCAGCGGGAATCCTGCCATCGGATTTCTGCGCGCCAGTCGATGCCGGCCCCTCACCGAAACGCGCACACTCGGGCGATGCGGAGGTGATCGTGATGCATGCTCATCGTATCCGGTTTGTGCTGGCCGCGTGCGAAAACTGGGGTCAGAGTCGACTTTTCCGCGTGGTGTTGTCGTGGCGATCTGGAACCGAGGCCAAAAGTGCACTCTGACCCCAGTTTCGCCGGTTTCGCCGGGTTCGCACCCGGCGAAAGACCCAACAAGACTGCAGCGAGCAGCCATCCGCACAAACGATTCATGAGTGCACACCTGTTGGGGAAGCCTGAAGTTTCGCCTGACACGACCCGAACCTTGAAAGGCACATCACTGTGCCGCTGACGCCTTTTCGGGAGTATGCCGTCGGTCAGCGTTGAAATAACACCTGGCCCCGATTCGCAAAGGTGAAATTACACCTGGCCCCGATTCGTTTGCGCGAAACTCATATGGCCGGGCGACTGGCCACTGACCGTTTCCCAGGGGCACGATTGACGCGGGAACCACGCTTGGTGAGATCTATTCCAACAACTCGGACGTCGTCAACTCCTGAATACCGTCCGGAGATGGAGGCCCAATGGTCCTGCAACGACTGGACTAGGGCTTCGAACGTGTTTGCGCGCCCGCCCGAGGGAAGGTCCCATCCTGCCCTTTCCCCGCGAAAGACCAACGCGAAGATTCCCCGGTTGGATCGAGCATCGCGAAGGTAGTCGCCACAGAGCTGCTCCTCCAGGCGCTCATGCAAACGAGGCCCGGTCCACTTGTCGGCGATTTTGAGTTCCACCGGAACTGGGGCATCTAGACCATTGACGTTGAAGCGTAGGTCGGGGCGCTTGGCATCGGCCAACTCTTCTTCCTGAGTTACCAGATATCGTCCTGCAGCCCTGTCGCGACACCATCCACCGATGAATTTTCGGATCTCCGTTTCTTCGTCGACCTTCAGAAGCATCGACGCAATGCTCGCATCGCCATCTTCCACGTCGCGTTTCAAATCGGTGAGCCGATTGACCGCTAGCTCCCAGAGTTCACGATGCGTGCCCGGCGTTCGTTCCACATTGTCATGGAACTCCCTCACGCGACCGGGTGACCAGGGCGCAATGTCCGCATCTTGAATCGCTTTCTCCTTTGCATGGTGCGCAATCCATAGTCGCGATGCTTCGTTAGGGTGTGACTGCGCAATCTCTGAGAGAGCGAGGAACGCTTCTTTGCCGCGCGCCTCTCGAATGAATGCAAGCAATGCATTCCGCGCATCTTGAGCGTTGTCCCGCAACTCTGGGGAGTAGACGCCCTTCCCCACTCTATCGATGTCTTCCTCTGAGCGAACGTGCTCATGCGTGAGGAGGAGCAATGCTTTCATATGCGGGACCTTTCGATACGCTTGACGAACGGTGCTGCTGTCGCGTCGATCGCCCATCAGCGCGACAATGAACAGCATCGCGAACTCGGTCTTGTCTTTCTGTCGTTTGAATTGCGCGATACGCGCTGCGAGCGCGGGTACAGCGACGTCGGGATCGACTCCGACCCAAGTTGCAAACCACTGCGAAGCGAACGGGAGGCCTCTAGTCGTCCGAGCCTTTTTTGCGGCCAGCCGAGCCAATTCGAAATCCGGCAGCGAGGAGCCTTGGACGATGGTGAGAAGATCCCTCAAGGTACGGACGTTCCTGGGCGACTTTTCTAGCCGCTTGAGGAGCAATGAAGCTATCCCGTCCCAGAGCCATCGTCCGTCCCATGCCACGTCGGCGAGCACATAGTTTCTATCCTTCTTCGGATCGTCGTTGGCGAGCTCAAAATCGATCTCCCGGATCACGGTGTCAATGACGTCGTTCGGATGTCGGGCATACAAGGTTGAAAGCCAGGGTGGGAAGCCATTGAGTTCGAGCATGGCAAATCCTGCGGCAGTCTTGGCCTCCGCGTCGGAGAGATTTTGAGGCCAATCGAAAATTTCCTGCGATTCGATTTGGAGGCCCTCAAGCCCGAAAATCGTGGTGCTGTATATGCTGTTCTCCTCGGAGCCCCCGGAGTGCAAGGCAGGTCGACCGTGTCGCCAATAGCGCATCGCCCCATCCCGGAACGCATTCGCGACTTCTTCACCGAATTCTGGAATCAGGAACCGCCAGCGCCCCTTACCTAGTTTTCCGGAACGCCCGTCCTTCGAGTCCTCTGAGCGCAATGTCTCGTATAG
The DNA here is from genome assembly GCA_039926025.1 of Dokdonella sp. Lineage (GTDB taxonomy): Bacteria > Pseudomonadota > Gammaproteobacteria > Xanthomonadales > Rhodanobacteraceae > Dokdonella_A. The sequence goes on from JBDSXV010000055.1 coordinate 4,129, forward strand.
GTGCATCTGCGCGTCTGTAAGCACCTTCGGGTTATCCGGAACCAAAAGCTGGCAGAAGTTGGCTCGTATGTACTCCTTCCACTTTCGTTTGTTCTCTTCATTTCTTGCCTCCACCATTTTCCGCTGCTTCCTCCATACCGCGTCTTGTTTTCGCCACTGTGCATCGGCACTTTTCAGAGGACGAAAAAGCGTCTTCAGTGCGGACATGAGCGACGTCTCGGCGGCCACGGCCTGTACAAGCTTGCGCCGCCAGAGAGCTGGCCGGCCACTGCTGACGTAGATAGCGAACGCCAAGGTGAGCGCAACCAGGCGATCGGCCTCCGACGTCCTAGTGGCGACATCGATGCATATTTCCTCGAAGTCGCTGGTGTCGAAATTCCAGATTTGCCCCCACGAACCCGCTTGCCGATAACTGGTCAGCGGCTCTGAATTCTTCGCGTCACGGTCAGCGCGGACACGGGCAACGGCGTACCAGAACAGCTTGTGGTTCAATTCAAACCATTTGACGACGACCTTTCGTATGGCCTGACGTATCCCTCCAATGTCAGAGTCGTGGAGGTCGTGAAGGATCGGGATCGAATAGAGAAGCCACAGCGTTGGTTCCGCCAATGCAGCGGGATCCCTCGCATCGACGAGCCGCACGATGGCTTCTGCCGCGTGACGCGCCAGCCACTTGTATTCGTCCGACATTTCGCAATAACGTCGCTCCACAACGGGCGGCATCGACAGCAGTCGCTTCAACCCCGATATCCATTGCGGCAGGAGCTCTAGTGGCCAGTTCGACGCTGCCTGCGACACGACATCGGAAAGCGTATCAGTGCGGTATCGGTCGACTTTCGCTGCGCGCTCAAGAGCGGTTAGAAGCCAATCAACACCGCCTTCGTCCGCTGAAAGCTGCGGAACCAGCTCGGATATGAACTCCCTTGGAATTTTTCCGTCTTGGTCGATAAGTTTGCTTCGTATCTCCTCCCGATCCTTCTCAGCACCAACGACCGAAAGAGCGTGGAGCGCGGCCTGACGCACTTGATTGCCACTCTCAGACCGGAGCGCGAGCTCCTTCATCTCAGGTGCAACTCGGCGCATCTCTCCATGCCACACCATCCGGGCCAGGAACCAAGCTATCTCGTCATCCCCGCCGAATTGAGCAAGCAGCGCCTTGACGTCGTCAGCAAGTTCAGCGGTGGCAAAGCGCTGGACCGCTGCGTAGTCCATCATCGAGCGCCTATGGGCAGGCTGAGTCAGTTGCTCACAGACTTGCCTCAGAATTTGGCTGGATTTCTCCCGCGGGAGCTGACTCGGATCACCTCCCTCGAAAAGGATTTCCGGCGCAATCCTGCAAACCCTTTCGAGAATCCTTCCGTCCAACAAGACCAGCCATGGCAATATCGGCCGCATCGTTGGCGCGATCACTTCCACACCGTATTGCGACTTGAAGAACAGTCCTTCGATTTCGGTGCGAGAGGCGTGGTCTTTAAGGAGTGAGTGAAGCCATCTTGCAGTGAGGTACTCGCGTACGGAACGGTGGTAAAACCGAACCGTGCCATAGATGCCTTCGTCGAAGATCGGCCGTCCCAGCAGCGTCGCGCAATCCGTTTCGTTCCAGTTCGTTAAGACATCTCTTGCAGATATACCTTTGGCGTTCTCCGAACCATCGGGCACGCAAATCGCTGATTCCTGACCGAGGGTAGCAGCGGCCGCGATCAGCTGCGCCCCCAAGAGCAGCTTCTCCTTTGCGATCGGACGCGCATCTGCGCGGTTCTGGTCGCGCTCTTCAAGCCGTCGTTCGATGCTGTTCTCTATGAGTTCAAGCCGTGAGCCGACACGACCGTGTGCGCGCCAGAATTCAACCAGTTCGGAGAGGTCTAGCGGGCGCTTGGTGGAGAGCCATGCATCATTCCGTTCCACGGCATCGCGGAAGGCGCTGACGTCGTCTACGCCTTTGGCTTTGATGAAGGTATTGAATTGCTCACCCTGAATATCGTTGAGGGCAACCACCTTGAAAGGAGCCGTGGCGCTTGCCCTTACGTCGACGTTCTTGACGGTCGTTCCTTGCCGACTGGAAGCATCTTCATCCATCTCGCTCACCACGAGCTGGTACGGGAACTGCGTCCTGCACAAATACAGATCCGTCTTGGCCCGCCAAGCCGTTATGCGGCTCGTGATGACAATATGAGCAGGCTGGAGCACTGCCTTGAGGTGCCGGCCAAGCTTCCTGATGGCTCGCTCAAAGTCGCCCGGTTCCCGCAATCGCGCCTCATCCACCGAATCCAGGAATAGCCATCCTTCCTGGCCAGAGTTCGACCACGCGATGAATTCTTCGTACGTTCCTTCTTCGAACGCGCCCTCAAATTCTTGAGTAACGTGTTCGATTCGCACAAAAAAAGCCGATTTCTCCTCTTCGCGAAGCCGTCGCGCGATGTTTCGGATTTCCGCGGTCTTTCCAGACCCCGCTTCCGACAAGAGGACGACGCGATGCTCCGCAAGCAAATCTGACCAGCGGAGCGCGTTACCTGCCCCGAGCAGCTGGTGCATCTCTGCCTCGTCGTCGGAACCAAGACCGAGTTCGTGAAAGGTTCTTTCAATCTGTACGAATTCGCTAGTCTGAGCGTTCATTTCAATGGGAGAACGTAATGAGAGCGCTGGGCGGCAAAAGATGCGGAGACAATTAGAGCATTCTTGTTTCTCGGAATGTGGGTCGGAATATTGGTCAGGTTCATTTTCTTCTCTGATAACTTAACTTGAACCCGATTCGCTCACCTCGCGATAAGAGAAAGGTACATTGGTCCGCATATGGCCAATTACACCTGGCCGACTCCTACTGGAAGTAGTGACCCCGGCTCATATTCCCGAAGCCCCCGACCGATTAGCTCAGAGCTAACAGTCGATTTCGTGCTCGCGATAGAACGCCAATACCACCGGATCTGTTCGCACGTCTCGCATCGATATTGGCTTGATCAGCGTAATTCCGTCCATTGTCCGTGCACGCGAGAGCGCCACATAGGTCTGCCCTCCGGCAAATGCGCCATCTCCCAAGTCCAAAGTGAGACTACTCAAAGTCAAACCCTGGGACTTGTGTATTGTGATTGCCCAACCCAAAGCAATGGGAAATTGCGTGAACTCCCCAATGACCTCCGCACCGACTTGGCGAGTTTGGAAGTCGTAGGTGTACTTGTATTTGCACCACGTTTCGCGTCCCACTGCGACCACGTTGTGCGAATGATCTTTGCAGATGTGGACCAAGTCATCTTCCAAGTCAACAACGGTACCTAAGTCACCGTTGATCCAATATGGTTTGTGATTCTTAAGAAAAATAACTTTAGCGCCGACCTTGAGTTCAAGACGATCGGTCACAGGTAGCTTCCAGCGGTTGGCTGGTACGTCGCCACTAATTTCCGCATCATAAAGTCTGGCCGATTCCACAATCTTGTCCAGCTCGCGCACATTGATCGTCCGCGCGGCCTTATTCGTTGGCACCAAGTACACGCCCTTGGGGGCCTCGGGCAGCCTGTCACGGAAGCAGTTCCGATTGAACAAAGCCACCGCATCCCGGCAATTTTGGTTCAAACGAATGCGGTTGAGCGCATCGATGAAGGCCGGATCGGCTTGGCGGCGGACTTCGGTCAAGACCAACGGAACGATTTTCTGTTCCTTGAACACATCGGCCGAAAAGAAGTTTGGCGTCGGATAGCGATGACTGAAGTAGACCGCCTCTTCCGGCGTACTGACCACCGGTGGGAGTTGCAGTAAATCACCGACGAAGATCACCGGCACGCCGCCGAAAGGTTGTGTACTTCCGCGCGCGCTGCGAAGAATGTTGCTCATCGTATCAACCAGATTCGGCAGCACCATGGAGACTTCGTCTACGATCAGACAGGAGATGTTTTCCAGCATCAAGCGGACCTTGGTAGTCGTCGGATGCTTTTCCTCCGGATCGATCAGTCGGGGCGGCAAGCCAAAGAAGGAATGAATGGTCTCGCCTTGGACATTTGCAGCGGCCACCGCGGTGGGAGCAATCACCACGCACGAACCTATCTGACCGCGAAGCCAATGAATCATCGTGGATTTGCCGGTTCCGGCCTTGCCAGTGACGAAGATCGCTGGGCAGCCGGCATTCACTGCTCCCAAGATGAATCGATACTCTGGCAGAACTTCCACGTCCGCAAGCATTTCTGGTTCGGAGGTGAATCGAGCAAATCGGCCCGGTCGTTGCCGCGTGCGCGCGACGTCGGGGGTGCGCGAAATGTCTCTCGGGCGTGTCGCTTTGCCACCATCACCGAGAAAGGCATCGGCCAGCTTTGCGATGGTGTCCCAGATGCCCATATTCGATACTCCAACAGAATTGCCGGGCACATTCATTATCTGAAGGAAAATGAACTTGGCCCGATCCGCCGCGCTATCCAGCGGAAACGGGGCCACGTTCATTTCCTCCAAACATCGAGATTCCTGCACAGCATCGTCTCTCAGATCGATCGGACCGATTACAGCCTCCCGACGAAACGGCATGAAGCATGCGTGTTCTACGGCTCGACCCGCGTCAGTGAGAAGTGATTTTCGAAGTAATCGTACCTCGGATCGCGTTTCGGTTCGCAGTCGAGAATGTAGGTGGCATCCGCCTCGACCATCGCTTCGAAGTCGATTCCGCCATGCAAGACGGCCACCGCATTCGGCCGATAGCAATCGATCTCCAGCACATGCGTCCCCGCGCTCAGCGAGAACGCAGCGAGTCCATCGCGTTGCTCACTCGGTACGCGTTGCTCGACGATATGATGCTTCGAACTCGCGGCGAACACGTAGACGGCCATCGTATGGTCGTCGATCCGTGGAATGGTGATCAGCGCCGTGCCGCGACGCGCGGCATGGTTCAAGCCGGTAATGTAGCACCCGCCAATCAGCAGCGAGCCTGTCACGATCAGTGCGATTCTCGTGGGTCTGCGCAGCATGTGTTGGCTCCTGCGGCGATGAATGGCTGCGTCATGATGCCATCGGACGCGTGCCCGGAGCCGAACCCCGTTACCGGAAACGGGGTTCGGAGGTTACAAAACCGAAGGCTACTTCACCCTAACAAACGCTTCCACACTCCCAACATCCTTCTTCGGATCATACGTCGCCCCATTCGCAATATAGGTCTCGTTCCTGACTAAAGTCCCCTTGCCATCCAGCCGCACCCAGAACGCATGCTCGTGCGATCCCTCCGGCTTGCCCAGATTGGCGCCATCCAGGAATTCGAAGAAGTGGGTTCCATCTTCGGCGGTACTTGCCAGTTGAAGCCGCGGCGCATTGCCCTGCGGGCAGTAGTGCGTGGCGATGATCCGATCGCCATCCATCGTGTAGACCGTCATCGACTGTCGCGTCGGGCTCATCGTCCACGTTTCGACGAGCGAGCTTCCGTTCGCGATCAGCTTGTAGTTGACGGTGGTTTTGCCGCTGGTGCTCTGCCAATTCCCTTCCAGGGTTTTCAGTTCGTCGAAGGTCGCTTGCGCTGAGGGTTGCGCGGCGACAGCGAACGAGCTTGCGATGGCCAGAATGGCGGCAGCCATGATCGATGGGCGTTGCATGGCTCGTCCTTTGTTGAATGACGTTGGGGCGATGGTATCAGGGAGCATTTACTGGCTCCGATGGATGTGCGGTTGGCGCGAGGATGGCGGGCTGGAGCCGGCCTTGCGCACGGAGATGGCGGGCCAGGGCCCGCCCTACGCTCTCCTACTCCCTGGCCCTGCGAATGTGGGCCGACGGTGGTGGGCTTAAGCCCACCCTACGGGTACGGGGGTTGGCCCCTGCCGCTACGTTCCCGCGTAGTGCATGACATGCGCTCACGGAGTACGCCATGCATCATCGTCATGCGGCAGCCTTGCTTGGATTCGTCGCCGCTTTCGCTACGCCGGCGTTTGCGGCAGGCGATGCACGGACCAGCCTCGGGCCGGGGTTGAAGGATCTGACGCACTACAAGGGGCCCACGCTGACGGGTGAACGGCTGCGTCGCTGCGTCGCGCTGGATGACGAGTCACGTGCGCTGCAGGGTCAGGTGCGTCAGGCGAATCAGGATCTCGAGGTGGCGGAAAGCTTCTTCAAGCGTCTCGGCGACGACCTGGACCATGACGAGATCACGCTCGATCACATCGATCACGATGCGATCGGGCGATACAACGAGCGGGTGATCCGCCACGAAGCGCTCGTCACGGACTACAACGCACGCTTGCCTGCACACACCGCGCTCGTCGAGCACCACAATGCGGCGATCGATGCGTTCAATCACGTGTGCGCCGGGCGCGCCTATCTCGTCAGCGAATGGCGGGCTGCCAGTGCCGCGCTTGTTCCATCGCGCTGATCGCGTTTTCGCGGAACCACAACGGTCTGACCTGCGCTGACGTCATCCGCCAGCGCAGGTCGTCGGGGCATTGCGATCCCGCTTAGGGCGCTTCGAATCCATCGGTGAACAGGATATCGAGCGAGTTGCTCAGGTCGCCCATGGCCGGGAAGCCGTTCTGTTGCAGCGCTTCGTCGCGCTGGGCGAGACCCGGCAATGTCGGCAGGCCGAACACGTGCGTGATCAGGCGCAGAGCCGACGCGCTGTCGTATTGCGTGTGATCGACGAAGTCGCGCTTGGCGAACGGCGACACCACCATCGCCGGAATGCGCGTGCCCGGACCCCAGCGGTCGCCCTTCGGCGGCGCCACGTGATCCCACCAGCCACCGTTCTCGTCATAGGTGATGACGACGACCATGTCCTTCCACTGCGGGCTGTTCTCGAGGTGCGAGATCACGCTCGCTATGTGCGCGTCGCCCGCGTCGACCGTGGCGTAACCCGGGTGCTGGTTCTGGCTGCCTTGCGGCTTGTAGAACGAAACCTGCGGCAAGGTGCCTGCGTCGATCGCGGCGATGAACGCTGCGCCGTCGATGCCGCCATCGAGCACGTGCGCGGCGCGTGCAGCGGTGCCCGGCGCGAAGTTCGCATAGTAGTTGAACGGCTGATGGTGGTACTGGAACGCGACGCTTGCCGGCGCCGTGTGATCGAGCGCGCCCTGGAACGCGCCGCCATACCAGGCCCAGGTCACACCCTTGGTCGTGAGCAGGTCGCCGATGTTCGTTGCGGTCTGCGGGCTCAGCGTATTCGGCTTGGTCGGATCCGCATACAGCGGATCGCCGCCCGAAGCCGGTGCATTGCCCGACGGCTGGTACGGCGGCTGCATCGTGTTGACGCCGTAGTAGTCGGGCGTCACGGTTGAATCGCGCACGTACTTCGGCACGCCAGTCAGTGCGGACGCGGGACTGATCGGATCGATCTGCAGCGACACGCCATCGGCGGCGACGGCGGAGATGTTGTTGGCGAAGGTGACCGGATCGTTGGCGGTCTTGAAGTCGTACGGCGCGCACGCGCAGATCAGGTACTGGTGGTTGAGGAACGAACCGCCGAACGCGCCCTGGAAGAAATTGTCGGCCAGCGTGTAGCGCTGCGCGATCGCCCACATCGCCATCGTGCTGGTGTTGTCCCAGTGCCCCATCACTTCGCCGCCGGCATCGCTCCATGCTGCGAACTTGTTGTTGAGGCCACCGTTGATCTGCATCTGGTTGTTGTAGAAGCGATGCACGAGGTCGTGCAGCTTGTAGTTGAAATCGAGCGCATAGCCAGCGGCATCGTCGAGCGCGTACGGCGCGTTCGCATGGCCGGTCGTCGCCTCGGTCGGTACCTGGGTGGGATCGGACGGATCGGTCAGGCCATTGCCGTTGATCGGCGGCAGCGTGGCCATCGGCGTGCCGTCGCGGTCGAGCTGCGTCTTCTGCTCGGCGGTCGCATTGTCGAGGCCGTTGGCGCCGGGGAAATGGCCGTAGAGGTGATCGAAGCCGCGATTCTCGGCGTAGATCACGACCACGGTCTTGACCTTGTTGAGGCCGTTGACGGCTTGTGCGGACGACGGCGTCGGTGCGAACAGACCGCTCGCGAATGTCGCTGCGATTGCGATCGCCAAAGCTTGCTTTTGCATGGGACTGAATCCTTCGACTGGTTGGCGATGGCGCGATGCTTCGCGCCAATCGACGCAGGCTAGGTGCAAACCTTTTCAGTCTCGTGAAGGTTCGTGTGCACGACCGTCACATTGCGTCGCTACGCTTGTGCGGCTGGAACACGCAATAGCCCGCTGCAACGCAGCTTTGCGCGCCGGATCTCCCATCGAACACCTCATCGAATGCGCAAGATCGTTACGTCCGTTTACTTCGCTGTCGTGCTGTCATGCTGCCTGTCCGCACCCATTGGCATTGCCGGTGATGCGCCTTCGCCGGGCGCAAAGGCGTCCACGTACGCTGCCGCGTTCGAACGCACCACGCAGCTGCGCGATGTGGGTCGACAGATATTTTCCGACCCGTCGTTCTCGGCATCGGGCAAACAGTCGTGCGCAAGCTGCCACGATCCGTCGCGTCGCTACAGCCCAGCGGATGCGCGCGACGTGCAACCCGGTGGTGTCGATGGCCTGCAACTGGGTTTCCGCGCGCCGCCGACGCTGACGTACCTCAACCGGATTCCGCCGTACAGCAACCACTACCACGACGCCGACGACGAAGGCGACGAATCGATCGACGCCGGCCCGACCGGCGGACTGACCTGGGATGGTCGCGTCGACCGTGGCGACAACCAGGCGAAGATTCCGCTGCTGTCCGCGTTCGAGATGGCGTCGAGCGTGGCGGGTGTTGCACATGCGATCCGCGCAACGCCCTACGCGGCAACGCTGCGCAAGGCGCTCGGTACGAACGCGCTCGATGCGGACAACGACGCCTTCAATGCCGTCGTGCACGCGCTCGGCGTCTTCGAGCAGGACTACGACGAGTTCAATCCGTACACGAGCAAATACGATGCCTGGCTGACGGGTCACGCCACATTGAACGCGCGCGAGCAGCGCGGCCTCAAACTGTTCGAAGACAAGTCGAAAGGCAACTGCATGCAATGCCATCTGAGCCGACGGCCGCTCGATGCCAGCGCGCCGGCGTTTTCCGACTATGGCCTGATCGCCCTCGGCGTGCCGCGCAACCGCAAGATTCCGCGCAATACGGACGCGTCATTCCACGACCTCGGCGCATGCGGACCCGAACGCGCGGACAAAAAGGGCCAAGCGGAATTCTGCGGTCTGTTCCGCACGCCGACGCTGCGCAACGTCGCGTTGCGCCAGACCTTCTTCCACAACGGCAGTTTTCATTCACTGCGCGATGTGGTCGCGTTCTATGTCACGCGCGACATCACGCCCGAGCGCTGGTATCCGAAACGTGCGGATGGCAGCGTGGATGTCTACGACGATCTGCCGCCCGCCTACCACGCCAATCTCAATCGCGAACCCCCGTTCGCGGATCAGATGCCCGGCGCAAAAGCGCGGCTCGATACGCGCGAGATCGACGATATCGTCGCCTTCCTCGGCACGCTGACCGACGGCTATCTCAAGGAAAATCCGTACCGCGCCGAACGGCGTCAGCTTCATGCCAAACCCGGCGCAAAGCCCGAACTCATCGGCCAGCAAGAACGGGGTCGGGTTCACTTACCGCGCCAGCGAAAAGAACCTGACTCCGTTCCTTTTTGATCGCCCGCTCAACGAGTATGTTTCGCAGCCACTACGCTGCCAACAGCGCCTTACGCACACATCGCGGAGCTTCAGATAGGTCCACGGGAGGCGCTCGTCGCAACATCTCTCCGCGTTGACCTACGGCAACACCGGCGTCCCGTTCTGTATGGCCGAAACCAGGAATCCGATCCAGTCGGCCTGCGCCGCAGCGTTGTCCATGGTGACGAACAAGCCATCGCTGCCCATGGCCGGTGCGTATTGCGCGCATACGCCGGTGAAGCCATTCAAATTCGCCGACACGGGTCGTGCGACCGTCGTCATCCCGGCGATCGGTTGGATCACCGGCGCTGCGAGCTGCAGACCCATGGCGCGCGCGGTGATGTCGAGCGTTGCGTTTGGCGAGTAGGTATCGCTCGCCCCCCAGGGCAACAGGACATGCTTGGATGCCACGCCGGGGGGTGGATTCAGCACGATCATCTGCGCGTAGTTCGCCGAGTCGAAAACATCGAAGGTGTTCTGCATGAGCGTCACCGCCGGATGGGTCTCGC
>JBDSXV010000056.1:0-23156 GCA_039926025.1 Dokdonella sp.
GCTTGCGCGACTTCATGAGGTCGTGCAGGTAGATCTTGTTGGTGCATTTCAGGATCGAGCTGGGATCGTCGATGACGACCATGTCTTCCTTCTCGGCCTTGTTCGCGAAACGGTAGGTGTGGTTATCGAGAGCGGTCGTTTCGCGGATGAACAGGCCGTCGTACTCGGCAAGCTTGCTGTAGTCGTTCTTGCACAGCGTGTCGACTTCGATGCCGAGCTCGGCGCCGGCTTCGACGAATGCCTTCAGCGCGCGCTTGTTGGACGGCGGCATCGGGTCGCCGGGATCGGCCAGCATTGCAAGATCGAAGCGGAATTTCTTGCGTGCACGCGGCTTGCGCCAGAGTTTCTTGGAGAACTTGTCGAGTGACTGCGCGAAAGCATCTTCCTGCGGATCGGACAGCGTGTGCAGGCCCGCGGGCTTGATCGCGGCAATCTGCCAGACCCGCTCGCGCTCGAATTCGATGCGCAGGATCGGACATGGAAACGCATCGAATACCTGACGCGCGAGATCTTCGAGCGCCGGATACGATGTCTCGCCGAAGTAGAGCAGCACACCAAAGTCGGTGGTGTCGCGACCGCCTGCCGGCAGGAACTTGCCGAGCTTCGCGTTGAGATCCTCGATGTCGAGGCCGTACAGCGAGCGTCGGCGCAGGTCGTTGATCGCACGCACCGACGGAATCACGCGATGCCCGCGCGCCTCGGCCAGCAAGGAAACGTAATAGCCGGTGCCCAGATACTTGTAGCTTCGACACAGGTTGATGACCTGCGTGCGCTCGTCGTCCGCGCCAATCGGCTCCTTCAGGTAGTCCTGTGCGGTGACGACGTTGTCCGACGGGTAGTACGAGCCCCAATCCGAAGCCTTTTCAACGACGATGACCAGCCGGCTCATGCGGAACGCCTGGATGAAGGTTCGGGTGAACGGCCGCTTCGGGTCGCTGCGCAGGGCCATCGGCACGACGGCAATGGCGAGGGTAGCGGAGCGGCTGGCGGCGCGCAGTTTGACACAGGCGCGCGCGCGCGTGCAGTGCGTTCCCGCGCGACCGTGAATGCCCTGCTCGCGAGTAAATGCGTTGGCGGACAGCATTGCGGCGAGAGCCTGCGGGGACTAGGCTGCGCGCCGTGCTCGCTCCCTTCCCATTGCAGCCTTTTGCGCACAAAGCATCGCCAAACGCGTATGTGCGTCGGGCAACCCACAACGATCTCGCCGCACTGGTTGCGCTCGAGCAGGCAAGCTTCGCGCTCGATCGCATGAGCGAGCGCCAATGGCGCCGGCATCTGGGTAGTCTCAGTGCCGACGTGCTGGTCGCGGTGCGCGAGCGGCGGATTGTCGGCGCCGCCGTCCTGTTCCGTCGCCGGGGCAGTGATATTGCGCGCCTCTACTCGATCGCTATTGCGGCCAGCGAGCGCGGCAACGGTATCGGCGCCATCCTGCTCGACGCGGTCGAACAGGCGGCGCACCGCCAGGGCAGCCGCCGCCTGCGGCTGGAAGTACGTTCGGACAACGTGGCGGCACAGCGCCTCTATGAAAGCACTGGCTATCGCCTGTTCGGTGCGCATCGACGTTACTACGAAGATGGGCAGGATGCGCGTCGCTACGAGAAAGTGCTGTCGTCGAACGACTGACAATGCTGGCTTGGACTGCCTTCGTCGTTCGCCTCGGCGCCGCACACGGTCACACGTCATGCTGGGTCGACGGCCGGTAGCAAGGGGTGAACAGCACGACCTAGGGCGTGCTGGCCGTGCCATCGAGCTTGTCTGCGGTCGCCTTGTCGGCGGCGCGCGCAATCAGTCCGCCCGCAGCAGCCAGCGTCACGGTGTAGCGGCCGCCATCGACGAGCGGCAGATAGGCGGCGCTGCCATAGTCTGCGTCGACCCAAGGCAAGTAACGAGGAAAGCGCTGTTTCAACGTCCACAGATCCGCTGCCGATGCCGCTGACAGCGCAGCCACGCTCTTCGGTGCGCTGCGTTCCTGTTCGATATCTCGATAACGTCCGGTGATGCGATCCAGTCGATACAGCGCTGGCGCCCCGAGAACGACCGCGCGCGTGTCCCACTTGATCACGCGTGCGTCGAGTTGCCAGTCGTCACCGGCGAGCTCGACGCGTTGGCGCGTGCCATCGGGCAACTCGATGTCCAGCGCAAAGTGTTGCGGACCGAGCGCATGTGCTTCCAGTTGCGCGACGAGCGCTTCGGCGGCCAGGCGCCGATAGCCCAGCAATACCGTGCCAGCGAATGCGCCGAGCAAGGCGAGCAGCAGGAAAATCACGCCCCACAGCGCACGATGGCCGGCTGCGAAGCGGCGTCGCGTGCGCCAGTGCCTGCGCGCGTGCGCACCCTGCGCAAGCGCGAACAACGCGCATACGCCTGCGAATGCGAACAGGCCGATCAGGAACGGAGTGAGTGACATGGTCCCAAGCATAACCGTCGCCACGGTGAACGGCGGCTATACTCGGCGCACGTCATTGCCGGATTTCGCCATGTCGCTGCATTTCCATCGCCGCCCAACCGTCGTTCTTCGCCAAACCCTTGCCTTGGCGCTCGTCGCTTTGATGCTGGCTGCCTGCGGCAACAAGGGCAACCTGGTCAAGCCGACACCGAAAGACGTTCCCGCGCCGGCATCCGCCGCGCCGCCGGCCACGCGCTGATCGCGGCAGCTCGCATGGGCCTGCGTTTCAGCAAGATGCACGGGCTCGGCAACGATTTCGTGATTGTCGATTGCCGCACACAACCACTTGCGCTCGACGCGAACGCCATTCGCTTGCTCGGCGACCGTCATTTCGGGGTCGGTTTCGATCAGTTGCTGACCATCGAGCCTGCGCGCGATGCATCGTGCGCGTTTGCCTACGGTGTCTGGAATACCGATGGCACGCGCGCCGGCCAGTGTGGCAATGGGCTGCGTTGCGTCGCGCGCTGGCTCGAGAGGGCGGGTGTGCTCGGTGTCGGCGCGACGCGACTCGAAAGCCCTTCCGGACCCGTTGCGATTCAATTGCTCGACGACGGTCGCGTGCGTGCCGAGATGGGCGAGCCACACTTCGCGCCCGCTGACATCCCCTTGCTGACCGACGAGGCATCGGATGGCTACGTGATCGAGGTTGCCGGCCGCAAGGTCGAGATTGGCGCGGTATCGATGGGCAATCCGCATGCATTGGTCGAGGTCGACAACGTCGACGAGGCGCAGGTTGAGGCGCTCGGACCGCAGATCGAGCATGCCGACGCGTTTCCGCAACGCTGCAATGTCGGGTTTGCCCAGATTCTTGCGCGCGATGCGATCCGCCTGCGCGTGTGGGAGCGCGGAGTGGGCGAAACGCTTGCTTGCGGCAGCGGCGCCTGCGCGGCAGTTGCGGTGTTGCGCCGACGCGCTAAGCTCGACGCCAATGTTCGCGTCGCGCTCCCCGGCGGCGAACTGGAGATCGGCTGGGAAGGTCCCGGACATCGCTTGTGGATGACCGGCCCTGCGAGTTTCGTGTTCGAAGGCGAATGGTCAAAGCCCTCAGCAGGCTGAGGAGGAAGGGATGCCGACTGGTGAGCGCTCCACGGACGGATGTTTGCAGGTTGAGGCAGTTTCTCAACCAACCCCATGGGCGCGGCCCGCACTACGACGAGAATGCCATGAGTGAATTAAGCGTCAAGGACAGTCTCACTGCGATGGAAGTCGCCAGCTATCTGCGTCGTCATCCGCAATTCCTGGGTGAATTCCCTGACATCGCAATGGCTTTGATGCTGCCGCGCGAACAGGGGCCGGCCGCATCGCTGGCAAGTTACCAGCTCGATGTGCTGCGCGAAAAAAATCGCGAACTCTCGCGTCGCCTGCATGACCTTGTCGAGATCGCGCACGAAAACGAAAGCCTGATGGTGCGCGTGCACACGCTGACGCTGGCGCAAATGCGCGCGACGACGTTGGCCGACACGGTGCGCGCGGTGATGGCGGCGCTGACCGAGGATTTCCACCCCGACCTGGTGCGGCTCGTATTGTTCCGCGCGGATCCGGACTTGCCTGCGGCCGAGTGGCTGATTGCAGAACCGAATGGCGCGAGTGCATTTCCCGCGTTCACTGAATTCTTCAAGCGCGCCGAACCGCTGTGTGGGCGCCTGCAGCAGGACAAGCTCGATACGCTGTTCGGCAAGCACGCCGATGACGCACGTTCCGCCGTGCTGCTGCCGATCAGCGACATCGGCATGCTCGCCGTCGGCAGCCACGACGAAAATCGGTTCCATCCGGGGATGGGCACGGTGTTTCTCAAGCTCATCGGCGAATCGATTTCGACCGCGCTGAGCCGGTTTCCGATCCGGCGCTGAGTGCCAGCCGTGGCCGTGAAGGAAGCAACGCTAGCGAGCGCGGTCGACCGCTTCCTACACTACCTGCGTGCCGAGCGACGCTACGCGCCGAGCACGGTCGAGCACTACGCGCACGCGCTCGCGCGCCTCGCCGACTTTGCCGAAACGCGCGCGGTGCGACGCTGGCACGAGTTGAAGCCCGATCAGGTGCAGTCGCTGCTCGCCGACGAGCATCGCGTCAAACGTTACTCCCCATCGACCTTGCGCGGCCTCGCATCGGCGTGGCGCAGCTTCTTCCGTTTCCTCGCGCGCGAAGGCGAAGTCGAAACGAATCCCGCGATCGGCCTGCGCTCGCCGAAGGTGCAGCGCAAGCTGCCGCAGGTGCTCGACGCCGATGAAATGTCGGCCCTGGTCGAGGTGCCGGGCGACGATGCCGAATCCGTACGCGATCGCGCCTTGCTGGAACTTCTCTACTCCAGCGGCCTGCGTGTGGCCGAATTGTGCGGCGTGCGCTGGCGCGACCTCGATGCTGGCGACGGCATGCTGCGCGTGACCGGCAAGGGCTCGAAGACGCGCATTGTGCCGGTTGGCGCGAAAGCACTGGCCGCACTCGCGATATTGCGTGAGCAGGATGGTTGTGGCGATGAAGACCCGCTCGTGCGCGGCGTGCGCGGTCGACCGCTGACACCGAACGGTGTGCGTGCCCGACTCAAGAAACGCGCGAACGAGCAGGGCGTGTGGAAGCGTGTGTATCCGCATCTGATGCGCCATTCCTGCGCCAGCCATCTGCTGGAGTCATCCGGCGATCTGCGCGCCGTGCAGGAGCTGCTCGGGCATGCGGATATTGGAACCACGCAGATCTACACGCATCTGGATTTCCAGCATCTGGCCAAGGTCTACGATGCGGCGCATCCGCGGGCGCGGCGCAAACCAGCTTGAGATCAGCGCGTAATGCATCATGATCTTGCAATTGCGTTTGACCAGCCCCAAGTCGCCGAGTCCACCCATCATTTGAAGCCCATGGACAGTTTCCACGCCACCACCATCGTTTCCGTACGTCGCGGCGATCACGTCGTCATTGGTGGCGATGGCCAGGTCACGCTCGGCAATACGATCATGAAGGGGAATGCGAAGAAAATCCGTCGTCTCGGCAAGGGCGACGTTCTGGCGGGGTTCGCCGGCGCGACCGCGGACGCATTTACCCTGTTCGAGTTGTTCGAGCAGAAGCTCGACAAGCATGGCGGCAACCTCACACGCGCGGCAGTCGAACTGGCGAAGGATTGGCGCACCGAGCGTCGTCTCGGTCGTCTGGAAGCATTGCTCGCCGTCGCGGACAAAGCGACGTCGCTGATCATCTCCGGCAATGGCGACGTGCTCGAACCCGAACAAGGCCTGATCGCGATCGGTTCCGGCGGCCCGTTCGCGCTGGCTGCCGCGAAGGCTCTGCTGGAGCATACAGAGCTCGATCCACGTTCGATTGTCGAGAAGGCATTGAACATTGCCGGCGACATCTGCATCTATACCAATCACAACGTCACGATCGAAGAGCTGGTAATCGAGAAAGGGAAATAGGGATTCGCAGAAGCGATAGCCCGCCCGCTTTTCATCATTCCCCATTCCCGATCCCCATTCCCGGCTTTTCAGATGTCCGAACTCACACCCCGCGAAATCGTCAACGAACTCGACCGCTACATCATTGGCCAGAACGCGGCCAAGCGTGCGGTCGCTATCGCCCTGCGCAATCGCTGGCGGCGCATGCAGCTCGATCCCGCGTTGCGCGAGGAAGTCACGCCAAAGAACATTCTCATGATCGGGCCGACTGGCGTCGGCAAGACCGAAATCGCGCGGCGACTCGCGGCGCTCGCGAATGCGCCCTTCATCAAGGTCGAGGCGACCAAGTTCACCGAAGTCGGTTATGTTGGCAAGGACGTGGAGCAGATCATTCGCGACCTCGCCGACAGCGCCGTCAAGATGATGCGCGAGCAAGCGAAGTCGCGAGTTCGGTCGCAGGCCGAGGACCGCGCCGAGGATCGCATTCTCGATGCGTTGTTGCCGAGGAGGCAGGGTGTTGGCTTCGCCAACGAGCCGCAGCCAAACGACACGCGTGACGCGGATACCCGCCAGAAGCTGCGCAAGCAGCTGCGCGAAGGTGCGCTCGACGAGCGCGAGATCGAACTCGACTTCGCCATGAACGTCGGCGTGGAGATCATGGCCCCGCCGGGCATGGAAGACATGACCAGCCAGTTGCGCGGCATGTTCCAGTCGCTCGCCGGGCAGAAGACTCAAGTGCGCAAGCTGAGCATCGCGCAGGCGCGCCCTCAGCTGATCGAGGAAGAGGCCGGCAAGCTCGTCAACGACGAGGACATCAAGACGCTGGCAATCACCAATTGCGAGCAGAACGGCATCGTCTTCATCGACGAGATCGACAAGATCGCGCAGCGCGGCGAGTTCAGCGGCGCCGGTGTTTCGCGTGAGGGCGTGCAGCGCGATCTGCTGCCGCTGGTGGAAGGTTCGGCGGTATCCACCAAGTACGGCATCGTCAAGACCGATCACATCCTGTTCATCGCCTCGGGTGCGTTCTCGCTGGCGAAACCGTCGGATCTGGTTCCCGAGCTGCAAGGCCGCTTCCCGATCCGGGTTGAACTAGCCGCGCTGACCGCGGACGACTTCCGGCGCATCCTGAGCGAGCCACAGCATGCGCTGACAAAGCAATACACCGCCTTGCTCGCGACCGAAGGCGTGACGCTGGAATTTGCGGCGGACGGCATCGTGCGGCTCGCCGAGATCGCGTTCCAGGTCAATGAACGCACCGAGAACATCGGTGCGCGGCGCCTGCATACCGTGCTGGAGCGCCTGCTCGACGAAATTTCCTATGCGGCTTCGGACCAGGGCGGCCAGCACCACCGCATCGACGCGCCCTACGTCGATGCGCGTCTGGGCGCGCTGGTCAAGGACGAAGATTTGTCGCGCTACATTCTCTAAGCCTGAACGGCCCGTTCGGTCGCGACTTGCGACAGCGGGGCAAACGCCCGACCATACACACATGAATACTGTCGTTCCCTTCAAAGCCCGTGGCGTACGCGCCGAATTGCGCGAAGCCTTCGAGCAGCGCATCCCGCTACGCATCCTGCGTGAACGCCTGCAACCCGGGGTCATTCACGGTTACGCGATTGCATTGTCGCGCGATTTCTGCCTCATTGCCGAAGTCGGCGACACGATCCGTTTTGACGGCTACATCGTGATCGCCGTAGCCGACATCAGCGCGCTCGAGGTCGATCCGTCGCGCGAATTCGTCGACAAGGCGCTCGCGCTGCGCGGCGAGGAGCTGCGCGTGCCTGCAGATTTCAAGCTCGACGACTGGGCCACCATCGCGCGTTCGGCGGCGGCCTGCGCACCGCTGATCTCGGTCAACATGCTGGAGGACGACGAAGGCGAGATCAGCTACGTCGGCCAACTCGACACGGTCGAGTCGAACGCGCTGGTATTGCGCGAGCTCGATCCGAACGCAGCCTGGTATCCGGACACCGGCGTTTACGAGTTCGATGCCATGGGTTCGATCGGCTTCGGCAGCGGCTATCTCGATGCGTTGTGGCAGGTTGCAGGCTCGCCGGCCGATCCGCTCGCGCCGCGCGCGCCGGTATCGGACACGTTGCATTGAAGCGGGCAGCGTCGTCGCAGGATCAACAGTCTGTGGGAGCGGCTTCAGCCGCGATGCTTCTGACGTGACTCGCTACACCATCCCCACCCAACCCTTCCCTTGAAGGGCAGGGCTAGAGCTGCGCCCCACGATGACATACCCGAACCCCACCAGCATCATCCTGCATCGCGCCTCGCACGCACTCGAAGTCGCGTTCGACAGTGGCGAGACGTTCCGACTGCCGGCCGAATACCTGCGCGTGCATTCACCCAGTGCAGAAGTGCAGGGGCATGGACGCAGCCAGCGCGTGCTGGTACCCGGCAAACAACACGTCAACATCGACGCGGTCGAACCCGTCGGCAACTATGCCGTGCTGCTGCGCTTCGACGATGGCCACGCAACCGGTTTGTTTTCGTGGACGGTCCTGCACGAACTCGGTCGCGATCAGGCGAAGAACTGGCAGGCGTATCTCGATGCGCTCAACGATGCCGGGCTCGCACGCGCCTGATCACCAGCCGCCGCCACCACCTCCGCCACCACCACCGCCCGAAGAACCGCCGCCGCCAACGGCGGGCGATGATCCCGGCGCACTCGACGACGACGAAATCGCGCTGCTCAACGAGGAGCCAAGGTTGCTGGTGAAACTGCCGAGGTTGGTCATGCCTGTGTTGCCCTGATACCAGCCGACCGAGCTTGCCGCAGCAGCTGCCGCAGCCGGTCCGACGGCATTGGCGAAGCGATCCGCCCAGGTTTTCTCGACATCGAGGGCAAGTGCGTACGGCAGAAAGTGCTGGAATTCGTCGGTCGTCATCGACGGGGCCTTCTGTGCGGCGAGTTCGTCGCGTTCGGCGACGCCGAGATAGAGGCGCAGACCGGCAATTTTGTCGAGCAGTTCACGCCCTTCCAGCGTGGGCGCCTTGAGCCAATCGAAGAACGCGACGTTGGTGGCGATCAATGCAACCACCATGATGGCGAAACCGGCGCCGACGGCGGCAATGAAGATACCGAGACCGAATATCTCGCCCGCGACGAACGGCAGCGAGAACAGCGTGAGAAACAGTGCGCCACCATAGCCGGCGATACCCGTGGACGTGCGCCATGCCTTGATCGCTCCGCCGAGCAGGGAAATCACGCCCATGCTCCATACGCTGAGCCAGATCAGCATGAAAAAGCCCGCCGGGGCCATCGAGCCCATCGTCAGAGAACGCATGCCGAGCAGAAGCGCGCCGAGACACAGGACGACGCCAGGAATGACCAGACCGCTGTTCTTCCTGAAATAACGGGTGTTGTTGTTCTTGTCGAGCAGGGCGCTGTGTGCGGCGCGCGCCGACGCGATACGTGTGTGGTTCTCCTGTTTCAACTCGAGCACATCGCTCGATCCGAGCGCAGCGTCGAGCAGGGTTGCCTCGGCGTCGGGAATCGCTGCGCCCTTGCCACCGCTGGCGCGATGCAGGCTGTAGTTCTTGTCAGCCTGCTCGATGCGCAGCTTGCCGTGCACGGCAAGGTCGACGATATCCGCCGCGAAGCAGCGATCGTCGTAGCCCATTTTCTCGATGTGGCGCAGCGTGCCCGGAGAAAACCCCGGCGGCGCCTCGTATTGCGGGATGATCACGCCGGGCTTCGGATCGCGGCCGACGCGAAACCACTGCACGAGGTAATAGAGCCACGCCAGCAACAGGCCGCCCGCACCGATGATCACGCCACCATTGTCATGCACGAACCAGTTCGCGCGCGCAGCATGGGTGGGAGCCTCGACCTGGCCCTTGGGGAAGCTGACGACGATGGTCAAGCCGCTGCGCGGCGGCAGCGTGGCGGTTGCGCTGAAGCTCACATGCGAAGGCGCATCGACGCTGGCGCTGTAGGCCTTGCCCTTGTCGCCTTGCGGGCCGGTATACGCCTCGACATGCAGATCGTCCTGCGCTATCGCCCCCGGCAGCGTAACGTCCGCGCTTGCCACATCGATCGGGAAATCCCAGCCATTGCCGGTTGCATTCCAGTACAGCTCGTCGTGATCGGCGAAGAATCCCAGCTGGCGCGTGGTGCGGTACTGGAACCTGTACGTGTATTCGCCACGATCCAGCGTCATGTCGCTGGAGCCGAAGTAGACGCGCACACCGTTGGACTGCGCTTCACTGTGGAAGGGCTCGTCGCGGCCGTCCCGCGTCAGCGCCTGGGCTTCGAAATCGACATGCACGCGGTTGCCGTAGCGATCGCGATAGTCGGTCGGGAAGTCACGATAGATGCCATGCCGAATCTGGTTGGCTTCCGAGCGCACGCGGATCATCTCGGTGACCTGCATGCTTGCATCGGCATTGACGACGATATCGCTGTGGAAGGCGAGGATGCGTTCGTCCGCTGTTGCGCTGGCGGCGATCAAGGCAAAGATGAGGCACAGGCCACGCAGAAGACGCTTCATGCCGGGGACTCCTGGTCGTTGCCCTGGCGGAAGAAATCTGCGGGTTTGAAATTGGCTGCGCGCGCGACCAACAGGCCCGGAAACGTCTCGATGCGATTGTTGAGCTCGCGCACGGCGCCGTTGTAGAAGCGCCGCGCGTATTGCAGGTGATCCTCGATGCCGACCAGGTCGCGTTGCAGGGCGAGAAAATTCTCGCTCGCCTTGAGGTCCGGGTAGCGTTCCTGCAGCGCAAGAATGCGATTGATCTGCTGCGCGAGCTCGCCTTCGAGCTGCGCCTTGTCGGAAAGCGACGCCGCGACCATCGCACGCGTGCGCAGCTCGGTCACCGTGGTCAGCGTCGCGCGCTCGTAGTCCGCATAGCCATGCACGGCGGCGACCAGCTGCGGCACCAGATCGTGGCGACGCGTCAGCTGCACGTCGATGTCGGACCACGCCGCGCGCACCTGGTTGCGCGCGGCAACCAGATCGTTGAACACGGCTACGACTGCACCGACAAAGACCAACACGATAGCGCCAAGCCACCACATCGCCATGCGGATTCTCCCCGGACCCGGCCGCATTATCGGCCGCGGGGCGGCGGCCGCAAGGTCGAGCGCCATGCGCCGCTTGCGGTACGATGCGCGCCATGAACGAACCCCGCACCACGCATTTCGGCTACCGCGACGTTGCCGAGGCCGACAAGGCCAAACTCGTCGGCGAAGTATTCAGCTCGGTCGCGCGCAACTACGACATCATGAACGACCTCATGTCGTTTGGTGTTCATCGCCTGTGGAAGCGCTATTTCGTCGCGACCAGCGGTGTGCGTGAAGGCGACCGTGTGCTCGACCTTGCCGGCGGCACTGGCGACATTGCCGCACTCCTGCTGCCCAAGGTCGGAGCAAAAGGTAGCGTGGTCGTCGGTGACATCAATGGCGACATGTTGCGCGTCGGCCGCGACCGCATGCTCGATCGCGGCAAACTGCACGGCCTCGACTGGTCGCAGATGGACGCCGAAGCGTTGCCGTTCCCAGACAAGAGCTTCGACTGCGTGACGATGGCATTCGGTCTGCGCAACGTCACGCGCAAGGAGAATGCGCTGGCGGAAATCCACCGCGTGCTGAAGATCGGCGGCCGCGCGCTGGTACTCGAATTTTCCAGCGTGCGCGCCGAATTCCTGAAGCCGCTGTACGACTTCCATTCGTTCCAGGTGCTGCCGCGCATCGGCAAGCTGATTGCCGGCGACGACGCAAGTTATCGCTATCTGGCCGAATCGATCCGCAAGCATCCGGACCAGGCGACGCTCAAGGCGATGATGGAAACCGCCGGCCTCGCCAAGGTCGATGTGCGCAATCTCAGTGCCGGCATCGTCGCGATTCATCGCGGCTATCGCGTCTGATCTTGGGGTTGTGCCGGTTCGCGTCTTTGCATCGCATTTACATCACGGCAGCACTTTCGCCACAGGCGCGTGTAGGCCGTTCGGCGCAGCCTGTCGCGTTTCCCTCCCGAGGAAATCGCAATGCGTACCAAGTTGATCGATGTTCTGCTGGCCACGCTGCTGCTTGCGTCTTCGTCACTCGCCTGCGCTGCTGACGATGAGAAGGATGCCGACGCGAGCGCGGACAAGGATGCGAAGGCGGCGAAAAAAGACGACAAGCCGATTCCGCCGGAAAAGACCGCGGTCTCGCATGGCAGCGTCGACATCGGCGGCCGCACGATTCACTACACCGCGACGGCGGGCAGTGTGCTGATCCGCGACGACAAGGAAAACAAGCCAAACGCGAGCGTGTTCTACGTCGCGTACACGGCGGATGTCGGCAAGAATGCGTCGGCGCGCCCCATCACCTTTCTCTACAACGGGGGGCCAGGTTCGCCGTCGATCTGGTTGCACATGGGCTCGATCGCGCCGGTTCGCGTCGAGTCGGCGAGCGCCGTAGCGACTGCGCCACCGCCGTATCGCCTGGTGCCGAATGCGGACAGCCTGATCGACCGAAGTGATCTCGTTTTCATCGATGCCGTCGGCACCGGCTACTCGACGCCGGTGGGCAAAGGCAAGGGCAAGGACTTCTGGGGAGTCGACCAGGACCTGAGTGCGTTTGCGAAAGCGATCTCGCGCTACGTCACGATCAACCAGCGCTGGAATTCGCCGAAATTCCTCTTCGGCGAGTCGTACGGCACGACGCGCTCGGCTGCGCTCGTCAACAGACTGCAGGGCGAGGGCATGGCGTTCAATGGCGTCGTGCTGTTGTCGTCGATCCTCAACTACGGCGCGAATTCGCCTGGACTTGACCAGACCTACATCGGCGCATTGCCCACGTTCGCCGCGATTGCCTGGTATCACGACAAGGTGCCGAACAAGCCGGCCAGCATGCCCGCCTTTGTCGACGAAGCGCGCGCTTTTGCGGGCGGCGAATACGCAACGGCGCTGGCCAAGGGCCAAAACATCACGCCGGATGAACTCAATGCCGTTGCGACGAGGCTCTCGCATTACACGGGCCTGTCCGCGCAGTACCTCAAGGAAGCAAACCTGCGCGTGAGCCAGAGTCGTTTCCGCAAGGAGCTGCTGCGTGACGAGCGGCGCACGGTCGGGCGCTACGATGCGCGTTACGAAGGCATTGATCTCGACGCTGCCGGTGAGAATCCCGACTACGACGCTTCCGATACCGCGATCACGGGTGCTTTCGTTGCAGCTTTCAACGGCTACCTCGCAGGCACGCTGAAATGGACAAGTGACGAGCCCTACAAGATCCGCACCGAGATCAATCGCCAGTGGGACTGGAAGCATGAAGTCGCCGGCCAGCGCCAGCCGCAGCGCCAACCGTATGTTGCTGCCGATCTGGCGCGTGCGATGCGCGAAAATCCCAAGCTGCAAGTGCTTTCCGCCAACGGCTGGTTCGACCTCGCCACGCCGTTCTTCGCAACGGAAACGGATCTCAGTCACATGCTGCTTGATCCTTCGTTGCGCGGGAATCTTTCGTTCACCTATTACCCGGCCGGGCACATGGTGTATCTCAACGTCGATGCGCTGAAGCAGTTCAAGAGTGATCTCGATGCGTTCTACGATCGCGCGTCCGGCGCGCAGGAAATGCCTCGCAAGGGACACTCGTAAGCGTCTCAGGCGACGCACGCATACGCCCGTCGCGCGACAATCAGAGCAGATCTGCCGCTGCTTCTTTCAATCGGATCCATTCAATCAAGGATTTGCCGTGTTGCTTCCGCGTCTCGCTGTCTGTTCCGCCTTGCTGCTCACCGTTGATGCCGTTGCGGCCGATCCGCACAGCTATGCGAATACCGATCAGGTCAGCGTGCGTTCGCTTGCGCTTGATGTCAACGTCGATTTCGGCAAGCGCGAATTCGCCGGCAGCGCCGAGCTCGCGCTCGACTGGCACGACAAGTCCGCGCACGAACTCGTGCTGGATACACGCGACCTCACGATCGAGAAAGTGGAAGCCGTCGATGCGGCCGCCGCCCCGCGCGCGTTGCGCTGGACGCTGTCCAAGCGCGACCCGATCCTCGGTTCGGCCCTGCATATCGAGCTCGGGCAGCAGGCCGCGCTCGTGCGCATCCGCTACCACACCGCGCCGAGCGCGTCAGGCCTGCAATGGATGACGCCGGCGCAGACCGCGGGCAAGCTGCATCCGTTCGTGTACTCGCAATCCGAATCGATCCACGCGCGCAGCTGGGTGCCGTTGCAGGACACGCCTGCGGTGCGTTTCACCTACAGCGCGCATGTACGCGTGCCCAAGTCGTTGCGTGCGGTGATGAGCGCCGACAACGACACACGGCACGCGCTCGATGGCGACTTCGGTTTCAAGATGGACCAGCGCATTCCGTCGTACCTGCTCGCCATCGCGGTCGGCGATCTTGCGGCACGCGAAACCGGACCGCGGAGTGCCGTGTATGCCGAGCCGTCGATCGTCGATGCGGCCGCGAAGGAATTCGCCGATACCGAGAAAATGATCGCGACGACGGAAAAGCTTTACGGTCCGTATCGCTGGGATCGCTACGACATCCTCGTGCTGCCGCCGAGCTTCCCGTTCGGTGGTATGGAGAATCCGCGCCTGACCTTCGCGACGCCGACGGTGATCGTCGGCGACAAGAGCCTGGTCTCGCTGGTCGCGCACGAGCTTGCGCATTCGTGGTCGGGCAACCTCGTCACCAACGCCGCGTGGAAGCACATGTGGCTCAACGAAGGATTCACGACCTACGTCGAGAACCGCATCGTCGAAGCGGTCTACGGCAAGGCGCAGGCCGACGAGGAGTTCATCCTCGCCGCCGACGAGTTGCGGCGCGAAGTCGACGACGCGCCCAAGCCCGACCAGCGACTGGTGCCGGACTTCGACGGCCGCGATCCGGACGATGCCGGCTCCGACTTCGCCTACACCAAGGGGGCGTGGCTGCTGCGCACGCTCGAAGCGCGCTTCGGTCGCGAGACATTCGACACGTATCTGCGTGGCTATTTCGATCACTTCGCGTTTCAGAGCATCACCACCGAACAGATGCTCGCCTACCTGCAGCCGAACCTGCTCGACAAGTATCCCGGCAGGATTAGTCTGGCCGAGGTGAAGGCGTGGATCGACGAGCCCGGCATTCCCGCCAGTGCGGCTGTGCCGCAATCGCCGCGCTTCGACGCGATCGCGGTTGCGCGCACCGAATGGCTGGCGGGTACCCGTCAGGCAGCCGACGTCGGCGCGAAGGATTGGAACACGCACGAGTGGATGTATTTTCTGGATGGCCTCCCGGAGAAAATCGCAATCGATCGGCTCAGCGCTTTCGATGCGGCGTGGCACATGACCGGCGCCGCAAACGCGGAGATCGCGCGGCGCTGGTATCTCGTCGCGATCCGCAGCGACTACCGCCCGGCACGCACGCAGATGGCCGCGTACATGACGCGCATCGGTCGACGCTATCTGGTCGTGCCGCTGTACGAAGCGCTGGCAAAAACAACTGAGGGACTCGTGTTCGCGCGTGGCGTGTACGCGAAGGCCAAGTCAGGCTATCACCCGATGACGCAGGCGAGTATCGGGAAGGCGCTGGCGAAGAAGAAAGCGTGAGTGTGCTGCCTGGCGTGAAACTGCACGGCCTCGCCGGCAGATTCGTGTTTGGTGCTGGCGTCGCGTGCGTTGCCGGCGCGTTGTTACATCTTGCGATCGCGCTCGGTGGTGCCGACTGGTACGCATTCTTCGGTGCGCCGAAGGGCATCGTCGCAATGGCGCGCGCCGGCAACGCGCGTGCACCGATTTCCTGCGTCGCGATTGCTGGAATCCTGGGCATATTCGCGGCGTATGCCTTCTCCGCCGTCGGCGTGATCCGGCGGCTGCCTTTCCTGCGATCCGGCGTGACGTTCGTCGCGGCCATCCTGATCCTGCGCGGCATCCTGTTCGCGCCCATCCTGCTCTGGCGCCCGCATCTGCTCGCAGGGATCTGTGACTGTCGAACGATCGACCTCTTCATAATCCTCAGTTCGCTGATCTGCCTCGGTATGGGCGTCGGCTTTGCGATTGCTGCTTGGACATTGCCACGTTGGCGCGCAAGCGCGCAGTGAGCGATCCACGCAGAACGCACGCGCGATCGACGCACGGCCCGTTTGCGCAAAGGTCTCAGGATTTGCGACGCGCGCTGCGCAGTATCCCCTCCGCAGCGGATGCCGTCATCGCCCCAGGGATGGGGCGTCCTCCAAGGCAGATTCACGCGGCGCCATCGTCAGTGGCGCCGCGTTTTTTTTGAGGGCCATGGATGGCCCGAATGCCGGTCCGTCGATGCTCCAGGCATCCGCGGACACTCCCCACATCCCTGTGGGTCGGAAATGCAGGAGCATTTTCCGGCAACGTTGCCGTTGTGGGAGCGGCTTCAGCCGCGATGCTTGTCGTTCGCGAGCGAAACCATGCCCACCCACCCAACCCTCCCCTTGAAGGGGAGGGCTGAAGCATCCAGGGACGTTGCCATTTTCGGGAGCGGCTTCAGCCGCGATGCTTGTGGCTTCGCGAGCGACACCATCCCCACCCAACCTTCCCCCTGAAGGCGAGGGCTGAAGCATCCAGTGAGGTTGCCGTTGTGGGAGCGGCTTCAGCCGCGATGCTTGTGGTTTCGCGAGCGACACCATCCCCACCCAACCTTCCCCTTGAAAGGGAGGGCTGAAGCATCCAGGGAGGTTGCCATTTGTGGGTGCGGCTTCAGCCGCGATGCTTGTCGTTCGCGAGCGAAACCATCCCCACCCAACGCTCCCCTTGAAGGGGAGGCCTGAAGCATCACGGCTCCTGCGTGGTCACTTGCTTGCCGCTGCCGGTACCTGCGGTCGATGGAAATCCGCGCCTGCGTTCCACTGCGGGAACGTCCTGCCATCGGCCAGCTGCCTGCCGACGACATGCATCGCCTCGATGTCCTGGATCACCCCGCGAAAGTCCCAGTTCGGGTCGTATTCATCCGTGACCTTGTGATAGCGGTTCGCTGTGTAGTCCGCATACGCTTTGCGGCCTGCTTCCTCACCGCCGTCGACAAGCGTCAGGCCGGAACGCAGATACAGCACGGGCACGCCGAAACGCGCGAAATGCAGCTGGTCGGAGCGGAAGAAAAATCCCTTCTCCGGCGCATCGTCGGGCACCACACTGCGGCCCTGCGCGCTCGCAGCGGCCTGGATCAAAGCGTCGATCTCCGATTGCCCCCAGCTGATCACCGCAACGTCCTTGCTCAGCCCCATGATCGGCAGTGCATCGATGTTGATGTCTGCGACCGTTTTCGTCAGCGGAAACGACGGGTGCGTCACGTAGTAGCGCGAGCCGAGCAGGCCCGCCTCTTCCAGCGTGTCGGCAATGAACAGGAGCGAACGCTGCGATGGCGGATCCTGGTGCGCGAACGCTTCGGCGAGTTCGAGCAGCGCGGCGATGCCCGTGCCGTTGTCGATCGCGCCGTTGTAGATCTGGTCACCAGCGAGTTGCGGATCGCGGCCGAAGTGATCCCAATGTGCGGAGTAGACGACGACTTCATCCGGACGCGTGCTGCCGCGGATCATGCCGACCACATTCTCCGAACTTGAATGCGCGATCGTGTTGACGAAGTGCAGTGACGCCGAAGCGCCCAGCTCGCTTGGCGTGAAACCGCGCTGATCCGAGCTCGCCTTGAGCGCGTCGAAATCCTTGCCGGCCTTGGTGAACAGGCGTCGCGCTGCGTCGGTCGTGATCCAGCCGGCCGCGGCGAGGCGCGGCTCCGGATCTTCGCTCGCAGGCAGGCTGTCCTGCACGCCATCCCAGCTGTTGACGACGACCTCCCACGGATAACCCGCGCCTGCCGTCTCGTGCACGATGAGGCATGCGGCCGCGCCCTTGCGCGCGGCTTCCTCGAACTTGTACATCCAGCGACCGTAGTAGGTGAGCGCTGGGCCCTTGAACAGGCTGTCGTCGTGATTGCCCCAACCCGGGTCGTTGACCAGCACGATCACTGTCTTGCCCTTCACGTCGAGGCCGGCGTAGTCGTTCCACTGATACTCCGGCGCGTCGACGCCGTAACCGGCAAATACAATTTGCGAGTCCTTGATGTCGACGCCTGCAGTTGAATTCAGCGAGCCGACGATGAGGTCCTTGCGATAGGCGAACGACTCCCGATCTCCACCGACACTCACGTCGAGCGTGACCTGGTCGGCATCGTTCACGCTGGTCTCGACCATCGGCACGGTCTGGAACCAGTTGCCCTTGTTGCCCGCCTTGAGGCCGAGTTGCTCGAACTGATCCTTGATCCAGGCCGTCGTGATGCGTTCGCCGAGTGCGCCGGGCTTGCGCCCCTCGAATTCGTTGGACGACACCTTCTTGAGCCGGGCAGCAAAGTCTTCTGCTGTGATGGCTGCTGAGGTGCGACCGTCAGCGGTGGGCACGACAGGTGCGGGTTTGGCGGGCAACGCAGGCGCAGCGCTTTGGGCGACAGGCGTAGATCCTTGCGGCTGGCAGGCAGCAAGGACCAAGACAGCAGTGGCGACTGCGATACAGCGGATGACACCGGTTCGCATGCGGGACTCCAGCGGGATATGCGGCCCGATTCTATGCTTCTGCACGGACTGCCTGACGCTGGATCATTGGTTGTCGACCTCGACGTTCTTCCGGTCAACAACATGGCCGCGGCTTCAGCCGCGATGCCTGAAAGCCTTCCCCTTCAACGCGGTGAAGAGGACCGTTTGCGAACCATCGGTCCGCGCGCCTATGAACGACCGCAGGCTGTGCCTGAGGGCGGGGCGGTTTGGGTGGGATTGGTGTCGCTTGCGAAGAAAAAAGCATCGCGGCTGAAGCCGCTCCCAAGAAAGCCGCCCCCAATAAGCCGATCCGACAAAAACCGCTCGCGCGGAGCGTGGGCTCAGGGCTGGTCGCCGGGAAATTTCTTCGCGGTCGCGCCGGTAATGGTGCCGACCGTGGCACTGTCGCTGACGAACAGCTCGACATCACGGCGGAATTCCAGCGTGCCCGTGACGACGGCGTGCGGGCCGATCACGATGCGTGGATTGCGCGGCTTGCCGAATGACCAGCCATGCGGGCGATCAACCAGAATTCCGCCTTCCACGTGCGAGTCGGCGCCGATTTCGATATCGCCGCCGACTGTCTCGATGCCGCCGGCAATGTGGGCGCTATCGAGCGTGAAGCGCCCATTGACGTTGGAGGCATGGCCGATGATTTCCGCGCCCTTGCCGAGATGGATGCCACCGTTGACCGCCTCGACCGCGCCACTCACGCGTGCACCGGCGCCGAGTTCGACGCCGCCGTTCACGGTGTCGACCGCCGCCACGGTCACATGTTCGCCCAGATCGATGCCGCCATTGACGGTCGAAACCTTCTCGGCACTGCCGCCGTTCTCGACATGGATGCCGCCATTGACGGTGCTGAGATCGCCCGCCTGCTGGCCGCTTTCGATATGGATGGAGCCGTTGATCTTGTCGACATCGATGCCACGCGCGAATACGCCGCCAGCGCAGCACAGGGACAGGAGGGTGGCGGGAAGAACGAAATTGCGATGCATGGGCTACTCCGGGCTTGGATCGGGTTCATGGTCTTGGATGCGACCTGGTGCGAAAAGGTTGAAGCGGGCCAACGACGGGTGCTACACGGTTATCCGGAGTCGGCGCGCCTATTGCCTTCGCTCGCAAACAGGGAATTGCGAGCCCTTGGACCTTGCTGCGCTACGCTCAGGACGAACGGATCTTTCGTGCTGTATGCGGGCCGCATCAACAAGCGCGTTCCGTTAGCATTGGCGCCTGCATGGCACTCTGGATGACCCGCGTGACGCGACCCAAACCGATCCTGCTCCTGATCCTCGATGGCTGGGGCCATCGCGCCGAGACCGCACACAATGCGATCGCGCAGGCGAACTGCCCGAACTGGCGCCGGTTGCTGGCCGAATGCCCGCATACGCTGGTCGACACGCACGGCGAATTCGTCGGTCTGCCGGATGGCCAGATGGGGAATTCCGAAGTAGGCCACATGAACATCGGCGCCGGGCGCATCGTCTACCAGGATCTCACGCGCATCGACGCCGCCGTCGCTGATGGAAGTTTCTTCGACAATCCCGCGCTGGTCGGCGCCTGCGAAGCGTTGGGCGACTCCGGGCGCACCCTGCACGTGTTCGGCCTTTTGTCGCCAGGGGGCGTGCACAGCCAGGAAACGCACATTCTCGCGATGCTTGATCTCGCCGCAAAGCGCGGCGTCGCACGCATTGCCGTGCACGCGTTTCTCGACGGCCGCGACACGCCACCGCGCAGCGCGCGCGCATCGCTTGAACGCCTGCAGGCGAAATGCGCAGCGTTGCCGAACGCGTCCATCGCCACGGTCGGCGGGCGCTACTACGCGATGGACCGCGACCATCGTTGGGATCGCGTCAAACTCGCCTACGACGCGATCGCCGAGGCGCAAGCGGCCTTCCACGCAGCGACCGCACTGTCCGCGCTGGATCAAGCCTACGCACGCGACGAGAACGACGAGTTCGTCAAGCCGACGATGATTGGCGCGGGAGCAAAGGTCGAAGACGGTGACGCCATCGTGTTCATGAACTTCCGTTCCGATCGCGCACGAGAGCTTTCGCATGCATTCGTCGATGGCGATTTCAATGGCTTCGCGCGTTCGCGTGCGATCAAGCTGTCTGCGTTCGTGACCCTGACCGAGTACGAGCGAGGTCTCGCCGCGACGGCGATTGCGTTCGCGCCGCAGTCAATGCACAACTCGATCGGCGAATACCTGTCCTCGCTCGGCCTGCGTCAACTGCGCATTGCCGAAACCGAGAAGTACGCGCACGTGACATTCTTCCTGTCCGGCGGACGCGAAGCGCCGTTCCCAGGCGAAGAGCGCATTCTCGTGCCGAGCCCGAAGGTTGCGACCTACGATCTGCAGCCCGAGATGAGTTGCCCGGAGCTCACCGACAAACTCGTCGACGCGATCGCGTCCAAACAATTCGACTTCATCGTATGCAACATCGCCAACCCCGACATGGTTGGCCACACCGGCATCGAATCGGCGGCGATCAAGGCGGTGGAAGCGGTCGACGTTGCGCTCGGCCGTCTGACCACGGCCATCCGCGCCGCTGGCGGCGAGATGCTGATCACGGCCGACCACGGCAATCTCGAGCAGATGGTGGATGAGAACGGCATTGCGCACACCCAGCACACGGTCGGCCCGGTGCCGCTCGTGTATGTCGGACGCAAGGCGCATCTTCATCACGGCGCATTGCGCGATCTGGCGCCGAGTGTTCTCGCGCTGATGAATTTGCCACTGCCGCCGGAGATGAGCGGTCGCAGTCTGGTCGAGTTCGACGTTTGATGCGTGCATGCGTGCTGCTAACCGTGCTGGCGCTGCTTGCGTCGGTGCCCGCGTTCGCGCAGGAAGGCGACGCGGCGCAGCGCACGGCGCATGAGCAGGAAGCGAAGAAGAAGCTCGATGCACTGCGCATCGAAATCAAGGCGCTGACCGCGCAGCAGCAGGCGACGGCCGGCGAGCGCAGCGATGCCGAACGCAGCTTGCGCGAAAAGGAACTCGCGCTGAGTGCAGTCGCAAAAGACGTGCACGCACTCGACGAACGCGTTGCCGGCCAGCAAGCGAAGTTCGACGAGCTCAGGCAGCAGCGTGAGCATCTTGAATCGACGCTGAAATCGCAACGCGATGCGCTTGCGGCGTTGTTGCGTTCGGCCTACGCGCTCGGTCGCAACGAAGAACTCAAGCTGCTTTTGCAGCAGGACGATGTCGCCGCGATTGCGCGCGTGCTCGCGTACCACCGCTATTTCCAGCGCGCACAGGTCGACCAGATCGGCACGCTGCGCGGCGACCTCAAGCAACTCGCCGACGTGCAGGATGCCATCAAGGCGGCCACCGCCGAACTTGCCGCAACGCGCGATGCGCGCAATGCCGAAGGTTCCAGACTCGAGACCGAGCGCAGCGAACGCGCGCAACTGGTCGCAACCATCGACGCCAGGCTCAAGGACGGCGGTGCGCGCATTGCCGCTCTGGGCAAGGACGAGGCCTCACTGACCGGATTGCTCGAAAAACTGCGTGACGTGTTCGCCGATATTCCCAAGCAGCTGGCCGGTGAGGCGCCGTTCGCATCCTCGCGCGGCCGCATGGCATGGCCGCTGCAGGGCAAGCTCGTGACCGCCTTTGGCAGCGGCGACGAATCCGGCCGACGCAGCAGCGGCCTGCTGCTCGCGGCCAAGTCGGGTACGCCGGTCCGCGCCATTTCGCACGGCCGCGTTGCATTTGCCGACTGGCTGCGCGGCTATGGCCTGATGATCATCGTCGACCACGGCGATGGCTACTTGAGTCTCTATGGCTGCAACGAGACCCTGCTCAAGGATGTCGGCGACTGGGTCGACGCAGGCGAGTCGATCGCGACCAGTGGCGCCAGCGGAGGCCAGAAGACGCCGGGCCTGTATTTCGAGCTGCGGGCCAAGGGCCAGGCGGTCGATCCGCGCGGCTGGCTGCGCTGAACGATTGCCACCGTGAGCGGTCTGCTACAACGACGGCCCGTGTCGCACGCATTACACTGGTCGCGTCCCTCTGAGGTTGCTCCGATGTCCATACGTTTGCTTGTTCCGCTGGTGCTCGCGCTGACCGCTGCGTCCGCACTTGCCGCCGATCCGCCGCTCGTGCCGGAAATCCCGACGCTCGCGAGCACACCGGCCAAGGCTGCTGCAAAGGACACCGTCGATCTCGCCGACATCCGCGCATTCACCGCGGTCTACAGTCTGGTCAAGCAGGCCTACGTCGAAGACGTTGACGATCATCGCCTGATGCAGGCGGCTATCCACGGGCTGCTCGCTGGTCTTGACCCGCACAGCGAATACCTCGGCAAGGAGCAGATGCAGGACCTGAGCGAAGACACCAGTGGCAACTACGAGGGCCTTGGCATCGAGGTGGTGCAGGTCGAAGGCACCCTGCGCGTGGTCGCGCCGATCGACGAATCGCCGGCCGAACGCGCAGGCGTCAAGGCCGGCGACATCATCGTGCGCATCGACGGCAAGCAGGTGCAATCCGACGATCTCGACGGCGCGATCGCGCGCCTGCGCGGCAAGCCGGGAACCGAGATCGTTCTGAACGTTCTACATGAAAAGCAGACCGTTCCCGTCGACATCCGCATGAAGCGCGAAGTGATTCGCGTCGCGAGCGTACGCGGGCGCCTGCTCGAGCCCGGCTACGCGTACTTGCGTGTCAGCCAGTTCCAGTCCGAGACCGGCAGCCAGTTGCGCAAGCGGATCGAGCGCCTGATCGCCGACAACAAGGCGCCGCTGCGCGGTGCCGTGCTCGATCTGCGCAGCAACCCTGGCGGCTTGCTGACAGCCGCCGTCGAAATCAGCGACGAGCTGCTCGGCGACGGCGTGATCGTGACCACACGCGG
>JBDSXV010000057.1:0-9134 GCA_039926025.1 Dokdonella sp.
AGCGCGTCGTTGGCGTCAGGGGATTGGCCGTTGAGCTGGACGTGATCCTGCCCGGCAGCAGCAAGCGCACGGACTCGGATATCGCGCGGGCCGCGACGTCCGCGCTGGATTGGAGCGCCTCGGTCCCCCTCGGCGCGATCAAGG
The DNA here is from genome assembly GCA_039926025.1 of Dokdonella sp. Taxonomy (GTDB): domain Bacteria; phylum Pseudomonadota; class Gammaproteobacteria; order Xanthomonadales; family Rhodanobacteraceae; genus Dokdonella_A. The sequence continues at coordinate 145 of JBDSXV010000057.1, forward strand.
TCAAGGTCGAGGATGGCTGGGTCACATTGTCCGGTGAAGTCGAGTGGGCCTATGTGCTCGCTGCAGCGTCCAACTGCGTGCGCACGCTCGTCGGCGTCAAGGGTGTCATCGACAACGTGGAGCTTCGCCCACGTGCCGAGCCGCACGACGTGAAGAACAAGATCGAGGCAGCGCTGCAGCGTCGCGCGCACTTCGATACCAAAGGGATTACCGTGGCCGTCGACGAGGGCACCGTAACGTTGTCCGGGATGGTCGATTCCTGGGCCGAACGCGAGACCGTCGAACACGCTGCGTGGAACGCACCCGGCGTGCACAAGGTCGTGGACAATCTGGTCATTGCGAACTAGATCGAATGCGGATCGGTCGTTGACTCCAGGTTCGAGGAAAAAAGCCCGCGTTGATTCGCGGGCTTTTTGTTGCGCTCACGCCATGCTCGAACGAATGCTGTGCAGTCGTTCGCGAACCAGAGGAGTCAGCAGGTCCGCTACGTCGATCGCGGCGCCGGGGCCGTCGATGGTATTGGTCGTCACCACGCGTGCCGCGCCCGCGGCCTGCAGCATCGCGGCGGTCTCATCGGCGAAAAGGCCGTGGACCGCAATGCAAACGGCCGGCAGGGAACCGAGTGCGCGCAAGTGGCCGAGCGTTTCGGCCATGGTATGACCCGATGAAATGATGTCGTCGACGAGCACGGGCGTTCGGCCCTCGACAACCGAACGGTCGATCGCGGAGACGCTGACGTCACGATCGCCGCGGCGGCGCTTTTCGAGTATCACGACCGGTGCGCTGACACGCTGGGCAAGTGGCTCGACCCATTGCGCACTTTCTCCATCCGGTCCGATCAGAACGGGGTTGGCCACGTTCGCGCGGATCCACCCTGCAATCGAAGGCATTGCCGAAATACTGCGGGCGGGGATCGTGAATAAGGTCTGCAGGTCCGCATGACGATGCAGATGGGGATCGACCGTCACGAGCCAGTCGACGGCCCACGACAGGAATGCGGCAAAGTGCAGCGAGCTGATCGCTTCACCGGCATGGAAACGCGCATCCTGGCGCATGTAGGCAAGATAAGGCGCGACAAGGCCGACCGAGCGGGCACCGAATTCGCGCGCGGCGCGTGCAGCGAACAGCAGGGGAAGTGCGAGGCGATCAGGGTCGCAAAGAGTGCATGCCAGGATCACGTCGCGATCTTGGCAGTCTCCTTCCAGCGCAATCAGCGACTCGCCGTCGGGAAAATGCCGCCAATGGAGGATGCCGCTCGTTGCACCGACGTCTTCACGCAGTCGATCGGACAACGACGCCACTCCTGGAAACGCGAACACGATCGGGTTCATGAGTCGTTGTCCATTCGAATGATCTGCGGATGGCTTTCGAAATAATCGCGCGCGTAGCGCAACTCGCCTTCCGACTCGGCATGCAACGTCAGCAGTGGCTCGCCGGCAACGATGTGCTTTTCGAGCGGCGCGTGCAGGACGAGGCCGGCACTTGCATCGCGCGGCGCGCCGGCAAGCTTGGCGACTTTGGCGAGCTTGCGATTGTCGATGTCCGTCACGACTCCGGAGGTGCCCGACACGATCGTGAACCGCTGCGCCGCCACAGGCGGCTCGTGAAATGCGCCCTGCGCTTCGCAGATCGACTGGAACTTGCGCCAGGCCGCGCCCGATTGCAGCAGCCCCTCCGCCTTGCTGCGGCCCGTTCCAGCAAGTACCGATGGATCGAATTCGAGCACTCTTCCGGCCAGATCGAGCGCGTGATTGCGCAAATTCACGGCGGCATCCTCGGTGTTCCGCAACACGCGCAACACCTCCCAGGCTTCCAGTGCAGGGCCGATGCCGCGACCCACCGGCTGCCTGCCATCGCTGATCTGCACGACCACGCTGAGGTCGATGGCGGCTGCCACATCCAGCAGGCGCTTGCCGAGTGCCGCGGCGGCCTCCGGAGTGCGGACCTTTGCGGTAGGCCCCACGGGCACGTCGAGGACGACATGGGTCGCTCCCGCCGCCTTCTTCTTCGACAAGACGCTTGCGATCAGCTGGACGTCGCTGTCGAAATCGAGCGAGCGCTCGACCCGAATCAATACGTCATCCGCGGGACTGAGGCTTACGGCTCCGCCCCACACGATGCAACCGCCCTCGCGTTCGACCACGCGCCGCATCGCGCGAAGATCGAGATCGACCTTGGTCATTGTCGCCATCGTGTCTGCGGTGCCGGCAGGCGAGGTGATTGCGCGCGAGGAGGTCTTCGGTATCAAACCGCCAGCGGCAGCAACGATGGCCACGATGATGGGCGTTGTGCGATTGCCGGGAAGTCCGCCGACGCTGTGCTTGTCCAGCACGATCTTGCTCGGCCAGTGGAGCTGCTCTCCCACAGCCACCATCGCTTCCGTCAACGCGACACTCTCCGCGAGATCGAATTCCGCCGATGTGCAGGCCGTGACGAATGCGGCGATTTCGATATCCGACAGACGGCCATCGATGGCGTCCTGCAGCAGGCCCTGGCATTGCGCACGAACCAGTCGGTGTCCGTACACTTTCCCGCGAAGATCGCTGGCTGACTCTGCCGGCGAAGAGTGGGCAAGCGTGACGTGGTCGCCTTGGTGGGCGCCCAGTCGATGCCACGCCGCTTCCGACAAACCGGCCGCTCCGGTGCCGAGCCAGTCTCCGCTGATCACATTCAGTGTCGCCACGATGCTGCGTGTGCCATGCCGCACGACCACGCGCGCCAATGCGTCGAATCCGATCGATTTGCAGGCAATGCTGTCTCGATGCAGGTATACGACGGATTCCTGATAGGTGTCGACACCGATCCGTGTGACTTGCATGCGTGCGCTGGCAGCCAACGCCCCTTCCGCGGTCAGCTCGTCACGGATGTGCCGCGCCGGGGTGGCGTTTTCAGCGGCTTTCGTTTCCATATCGAGGCGATTCCGTGGGTGGGATGCGGCATCGTGATACGGGAGTTGCTTCGTATGTTGATACGGATCAATTGGGCCATGCAGGAACCAGCGCTTTGGCGGATATCGCCGGAATTGATGCATGTCAACGCAGCGGGCAATGAACGCGCATGCAGCGGAAAGGACCGGCTGCGATCTGATCTTCATGGCATCGCGTGAAATCAATGGGCAGGCAAGCCCGCAGAACCGCAGAGATACGCAAAATGTCCTTGGTCACTGCACGGTGCCCGTGCCGGTCTATCGTTGAGCTGCGGTGCCGCTTGATCTCGTTCGTCCCTGCACGTCTGCCGCGGGGGCGCGATTTGATGCAGGTCAATACGCCTGCAGCCCGCCTGCGTAGGCTGCAATGAGCGAATGCGGATGCGCCGAGGTCCGGCGGCACACCTGCGTTGAGATGCTTCTCGCTGCGAGCCATTGGAGATTCACCATGTTCAAGCACATTTTGATTCCCACGGACGGCTCGAAGCTCTCTGAGGAAGCAGTCAAGCAGGGCGTGCGTTTTGCGCATTCAATAGGCGCTCGCATCACGTGCTTCCACGCGGTTCCGCGATTCAGCACCTCGGAAGTGATGATGGAGCTGTTGGAGACCACGCGCGGCGACTACGCCAAGGCAGTGTTGGCCTATGCCTCCGAGCATCTGCGACATCTATCGAAGATCGCGCAAGCGGCAGGGGTGCCTTGCGATGTGGCACATACAACCAGTGACGATCCCGCCGGCGAAATCATCAAGGCAGCCGAGGCGAAGGGATGTGACCTTATCCTGATGGCGTCTCACGGTAGGCGCGGAATCCATGGTCTGCTCCTGGGCAGCGAAACGCAGAAGGTGCTGACCCACAGTCGCATTCCCGTGATGGTCTATCGCTGATCGCAGCGGTCGCATCGGCCATCCATTTCATGTGTCATCCGGCAGCGCCGGCGTGATCGGGGTCGCATGGCGTCGCGCCACTGCGTTCTGAAGCCCATCGGAGAATGCGGAATGAAAAAAGAGGACGACGCGAAGATCGGGAGCTTTGGTGGACTCGATCCGCAAGAGGCTGCTCGACGTCTCTGCGCTCAGGGTCCGAACGTGCTGCCCGGCGGCGAATCGAAATCCATCTTCGCCATTGTTCTCGGCGTGGTGGCGGAGCCGATGTTCCTCATGCTGCTGGTCGCAGGAGGACTCTATCTTGCGCTCGGCAATCGGGCCGAAGCAGCGTTCCTCCTGTCGTTCGTGTTCGTGGTCATCGGCATCGCGTTGATGCAGGAACGCAAGACGCAACGTGCGCTGGAATCGCTGCGTGAGCTATCCGCTCCGCGTGCGTTGGTCATCCGTGGGGGACACGAGATCCGCATTCCCGGGCGCGATGTCGTGCAGGGGGACATTCTTGTCCTGCACGAAGGCGATCGCATCGCCGCGGACGCGAGCCTGCTGGAGGGACATCTGGATGTCGACGAATCGCTTCTGACGGGCGAGGCGGTGCCCGTGACCAAGCTTCCGGGCGATCACAGCGCATTGCTCTTCGCGAGCACGGTGGTAACCAAAGGCGTCGGCATGGCCGAGGTCAGTGCGACCGCTTCGGCGACGGCGGTGGGGCGGATCGGCGCAGCGCTCGATTCGACGGTGGAGCCTGTGTCGGGTCTGCAAAAAGCGTCGCGTCGTCTGATTCGGAACCTGACCATCGGCGGTCTGCTGCTGGCTTGCGTGTATTGCCTCGTCGACTGGCTCTGGGATCGACATGGCTTTCTGGAGAGTGTGCTAGCTGCCATCGCTCTCACGATGGCGATCTTGCCGGAAGAGATTCCGGTCATCCTGACCGTGTTTCTCGCGCTGGGGGCGTGGCGCATTTCGCGGCACAAGGTGCTGACCCGGCGAATTTCCGCGGTCGAATCGCTCGGCGCAATCACGGTCCTGGCTGTCGACAAGACCGGCACGCTGACGCAGAACCGCATGCAGGTGGCGATGCTGGCGACGCCCGACGAGTCGTTCCGCGACGAGGGCGCCGTCGATCTACCAGAGTCGTTTCATATTCTGGTCGAGTTCGCGATGCTGGCCACCCCACTCGATCCATTCGATCCGATGGAGAAGGCGATCCAGCAGTTCGGTCTGCGCTGGCTCGCCGGCACCGAACATGTGCATGCGCAATTCGTCCCTGAATTCGAATACGGCCTTTCGCCCGACATCCTTGCGATGACCCGAGTATTCCGCGGCGATTCCCCGACGCTTCACCTGCTTGCCACGAAAGGTGCGCCGGAAGCGGTGATTGATCTTTGCCATCTGCCGGATGCTGAACGTGACGCGATCCTGCGACAGGTCGAAGAAATGGCTGAGGACGGTCTGCGTGTGCTTGGCGTCGCGCGCGGCGAATGGCAGGGAAGCGAGTGGCCCAAGAGCCAGCACGACTTCACGTTTCATTTCCTCGGCTTGGTCGGACTCATCGATCCGCCGCGTGCCGAGGTTCCGGCTGCCATCGCCGAATGCCGCGCCGCCGGCGTACGCATCGTGATGCTGACGGGCGATCATCCGGCGACTGCGCGCGCGATCGCGCGCCAGGTCGGTCTGAGCGATCGACCGCAGGTCATCACCGGCGCGGAAATCGAAACACTGACCGACGAGGCTTTGCGCGAACGCATGCAGCACGTCGATCTGTGCGCGCGCATGCAGCCGGTGCAGAAGTTGCGTCTCGTGCAAGTGCTGCAAGGTGGCGGCGACGTCGTCGGCATGACCGGGGACGGCGTCAACGATGCGCCCGCACTCAAGGCGGCCGATGTCGGCATTGCCATGGGCGAACGCGGTACAGATGTGGCGCGCGAAGCGGCGGCGCTGGTTCTGCTCGACGACAGTTTCGCCCGTATCGTCGCCGCCATCCGCCAGGGGCGCAGGATCCACGACAACATCACCAAGGCCACCGGCTTCGTCTTCGCGGTGCACATGCCGATCATCGCGCTGGCCCTCGTACCCGCGCTGCTGCACTGGCCAGTGTTGCTGATGCCGGTCCACATCGTGATGCTGGAATTGTTGATCGATCCAGCCTGCTCGATCGTGTTCGAAGCGGAGTCCGAATCCTCGGGCATCATGATGCGCCCCCCGCGTGCGCCCTCCGAGTCGCCATTCTCCCGGCCGCGTCTGACATACGCGGTGGCGCAAGGTTTGGGATTCGCCTGCATCCTGCTGTTCGGCTATGGCCTGCTGATCAGCCACGGTGGCGATCCCGCACAAAGCCGCACGTCTGTTTTCATCGCGCTCGTATTGGGCGTGTTCGTGCTGACGCTGGCCAATCGCGATGTCTCGCGCAGTCTGCTGATGCGCGCTCCCGCAAGGAATCCCTGGATCTTGCGCATGCTCGGGGGTGTATCGCTGATGCTGGTTCTGGTGATCGGCGTACCATTGCTGAGAACGATAATGGGCCTCGCGCCACCGCATGCGGATACGCTGGTGGCCTCGGCCCTGATGCTGCTTGCTTCAGTGGTCTGGCTCGACGGCTTGCGCCTGGCCACGGGCTTCCTTCGCGCAAGGTTGCCGGTGCCGCGCATGCGCGGGAACCGCACGTGATCGGCTCGACCGACTTTGCACGAGAGGATGTTGCCAGACGGCAGCTCGATCATGCGCGGCGGCCCACGTCGCTCCGTCTTCACCATTTTGCTTGCGACTACGCCGCCTGCGCAGCTACGTGCGCCATGGCGAAAACCTGCTGCGACCGATCGCCTGGATGCGCTCGTCGAGGCGTCGCGTGGATTCAATCAGCGTCAATTCAATCAGCGTCTATTTGCCCGGCGTAATTTACCCCATGGGCATGTCCGGCCCGACTGAGGAGTTCGCATCATGAGTAGCGCACCGCCGAGCCTTTCCCCGATGGAGCTGCACGGCATCGATGCCTACTGGCGCGCCGCCAACTATCTGTCGGTCGGGCAGATGTACTTGCGCGACAATCCCTTGCTGCGTCGCCCGCTGGCGTTGTCGGACATCAAGTCCATGCTGCTGGGCCATTGGGGCACGACTCCCGGGCAGAATTTCATCTATGCCCATTTGAATCGCGTCATCCGCAAACACGATCTGGACATGATCTATGTCAGCGGCCCCGGTCACGGTGGCCCCGCCGTTGTCGCCAATACCTATCTGGAGGGCAGCTACAGCGAGGTCTATCCGGCCGTGAGTCGCGACATCGCGGGGCTGCAAAGACTCTTCCTGCAGTTTTCCTATCCCGGCGGCATTCCCAGCCACGTGTCGCCCGAGTGCCCGGGTTCGATCCACGAGGGAGGTGAGCTCGGGTACTCGCTCAGCCACGCGTTCGGCGCCGCGTTCGACAATCCCGGTCTCATCGTTGCCTGCGTCGTCGGCGACGGCGAGGCCGAAACCGGCCCGCTGGCAACGGCCTGGCATTCGAACAAATTTCTCAGCCCCGTGAGCGATGGCGCCGTGTTGCCGATCCTTCACCTCAATGGATACAAGATCGCCAATCCCGCCTTGCTCGCACGGATATCGCGCGAAGAACTGGAACAACTGTTGCGCGGCTACGGCTGGACGCCGCTTTTTGTTGAAGGTCACGAACCGGACGCGATGCACGAAGCGATGGCGGCTGCGCTGGATGCGGCACTCCTGCAGATCAACGCGATTCAGACCAGCGCCCGTCAGAATGCGTGCACGGTTCGGCCACGCTGGCCGATGATCGTGCTGGCATCGCCGAAGGGATGGACCGGGCCCAAAGTGGTCGACGGCAAGGCCGTCGAAGGAACCTTCCGCGCGCACCAGGTGCCGATCTCTGCGCCCGCGACACATCCGGGACACCTTGCGCTGCTCGAAGCCTGGTTGAAAAGCTATCGGCCCGAGGAGTTGTTCGACGAGGCCGGTACCTTGATGCCCGAACTGGCCGAGCTCGCGCCTCGCGGCGAGCGGCGCATGGGTGCCAATCCCCATGCGAATGGTGGCCGTCTGCTGCACGACCTGACGATGCCGTCGTATGCCGACTACGGGACCGACGTGGCCACGCCGGGCGTGCCGGGCATCGGCGATACGCATGTGCTGGGCCCGTTCCTGCGCGATGTCCTGAAACTCAATGCGGCGCATTCCAATTTTCGCCACTTCGGTCCGGATGAAACGCTGTCCAATGGACTGGAGGCGCTATTCGAGGTGACCAATCGTCAGTGGCAGGCGGATGTCGTGCCGTCGGACGAATTCCTCGCACCGCAAGGGCGGGTGATGGAAATGCTCAGCGAACACCAGTGCCAAGGCTGGCTGGAAGGCTATCTCCTCACAGGCCGACACGGCCTCTTCAACTGCTACGAGGCCTTCGTGCACATCGTCGATTCGATGTTCAACCAGCACGCGAAATGGCTGAAGATCACGCGTGCGATTCCGTGGCGCGCACCGATCGCTTCGCTGAATTATCTGCTGGCCTCCCACGTCTGGCGGCAGGACCACAACGGCTTCACGCACCAGGACCCTGGCTTCATCGAAGTGGTCGTCAACAAGAAGGCCGAGGTGGTTCGCGTGTACTTGCCGCCGGATGCGAATTGCCTGCTGTCCGTGATGGATCACTGTCTGCGCAGCCGCAACTACGTCAACGTCGTGGTGGCGGGAAAACATCCTGCGCCGCAATGGCTGTCGATCGACGCGGCGATCGAACATTGCGCCGCAGGCATCGGTACCTGGGCGTGGGCAAGCAATGACGAGGACGGGTCGCCCGATGTAGTGATGGCCTGCTGCGGCGACGTGCCTACGCTGGAAACGCTCGCAGCCGTCTCGCTGCTGCGTACGCAGCTGCCGGAGCTGAAGGTGCGCGTGGTGAACATCGTCGACCTGATGAAGTTGCAGCCATGCACGGAGCACCCGCACGGCCTCACCGATGCGAGCTTCGATGCACTGTTCACGCGCGACAAGCCGGTGATTTTCGCCTTCCATGCCTATCCGCGCCTGATCCACCAGCTCACTTATCGCCGCGCCAATCACGACAACTTCCACGTGCATGGATACCGGGAAGAAGGAACGGTGACGACGCCATTCGACATGACGGTGCTCAATGCGATCGACCGCTTCCATCTTGCGATGGCGGCGATCGATCGCTTGCCG
>JBDSXV010000058.1:0-2821 GCA_039926025.1 Dokdonella sp.
ACATCAAGAAGCTCGATGCCGATCTGCCGGTCGTCGTGATGACCGCGTGGGGCACGATCCATGTCGCGGTCGAGGCGATGCGGCATGGCGCCGGCGACTTCATCGAGAAGCCGTGGGACAACCAGCGGCTGATGTCGGTGATCCGCAACCAGCTCGCACTCGCGAGTTCGCGCGGCGAAACGGCGAAGCTCAAACGCGAGAACGAAATCCTGCGCGCCGATGGCGACGAGGACTTCATCGCCGAATCGGCCGCGATGCGCGGCGTGCTGGCGCAGCTCGACCGCGTCGCACCGACCGACGCGAACGTGCTTATCCTCGGAGAAAACGGCACCGGCAAGGGCGTGGTCGCGCGACGCCTGCACGCGCGGTCTTCGCGTGCGAAGCAAACCCTGGTCAAGGTCAACATGGGCGGAATTCCGGATTCTGTGTTCGAGGCGGAAATGTTCGGCCACGTGCGCGGCGCGTTTACCGATGCCAAAAGTGATCGCATCGGGCGCTTCGAACTGGCCGATGGCGGCAGCCTGTTCCTCGATGAAATCGCGAATATCCCGCTCGCCCAGCAACCGAAACTGCTGCGTGTGCTGGAAGACGGTGAGCTGGAACGCATCGGCTCGTCGCGCACCTTGAGAGTCGACGTGCGCCTGATCTCGGCGACCAATGCGGAACTGGCAGCGGAAGTCGCCCGCGGCGCATTCCGCAAGGACTTGCTGTTCCGTCTCAACACGGTCGAGTTGCGCCTGCCGCCGTTGCGCGAGCGCGAAGCCGACATCGCCTTGCTTGCGCAATCCTTCCTTGCGCGTTTCGCCAAGCGCTACCAGCGAGACGGGGTCCGTCTCGCGTCCTCCGCGCTGCGCGCGCTTGAAAACTACGCCTGGCCCGGCAACGTGCGTGAACTTTCGCACGTGATCGAGCGAGCCGTGCTGATGCTCGACGGCGATACCGTCGACGAAGCGGCGCTGAACCTGAAACCCGATGCGACGCATGCCCTGTCCGGCGCAGCGGCACTCGCGGCAAGTGAATCGATGAGTGTCGACGCGGCCGAGGAACAACTGGTGCGCCAGGCACTCGAGCGCACCGGTGGCAATATCCAGCGCGCCGCCACCCTGCTCGGCCTCAGTCGGCCTTCACTGTATCGACGCATGGAGAAATACGGGATTGGATGATAGATATCTCCCCAGCCACGTCGGCAGCGAACGCTCGTGAGGAAGGCATCGCACTGGAACTACGAGACGCGCGTTCTCGTCGCAGCCTTGCTCGCGACGGCGCCGGCTCTGCTCGCGCTGGCGGTCGCGCTCTGGTTCACGATGGAAGATCGCCTCGGCGCCGCGATCGCGATCTGGTGCGCGATCGCGCTGCTCAGCCTCGGTCTCGTGTTCGCGTTGCGGCGCAGTATCGTGTTCCCTCTCTACACCTTGTCGAACCTGCTCGAAGCCCTGCGCGAGGGTGACTACAGCCTGCGCGGTTCGCGCGCACAGCGCGGCGATGCGATCGGTGAAGTCGTGCTCGAGATCAACGCACTGTCGCAGACCCTGCGCGAGCAGCGCCTCTCGGTCGAGGAGAAAAGTGCACTGCTGGCCAAGGTCATCGCTGCGCTCGATATCGCCGTGCTCGCGTTCGATGCCGACGGCCGTCTCAAACTCGCCAATCCGGCCGCCGAACATTTGCTGTCTGCAACATCGGCTGACCTGATCGGCCGCACGGCGCAGGCGCTCGATCTCGGCGACTGTCTCGCCATCACCGACGTGCGCATGGTCGAACGCAGTTTCCCCGGCGGCAGCGGTCGCTGGGAAGTACGTCGTGCGCGTTTCCGCGAAAACGGACTGCCGCACGACCTGCTGGTGGTCACCGATCTCAGCCGCACCCTGCGCGAAGAGGAACGTCTCGCCTGGCAGCGCCTGCTGCGCGTGCTCGGACACGAGCTGAACAATTCACTCGCGCCGATCCGTTCGATGGCCGGCACGCTCGCGAAACTTACCGATGCAGAACCCTTGCCGACCGATTGGCGCGAGGATGTGCAAGGCGGCTTGCAGGTGATCGGGGATCGCGCCGAAGCGCTCGCACGTTTCATGTCGCGCTACACCCAGCTCGCCCGCCTGCCGCCACCCAATCCGCGCGAGTTCGAGTTCGGCGCACTGGCGCAGCGTGCCGCACGCCTCGAACAACGCATTACGGTGACGATCGACGGCCCCGGCCCGATCCTGCTGCGCGCGGACCTTGAACAGATCGAACAAGCCCTGATCAACCTGATCCAGAACGCGACCGATGCCGCCTTGACCGGCGGCGACCACGTGCTGCTGCGCTGGCTGGTTGCGAACGCCAGCCTCGTCGTCGAAGTCATCGACAATGGCCCGGGCCTGCCGCAGAGCGAGAACCTGTTCGTGCCGTTCTTCACGACCAAGCCCGGCGGCTCCGGCATCGGCCTCGTGCTCGCGCGGCAGATCCTCGAAGCGCATGGCGGCGCGCTCACGCTTGAAAACCGGCGCGATGCGCGCGGTTGTGTTGCGCGCTTGCAGTTGCCGCTGTAGATCGCCCTGCCGGCTCACTTTGCGCTCCGCTGCGTTCGTGGCGAAGGCGCTTGTACGCACCCATGCGGCCCACCCATGTTGCAGTGCATTTGACGGACTGCCCCGACCTCGATAACTTCGACAGTACGCCGCCGTATGGTTCGGGAGAGGAACTCATCGGCACGCGTTTCGCTCGTCCACGCCCAGATCCATCCGACGACAGTCAAGGATGCGTTCCCGTCGCGATGTGTCGTGGGCCCAGCATGGTTCCGTGCTGCGGCGCGGACCCGATACGGGAGAGAACATGTTTCGAATCC
>JBDSXV010000059.1:0-26006 GCA_039926025.1 Dokdonella sp.
CGCTGGTTGTCCCACGGCTTCTCGATGAAGTCGCCGGCGCCATGCCGCATCGCCTCGACCGCGACATGGATCGTGCCCCACGCGGTCATCACGACGACCGGCAGATCGGCATCGAGCTTCTTGATGTCGCGCAGCAGTTCGAGACCTTCCATGCCCGAGGTCGTGTCGCGCGTGTAATTGAGGTCGATCAGCGCGGCGCCGAAGCGCTGCGCGCGCAATGCCTCAAGCGCGGCGCGCGGGCCGTCCACGCAGATCGCATCGATGCCCTCGGCTTTGAACAGCAGGCGCAGTGCCTCGCGCACGTCGCGCTGGTCGTCGGCAATCAGGATGCTGGGGCGTTCCCTGGGTGGCATGGATCCTCCTTTTGCGCATCGTGCGGTGCGACCTTCGCTTGCGCAAGGTGTCAAGCGGGGATGGCCTGTTCCAGCCAGCCGTCGAACAGCTTCACGTTGCGCTGAGTTTCCTTTGCATATTCCTCGTTATGGGTCACCTGCACGATGGTCATGCCGTCGCGATGCAGTTCGTGCAGGAGATCCATGATGATGCGTGCCTGGCTCGAATGCAGTGCGCCGGTAGGCTCGTCCGCAAGTAGCAGCACCGGCTTGGTGATCACTGCGCGCGCGACGGCGACGAGCTGCTGCTGGCCGCCCGAAAGCTGGCTCGGGTACAGGTCCTTCTTGCCGACAATGTTGAAGCGGTCGAGCAGGTCGGCGACCTGGGCCGCGCGTTCCTTCGCCGGCACATCGCGGTATTGCAACGGCAGGTCGAGGTTTTCCCAGACCTTCAGGTCATCGATCAGGTGATAGTGCTGGAAGATGAAACCGATTTTTTCGCGCTGCAGGTTCTGGCGCTGTTTCGGGTTGAGCTTGCCGACGGATACGCCGTCGAGCACGTATTCGCCCTGCCATTCGTGGTCCATGAGGCCGAGGATGTTGAGCAGCGAACTTTTTCCGGCGCCGGACGGGCCCATCACGGTGACGAATTCGCCCGAGCCAATGTCCAGCTTGATATTGCGCAAGACCCAGCTGCGGCCGCTGGCGAGTGGGAAGGATTTTTCGAGACTGTCGAGATGGATCATGGTGTGTTCCTGAAGAGGCAAGTGGGTCATTCGTCGCGCAGGGCAATCACGGGATCGACACGCGCCGCGCGTTGCGCCGGCCACCAGCAAGCGAAGAGGCCGATCGCCGCGAGCACGGACGCGACGGCAGCCAGGGTCGGCAGGTCGAACGTGCTCACGCCAAACAGCTTCGCTGACAGCAACCGCGCGAAACCCCAGGCGAGCGGCAGGCCAAGGGTGAGACCGAATCCGATCAGGCTCAATCCCTGACCGAGCACATGGCGCCGCAGGTGCGAAGCGCGTGCGCCGAGCGCCATGCGTACGCCGAACTCCGGCACGCGCAGTCGCACGGCATAGGCGAGCACCGCGTACAACCCTACCGCCGCCAGCAACAGCGCGGTGGCACCGAGCAGGCCCAGCAGCGTGTTGAGTCGTGAGCGGTCGTGCAAGGTGTCGGCAATGCGTTCGTTCAGTGCGACGATCGGCCCGATAGAGTCCTTGGCTGCGAGCTCATCGCCCAGTGCTTTCAACGGGGCGATCAGTGTGGAGGGATCGACCGTTGTGCGCAGCACGAGGGCCGCATGCCGCGGCGCCGGATCGGGCTGGTAGAACGAGACATAGTCGGGCGCTTCATCAAGTGCGCGCTGCTTGAGCGTCGGCACCACACCGACGACGGTCACTTCGTGATCGGGTGTGTCCGGGCCGGTACCAATGCCGAAGTGCTGGCCGACCGGGTCGGTATCGCCAAAATGGCGCTTGACGAACAATTCGTCGACGATAGCCACTGGCGCGCGCGCATGCACTTCGTCAGCGCTGAAATCGCGGCCGCGCAGGAATCGCACGCCCAGCGCGGTGAAGTAACCAGCGTCCACGTCCTGGGTATAGCCGACCGGTGTCTTCTTGGCGTCCTGTTGTCCGGGCGGAGTGAAATGAGTGGTGCTGACGCTGGCGCTGAACGGCACCATGTTGCCGAGTCCAGCCGCCACAACGCCCGGCAGCGCGCGCGCGCGCTCGGCGAGGGCACTCCGGCGCGATGCGCGCAGCTCCGGCGTCGCATCGGCGGGAACGAAATCGTCCAGGCCGACGTAGAGCAGATGGTTGCGATCGAAGCCGATGTCCTCGGCAAGCAGGTTGTGCGAACTGCGCAACAGCACACCGATGCCGAACAGCAGGGCGACAGTCAGCGCGACCTGGGCAATGACCAGCGTCTTGCGCACGGCTTGCGAGCTTCTTCCCGGCGTTTGGCGCGAGCTGCCGTGGCGGATCATGTCATGCAGGTTGCCGCGCTGCACCGACAGTCGCGCAAGCGTGAGCGCTGCGCACAACAATGCCGTGAGCGCGGCGACGAGCGCGAGCGTCGGCATGTCGATGCCGATCGCCTGCGGCGCTCCTTGCGGCAGCAAATCGAAATGTCGCAGCAGTGCGAGACCGCCCGGCAGCAATGCACAGCCGAGTAATGCACCGGCGCCGCAGAGCATCACCACTTCGATCAAGGCAGCGCGTGCATGCCGCCACGGCGCGGCACCCAATGCGGCGGTCAATGCCGCTTCGTGTCGTCGCGCCAATGCTTGTGCGAGACAGAGGTTGGCGACATTCGCAGCGGTAATCAGCCACACCATCGATACGGCCAGCAGCATCAGCAGCAGCGACTGACGTCGGTCACCGATCCAGCGTGAACGCAGCGGCTCGACCAGTAAATGGAAACGGGAACCGTAGACGCCATCGAGCTGCGGAATCGCCTTTGCGATGCCAGTCAGTTCATCCTGCGCAGCGACAGGTTCGATGTCCGGCCGCAGGCGGGCGAGCACGGACATTCCGACCAGGCTGGCCGCCTGCGATCGTGCGCGCTCGTCTGCGCTGAAGCCGAGCGGCAGCCATACTCGCGTTTGACTCGACGGGAACACGAAGCCTTTTGGCAGCACGCCGACGACGCGGTAGTCCTTGTCTTCCAGGCGCAGGCGCTGGCCGATCGCATCGGTCGCGCCCGCATAGCGCTGCTGCCATTCGTCCCACGAGATGATCGCGTTGCGCGCCGCACCCTGGGCGATGTCCTCATCCGCAAAAAGGCGCCCGCGCGCCGCCTGCGCGCCGAGCAGGCTGAACAGGGTGGGTTCAACGCTGGCGATCTGCATCGAGTCGATGCGCATGCCGGTTTCGTCGCGCCGGGTTGATTCGCTTGTGCGAAATGCAGCCACCCCATCCAGCGTGCGCGCATTGCGCGCAATCTCGTCACGCAGGGGCACAGATAGACCTACGTTGGACGGAATGCCGAGAATGCGCGCTTCGACGGAAACAAGGCGCTCCGAGTGGGGATACGGCAGCGGCTTGTAGAGCAGCCCGTAGACGACGCTGAACACGCAGGCGAACGCGCCGAAGGCGCGTCCCAGCAGCAGGAAGGAGATTGCGCTGAAGGCGGGGCTGCGCGCCAGCCGGCGCAGCGCGTGGCGCAGATCGAATGTGTTCATGGCTTCTCCGGCAAAGCGCGGATACGTGCAGCAGACGTGGCAGGTTCAGTCATGGCGCAGCGCCACCATCGGATCGACGCGCAGTGCTCGGCGTGCCGGCAGGATAACCGCCGTCAGCGCCGCGAGCATGAGCACGGCGAGCGCGCCGATCACGACGAATGGATCGGTGGTCGGGATGCTCTGCAGCGAACCCGTGAGCAGACGAGCGAACACCACGCCTGCGACGACGCCGATCGCAAGTCCGATACCCAGCTGCGTCAGGCTGCGACCGAAGACATTGCGCAGCACCTGTCCCGCCTGTGCGCCGAGTGCACGGCGCACGCCGATTTCGCGTGTGCGGCGCCCGACAGCAAATGCGAGCACGCCGTACAGGCCGGCGGCGGCGAGGATCAGCGCGATGACGCCGAAGATGCCGAAACTCTTTGCCACCGAGCGCTCGCCGATGGTCATGCTGTCAATCACCGCCGGATAGTCGCGCACCCAGTACAGCGGCGTGTCGGCGTCTACCTCGCGCATGATCTCGTTCAAGCGTGGCGCGAACGCGTGCGGGTCGTCGCGCGTCCGCACGGCAACGCTGGCGATGCGCCATATCTGCTGCGTCAGCGGCATCAACAATGCCGGTTGTGAGCCAAAGCCAGGAGTATCAAGGGTTAATGGGCCGATCACGCCGACGATCGCAAGCATGCGGCCCTTCGGGTCGCGTGGATCGAGGCGGAACTGGCGCCCGAGCACGGATTCTCCGTTGCCGTAGTGCTCGACGAATTTGCGGTCGACCACGGCGACGCGCGCACTGTCGGCGCGGTCACTGCTGTTGAAGAAACGGCCTTGTTCCAGCTTGATCCCGTACGCCGCAAGAAAATGTTCGTCGACGTCGCCGGAATAGACTTGCGGCAGTGTGCCGTTACCGGGCACGGCGCCGCTGGGTAACACGTCATGGGCTTCGTTGTAGTACGTCCCGGGCAATGCAGTGCTGACGGTCGCATCGACCACGCCGGCATCTGCGCGCAGGCGTTCTCCGAGGCGCTCGAACAAATGCTGCTGGTCTGCGTCCGTCGGATAGGCGCTCTTCATCAAGGCAAGGCGTGCGGTCAGCAGGTGGTCGGTATTGATGCCGAGGTCGCTGTGGTCGAGCACGAGGATGCCACGCACGAGGGTACCGACGCAGATCAGCAGCGCGCACGACAACGCGACCTCGCCAATGACCAGAACGCGACTGACGCGCGCGAAGCCGCCGCCGGCGACCCCGCTTGCACCCGCGCGTAGCGTGCCCGCGGTGGCCATGTCGCCGGCGCGCAGCGCAGGCAGCACGCCGGTGACGAGCGCGGTGAGCAACGCCGCGGCGACAGCGAACAGCACGACGGTGCCATCGATGTCGAAGCGCAGCCAGAGCGGGAAGGATTCGGACTCGCGCATCATCGCGTGTTGCCAGGCGAGACCAGCGCGTGCGAGCAGCAACGCCAGCACGGTTGCGATCAGACTCAGCAACAGGCTTTCGACCAATAGGTGCGTCACCAGGCGCCTGCGACTCGCGCCCAGGGCCACGCGTAGCGACAGCTCCTGGCTGCGTCCCAGCGTGCGCGTCAGCAGCAGGTTCGCCGCATTCGCGCACGCGACCAGCAACACCATCAGGACCGCTGCGATCATGTAGCCGAGCGTCGAACGCGTCGTGCGGTCGGCAGCCATGTAGGCGAGTGGTTCGACACGAGGACTCTGGCTGCGGAAACGCTCCGGATCTGCGCGCGCGCCATCGGCAAACCAGGTCTCGAAAGCGCTGCGGACGCCAGCGTCGGTGACGCCTGCATGCTTGCGCAGGACCACCCAATACACATGGTCGTCAGGCTTGATGCCTTCGGCCAGAGTTGCTGGAACCCAGATGACTTCCGTGCGCGGATAGCTGAAATTTTCCGGCATGACGCCGATCACCGTGGCTGGCTGCGAATCGACGCGAATCTGCTGACCGACGATGGCAGGGTCGCCGCCATAGCTGCTCTGCCACAGTGTGTGCGACAACATCGCCACCGCCGGTGCGCCCGGACGTTCATCGGCACTGGAAAAATCGCGGCCGAGTATCGGCGCCACACCCAGAACGTGGAACAGGTTTGCGCTCACGTGGCCGCCGTTCACGCGTTTCGGTTTGTCGCGTTTGCTGAGGTTGATCGTCGATCTCGCCACGGCCGCGACGTCGGCGCTCGCCGCAAGGTGACGCTGGATCTGCATGAGATCGGTACTGTTGACCGGAAACACATCGCCGAGGCCGCCGTCGCCGAAAAATCCCGCCTGCAACAATTGCTCGGGCTGCGCGAATGGCAGCGGCCGCAAGACGAATCCGTTGAGCAGGCTGAGCATGAAGATGACGCAGGCGAGACCGGTACCGAGCACGCCGATCACCAGCGCCGAAAAGCCTGGTCGCTTGGCGATACCGCGCACGGCGTCACGAATGTCATGCAGGAAAAAGCTCATGGTCTGCCTTTCAACTCAAGGCTTCGCGCGGAGCGACTGCGCACGCGCTGCGTGCGGGCAACAGGCAGGCGAGCAGCAGGGTGAGAAGCAACAGCAGACTTACGCCGATCAAGGTGAGCGGATCACTGGCAGGCACGCCGTACAGCAGGCTGCCCGCAGCACGCGCGCCTATCAGCGCAGCAACGATGCCGATCGCGATTCCGCACGCGCCGATGCGCAGCCCGCCGCCGAGTACGAGGCGTGCGATGTGCGGACGCGACGAGCCCAGTGCCTGACGCAATGCGAATTCATGCTTGCGCTGTCCGACCACGAAGGCCATAAGACCGTACAGACCTCCGGTTGCGAGTACGAACGCGACAGCGGCAAACGCACCGAGCAGGATCAGGCTGAAGCGGCGGTCTGCGAGCGCGCTGGCGCGGACTTCGGTGAGCGGATGCAGGCTGTAGGGGATGCCGGCACCGATGCTTTGCATCTTGCTGCGCAGCTCGCCCATCGACGCGGCAGCGGCAAGGCTTGAACGCACCACGATATTGAACTCGGCCGCAGCCATCGGCCGCTGATCGAGATCGACGTAGATGGTGCCGCTCGGCGCGCGGTCCAGGCGGCGCTCATGCACATCGCCAACGACGCCGACGATCGTCAACGGATGCATGTCGCCGTCCATGTTGCCGAACTGGATGCTCTGACCGATCGGATCGCGGTCGCCCCAGGTCGCATGCGCGGCGGCCGCGCTGATCACGGCAACATGTTCGCCGTCAGGCCGGTCGCTGCTGGCGAAGGTTCGTCCGCGCAATAGCGGAATGCCGGTCGCCTTGAAATAGTCGGCGCTGGCGACCCGGAACTCGGCTTCGCCGATGGTGGGCGATGGCGGTTCAAAGCGGGTGACGCCGCCATCCCAGAACGATCCGTTCGCCCCGCTCGCAGTGAGCGGCAGGCTACTCACACCGCCGACAGCGCCGACATCGGGCAATTGTGCGAAAGCGCTCATCAGTTCGCCGTAGCGGCGTGCCGTTGCGAGTGCTGTCGTCGCGTCGCGCGTCCACGCCTGCGAAACTTCCATGCTGACAACGCCTTCCGCATCGAAGCCGGGATCTACCGCGAGCAAGGTCAGGAAACTGCGTCCGAGCAATGCAGCTCCGGCAAGCAGGATGGTCGTCAGCGCGGTCTGCCCAACCAGGAGTGAAGTGCGCGTGCGCAAATGGCTGCGGCCCGGCGATTGACCTCGGCCGCTCTCGCGCAGTTCGCCGATCGTGCTGCGGCGGCGGCTGCTCCAAAGAACGGCGCCGCCGGTGATGGCTGCGATCACGATGGCCGCCAAGGCGCTGATCGCGACGCTGCTCACGCCCACATGAATGCCGCCAGCGCGCGGCAAGCTGACGCCGGCGAGGCCGACGAGGATGCGAATCGCCGCTGCCGCGAGCGCGAGCGCGATGACGCATGCGGCACTCGCGATGATCAGACTTTCAAACAGCACCTGGCGTGCCAGTCGCATCTTGCTCGCGCCGAGCGCTGCTCGTACGGCGAGCTCGCGCGAGCGCGATGCGTTCAACGCGAGCAACAGGTTGGTCGTATTGCTGATGGCGATCAGCAGCAGGAACAGCGTGCCCATTGCGAGCACGAGCAGCGCACTGCGCACGGGCGCGGCGATCGCGTCGCCGAGCAACTGGAGATCGAATCCGACCGCATCGGTGCTCTTGCCGTAGCGCGCCTTCAGGCCGGTGGCCAGCGTGTCCGCCGCGACGCGCGCCTGACCCAATCCGGTTGCGACACGCAGGCGCCCGATCGCCTCGAAGTTGTGCGCGCTGCGCGAGGTGCCGGGATCATCGAGCATGGGCCTCCAGGCAACGGTGTCCTGCGGGAACGCGAATTCGGCCGGCATCACGCCGATGATGGTGTGGCGTTCGCCATCGAGGTCGATCGTGCTGCCGAGGACGTCGGCACGCGCATGCAGCAAGCCTTGCCAGAGTCCGTAGCCGACGACAGCGACCTTGTCGTGTTCGCCTGCGGAAAACGTCCGTCCGAGCTGAGGTGCAACACCCAGGGTGCGAAAGAAGTCCCCGCCGCTCGCATCGACCGTCGCATGCAGCGTCGTGTCACCGCTGTTGATCGTGCCCGAATTGGCGGCGTGGAAGGACATCGACGAGAACTGGTCGACGGTGGCGGTGAAGTCTGCGTAGTTTGGAAAGGCGAGCGCCATCGAATGGCCGTCGTCGGCACGTTCGCGAACCTGCACCAGCTGACCCGCATCGGGATACGGCAACGCGCGCAACAGCACCGCATCGATCACGCAGAAGATCGCGATCGCGGCGGCCATGCCGGCCGCAAGTGTGAGCACTGCAAATGCAGCGATACCCAGGTGGCTGCGCAAGCTGCGGACGGCAAAACGCAGATCAGGAAGGATGTTCATCGACGTGGCCTCAATGTGACGCTGGGTTCAAGAAGGGATGCGGAGGCCTCATTCATGCCGGAGTGCCTCCATCGGTGCGATGCGCACGGCGCGGCGTGCGGGTAGCCAGCAGGCCAGCAGCGTTGCAGTCATGGTGACGGCGACGACGGCGACAAGTGTGAGTGGATCGGTCACATCGATATCGAACAACACAGTGCGCAGCGACTGCGCCAGCAGCAAGGCAACCGCGAGACCCGCTAGCAATCCGATGCCCGCCAATCGGCCGCCATAGGCCAGCACGAGTCGCAGGATGTCGCGTTGCTGCGCACCGAGCGACATGCGCACGCCAATCTCGCCGTTGCGCTGGGCCACGCTGAAGGCAAGTACGCCGTAGATGCCGATGGCAGCGAGCAGCAAGGCGCAGCTGGCGAACAGGATCATCAGCAGCATGGGCGTGCGGCGATCATCGAGCGAGGCGTCGATGCGTTCGTCCATGGTCTTGATGTCGAACAAGGGCTGTTCCGGGTCGATTTTCTGCATGATCGTGCGCAGTGGGCCGATCAACTCCGCGGCGGGCAGCTCGGTCTTCATCACAAGCGTGAAGAGACGCGTCGGGCTCTGGCGGAAATTCTCATAGAAGGTTTCGGTCGTCGTGTCTTCATAGAGCTTGTTGCGCTTGACCGTACCGACCACACCGATGATGGTCTGCCATGCTAGCTCGTTCCTGACATCGCGCATCGCTATGCGCTTACCCAGTGCGCTCGCGTTCGGGAAATATTTCTGCGCAAGGAGTTCATCGACGATGACGACCTTCTCGGAAGCCGCGTCATCGCTGGCAAGGAATGCACGCCCCTGCAGCAGCGGAATCTGCAGGGTCTTGAAGAAGTCCTCGTCGACGGTCTGCAGGTAACCGAACGGCTCCGGTTGTGCATCCGACACTTCACGTCCTTCGACGTAGTAGGCGGCTGAGGAATCGTCGTTCGCGAACAGCATGGATCCGACGATGCCCGCTGACTTCACGCCAGGCAGCGCGCGTACATCAGCGAGCAGGCGCTCATGAAAAGGCGCGGCGGCGGCGCTATTCTTGTAACGATTTGGTGGCAGGTGCACGCTGGCGCTGAGCACATGGCTGCTCTCGAAGCCTGGGCTCTGGCGCTGCATCAGAGCGAAGCTGTGGACCAGCAGGCCGGTGCCAACAAGCAGCACGGCGGCCAGTGCAATCTGCATCACGACGAGGCCGTCGCGCGTCGCGCGTGCGAGGCGGCTGCCGACACTGCCGCGCGCACCGTCCTTGAGAACTTCGGACGGTCGGGTACGCGTCAATGAGAGAACGGGAATCAAGCCCGACAGCAGTGCGCTCGCGAGCGTCAGTATCGCCGTGACCGCGAGCACGACGCCGCCAATGTCGACACGGAATCCGCGCGCATCGCCATCGAGGTCAAGCGTATGCGCCAGAAGCAAACCAGCTTCCGCCACGACGATGCCAAGCGCGCCCCCGACTAGCGCGAGCAGTAGGCTCTCCATCAGGACTTGCTGCGCAATGCGTGCGCGCCCGGCGCCGAGCGCGGAGCGCAATGCAAGCTCCTTCCGCCGCGATGAGACACGCAGCAACATGAGGTTCGCAATATTGGCGCAGGCGATCAGCAATACAGCGACGGCCACGGCCTGCAGCGACCACAGCAGGGGCTTGACGTCGCCGGCCTGATGATCGTGCAGGCTTTTGCTGCGTCCGGCAAAGCCCGAACTCTCCATGAAGCTGCCGTAGTTGTTCGTGTCGCCACCCGTGCCAGCGAGGCGTGCCGCGTTGCGGCGCGTGATCGCATCGAATTGTGCGTCGAGCTGCGCAATGGAAGCGCCCGGTTTCAGACGGCCGATGCTGCGTGCAAAATCAAAGCCGCGCATCGCGTCGCTTTTCTGCATCGGCGTGAATGCAAACGCGGCCCACAGCTGAACGTTGCGATTGGGAAACGAAAAATCGCTTGGCATCACGCCGATGACGCGATAGCTGTCGCCATTCACGCGGATGTCGTGCCCGACGATCGTCGTGTCCGCCGCGAACTGATTCTTCCACAGCGAATCGCTCAGGATCACGACGTGCTCGTGTCCGACTTCCGCTTCGTCGGCACTGAAGGTTCGCCCGAGCGCAGCGCTCACCTTGAGCGTCGTGAACAGCGACGGCGTGGCCACGATTCCCGTGAGATTCTGCGGCGCGCCTTCTGCCGCGAGATTGAAGCTGCGCTCGTGGTAGAGCGCACTGTCGGCGAGGGCGTCAGCCTGATCGCGGTGGTCGATATAGTCGGGAACCGTCATGCCCGACGTTTCCTGGTTCATCTTTGGATAGCTGTTGTAGATGTAGACCAGTTGTGTGCTGTCGGCGTACGGCAGCGGTCGCAAAAGCAAGCCGTTGATGAGGCTGAAGATCGCGCTGTTCGCGCCGATGCCGAGCGCGAACGTAAGGACAACCGCGAGTGCAAAGCCGGGCCTTGCTGCCAGCATTCGGCAGCTCTGCATGAAATCTGCTCGCAAGTTCTCGAACACGCGGCTATTTCGCCTTGCCCGAGGCACCTGGCGACGCTAGCTCGAGCCCCCGTCGAATGCGCAAGTCATTCATTTCGTAGCGCCTCGATCGGGGCGATGCATGCGGCGCGGTGTGCGGGGAGCCAGCAGGCGAGCAGGGCGATCAGCGACAGCAGCAGTACGACCACGGTCAGGCTCGGCAGATCGATACTGCCGACACCGAACAACTGACTGCGCAGCACGAGTCCGAGCGCAAACGCACCGACAACGCCGGCAGTGATTCCCAGCCCGATCAGGCGTGCGCCGTCGCCAAGGACCTGCCGGCGGATGCGTGCGGCGCTAGCACCGATTGCCATGCGGACTCCGAATTCGCCAGTGCGTTGCGCGACTGCGAATGCGAGCACGCCATAGATGCCGACCGCTGCGAGCAGCAGCGCAAGCGCTGCGAATACGCCAATCAGTTGCATAGGCACGCGGCGTCCGGTCAGCGACCGTTGCAGGCGCTGGTCGAGCGTCAACACGTCGAACAGGGGTTGCTCGGGATCGATCGCATGGATGGCTTCGCGCAACGGTGCGGCGAGCGCGGCTGGCGCGCCTTGCGTGCGCAGTACCACCGCGACCGTGTCGGTTGGTGACTGGCCATAGTCGAGGTAATAGGTCTCCTGGCTCACGTCCTCGCCGAGGTCACCATTCTTGACCGTGTCGACCACGCCGACGATGGTGTAATGTTGGTCGGTCACGCCGGGCCGGGCGAGGTCGAGCACTTGGCCGATTGCATCGCCGTTCGGAAACCGTTTGTGCGAAAACAGGGTGTCAATGAGTGCAACCTTGTTGGCGCTGTTCCAGTCGTCGGCATTGAACGTGCGCCCGCGCTGCAGTCCGATGCCCATCGCCTTGAAATAGTCGGCATCGACCGTGCGCACGTAGGCGTGCGGCGTGGCGCCGTTGTTTGGATGGCCGACCAGCGCATAGCTCGATCCATTCACCGCGCCGGACATCGGCTGCACGTCGGTCAGACCCGCTGCGCTGACGCCCGGCAGTGTGCGCGCAGCATCGAGAATGCGCGCCATGACGTGAGCGCGCGAGGGGGCGTCCGGATATTTTCCCGGAGGTAACGCGAGGGCGGCGGTCAACACGCCGTGTGCGTCGAAGCCCGGACTCTCGACGATGATCTTGGCGAAGCTGCGCATGAGCAGCCCTGCACTCGCCAGTAGTGCGACGGCCAGCGCAAGCTGGGTCACGACCAGCGCGTTGCGTAACGCCAGGGCGCCGCGGCCTCCGCCCCCGAGCCGGCCGCTTTCGCGCAGCACCTGTTGCGGACGTGAAATGCCGGCTGAAAGCGCGGGAAAGAGGCCAAACAGCAATCCCGCGCCGACGGCGAGGGCAAGGGTGAACAGCAGCACGTGCCCGTTGAGGCCGAGTGAAACCCAGTCCGGCAGCAGGCCGGACTTTGCAACGAGTGTCTGGCCGACGATGGCGATGGCGACGCCGAGTGCAGCGCCGATCAGCGCGAGTAGCACTGCCTCGATCAGCAATTGCCGCGCAATGCGCAAACGACTTGCACCAAGTGCGGTTCGCACGCTGAACTCTTTCTGGCGCGCAGACATCCGCGTCAACAACAGGTTTGCAATATTCGCCGAGGCGATCAGCAACACCAGCGCGACCGCGATCTGCAGCAGTGACAACATTTTCCCATGCTCACCGGCGAGAAGACTACGCAGTGGGCGTACATTGACCGTGAAACCCGCGGCGCGCATGAATTGCGCGAACTGCTCGCCTTGCTTGCCGCCGATCGATCCGATGCGATCGAAATTGCGTCGGATCACCAGGTCCGATTGCGCCTTCACGTCGGCGAGCGTTGCGCCCGGCGCCAGCCGTGCGATCGAGGTCGAAAATTCCGTACCGCGCTGATCGTCGGCTTTCTGCGCGCCGGTGAAGGCGAACGGCACATAGATCGTCGTATCCCGATCCGGGAACATGAAGCCATCCGGCATCACGCCAACGACGCGATAGTTCTCGCCATTGAGACGGTATTCACGGCCGACGATTGACGCGTCCGCATTGAACCGGTTCTTCCACAAGGCATTGCCGAGCACAACGACTTTGTCGCGTCCCGAAATTGATTCGTCGGCGGTGAAGGTGCGGCCAAGCGCCGCGCTGACGCCGAGCGTCGAGAACAGCGACGGCGTTGCGCGGATGCCGTGCACGCGCTCGGGGGCCCCGCTTTCGGCGAGGTTGAAATTGTCGCCCGTGTAGAGCGCGCTGTCGGCCAGTGCCGGGACCTGTTCGCGGCGATCGAGATAGTCGGGGATCGACGCGCCGGTCGCGGCGAGGCCCATCTTTGGATACGTGTTCTCGATATCGATCAGGGCGGCGTCGTCGCGGTAAGGCAACGGCTTGAGATAGATGCCTTCGATCAGGCTGAACACCAGCGTGTTCGCGCCGATCGCGAGGGCGAGCGTAAGCAGCGCGGCAGCGGTGAAGCCGGGCTTCTTCATCAGCGCGCGCAGGCCGTAGCGCAGGTCCTGCATGAGGTTGTCGAACATCATCGTCTCCTGTCTGCGACGTCGGTCAACGGGCAATTCATCGCGCGGCACTTCGTCGTTGTGCCGTGGCTCGGGTATGCGGTATTGCGACCATGTCATTCATGCCGCAAGGCCTCCATCGGAGCCGTGCGCGCTGCGTTTCGCGCGGGCAACCAGCAGGCGAAGAGCGCAGCGGCAGCGAGTCCGATTGCGCCGATCACGAATACGGAGGCATCGCCGATATTCGCGCCAAACAGCAGGCTCGATATCAACTTCGCGCAACCCAGCGACAGCAGCGCGCCTATGCTCAAGCCGATCACGAGCAGTCGCGTGCCGCGGCGCATGACCTCTCGCAGGATGCGTGCCGGGCTGGCGCCGAGCGCGAGACGCACGCCGAATTCACGCGTGTGGCTGGCGATGTGCATCGTGATCAATCCATACAGACCGATGACAGCGAGCAGCAGTCCGAGCGCGCCGAGCGCCAGTGACATCAAGCCGGCAATGCGTTGTGGCAACAGCGACAGCGCGATGAAGTCGCTGAGTGGACGCACCTGGCCGGCAGGCTGCGATGCATCCAGCGTGCGCAGTTCTCCGTGCAGCTGTTGCGCGAACGCGTTGGCCGGCAGCTTCGATTTCACGACCAGCGATGTTTCGGCATGAGGCCATTGCGCCAGCGGCAGGAACAGGAATGGTTGATTGACGTCGGACATCGATGCGTAGCGTCCGTTGGCAGCAATACCGATCACGGTCAGCTGGCGAATGTCCTTGCCTTCGCCATAGCTGAAAGTGTGGCCGAGTACATCGCCATCTGCAGAAAGCCGATGCGCGAGCGCGGTATTGACGACGCCGACGTCGCCGCTGCCTTTCGCGTCGTGCGCGTCGAAGTCGCGTCCTTGCAACTTGATTTCAAGGGTTGCGAAATAGCCCGGCGAAACCAGGTTGACGTCCGGCGATAATTCATCCTCGCTTACTCCCGCGACCTGGAAGCTGCCCATCTCCATGCGATCCATGCTCAATGGCGTCACCGCGGCGAGACTGGCCTGCTGCACGCCGGGCAGCGCGTGGGCGTGTTCGACCAGCGACTGTTGCAGGCGCAGTTGGTGCGATTCCTCGTAGCCACTCGGACGCAGGTTGAAATCGGCGACCAGCACGTTTTGCGCGTCGAAGCCCAGATCAATCGCCGTCGCGCGCTGCATGGCGCGCAGGAACAATCCGCCGGTCACAAGCAGGACCAGGGTCAGCGCAATTTGCGCAACAACGAGCGCTGCGCCCATGCGTGAGCGCCGGCCCGCCGTCTGGCGTCCGCCCAGAGCTTCGCTCGCGCCTGGCGCGCGATTGGACGCGCGCAGTGCAGGCATCAGCCCGAATCCCAGCGTCGTTGCGAACACGCAGCCCAGCGCAAAAAGCAGAACCATTGCGCTGATCGGAATCTGCAGCAGCGCCGGTACTGGTGTCGGCAGATCAATCCGTTCCAGCAAACGGCACCACCACAGGCTGAGCGCCACTCCGGATATGCCTGCTGCGATGGCAAGCAAGGCGCTTTCCGCTAGCAACTGCGAGATGATTCTTCCGCGACTCGCGCCGAGTGCGAAGCGTACGGCGATCTCAAAGCGGCGTCCTTCGCCGCGCGCGAGCATCATGCCGGCGACGTTGACGCAGGCAACCAGCAGGATCATCGATATCAGCACGAACAGAAAGCCTGAAAATGCGAGCAGGCTGCCGTGGAATTCGCCGGGCATCGAACGCAACGCTGAAACGCTTACGCCAGGTTCGTCTTTCGAGGTTCCGTACTCGGCCGCGAGTTGCGTGGCGATCGTGGACAATTCCTGTTCCACGTGAGCGGGCGTCACCTGTGGCGCCAGACGTGCGCCGATCGAGAGCCAGCGAGATTTTCGATTGCCGAGCTCTTGTGCCAATCCCGGCTGCAGCAGCGAGCGTTGATTCAGTGGCAGATAGAACTCAGTGCTGAAGAGTCCGATGAGTCCGTGAAACGTCGGTGCGGACACGCCGATCAGGGTGAACGCATGTCCATTGATCATCACGGGCTTGCCGATCGCTGCGTCGTCGGCATTCAGATATTTGCGCCACGCCGCGTAAGTGGCGACGGCGACCGGTGCCGCCGAATCGCTGCGATCGTCATTCTCATTCAGCAGCCGACCTCGATAGGGTGCCACCTGCAGTGCGTCGAAATAGTTGCCAGTCACCAACGTGCTGAGGCTGCGCTGTGGCTCGTCGTGGGCGGTGAGGTTCACCGCTTCGAGGCGGTAGGCGAACAACGTGGCCGACGATTTGACACGTTCGGCGTAGTCGAGAAAGTCCGGATACGAGAAGCTCGTGTAATTGTTGCCGCGCCGGATACCGTCAATCTCGACCAGTTCCTGTGGCGCGCCGACCCCTTGCACGCCAGCGAACAGATAGGTATTGACCGCGCTGAACAGGGTGGTTTCTGCACCCACGCCGATCGCGAGCGAGAGTATTGCGAACAATGCAAATCCCGGACGCGCCAGCAGCTGCCGCGCAGCGTGGCGTATGTCCTGCAACAGAATCGAAAGCATGGAAGTTCCTCTGGAGTAGGCGAATACCGTCGCGTTTGCGGCAGCAATCATTCGTAACGCAGCGCTTCAAGCGGCGTGATGCGCGCCGCCCGGCGTGCCGGCAACCAGCAGGCGACGAGCGCGGTTGTGGCAAGTACCAGCACGACGCCCGCAAGGCTGGTCAAATCGATGCTGCCCACGCCGAACAATTGGCTCTTCAACCCGAGGCCGAGCGCGAATGCGCCGAGTACGCCGATGCCCAGCCCGATGGCAGTCAGGCGCGCACCATCTCCGAGCACCTGCCGGCGAATGCGCGTGGCATCGGCACCAATCGCCATGCGCACGCCGAACTCGCCGGCGCGCTGGGCGACCGTGAACGCGAGTACGCCGTAGATGCCGATTGCAGCGAGCAACAGGGCCAGGGCGGAGAAGACGCCGATGAGTTGCATCGGCACGCGTCGGCCGGCCAGCGAAAGATCGATGCGTTCGTCCATCGACTTGATGTCGAACAGCGGCAGGTCGGCGTCCACGGAGCGGATGGCGGCACGCAAGGGCTGCACCAGCGCGGCCGGAGCGACCGAACTGCGCACGCTCAGCAAAGCGATGGCACTCGGCGTGTTGGCGAAATTGAAGTAGTAGGTCTCTTCGCGCGGCGGTGACGCGAGATCCATATACTTCGTGGTGCCGACTACACCGACAATCGTGTACAGGTCGGGCTTGCGCGGCGATCCCATGTTGAGGCGATGACCCAACGCATCGCCATTCGGAAACCGCTTGCGCTCGAACATCTCGTCGATGACGGCGACCGGCGCGGCGGCGTCCCAGTCGGCACGCGTGAATGCGCGTCCACGCAGCACTGGAATGCCCATTGCCTTGAAATAGTCCTCATCGATGCTGAGTACGTGGCCGTGTGGCGGCGACCCTGTCTCGACTTCTCCGTCAACGCGATAGCTGGCGCCGCCTTCATCACCGGTAAATGGCATGGCATCCACAAGCCCCACAGAGTTGACACCGGGCATCTTGCGGATTTCGTCGAGAATGCGGGCAAAGCCCCGTGCGCGTGCGGGCCCGTCTTTGTATTTGCCCGCGGGCAGGGCGATGGCCGCGGTGAGCAGACTGCCGCTGTGAAAGCCAGGACTTTCGTCCAGCACCTTGGCGAAGCTGCGCAACAACAAGCCTGAGCCAGCAAGCAGAGTCACCGCGAGTGCGAGCTGCACGACCACGAGTACGTTGCGCGTCCGCCGCGCGCCGCGTCCGCCACCACCCAGCCGACCGGCTTCGCGCAGCGCCTGTTGGGGCCCCGCACCGATCGCGGACAACACCGGGATTAGACCGAACAGGAAACCAGCTAGCAGCGACAGCAGCAGGCTGAATCCGAGGACGCATGCATCGGGTGTGAGGACGACCCAATCCGGCACCAGGCCGGAGCTGGCAACGATCCTCGCTCCTGCGAGCGCGATTGCCAAGCCAATCGAGCCGCCGACGATTGCCAGCAGCAGCGATTCCATCAACAATTGTCTGGCGATACGCCCGCGCCTGGCGCCGAGCGCCGAACGCACGGACAGCTCCTTGCGTCGGGTCGAAAAGCGCGTCAGCAGTAGATTGGCGATGTTCGCACAAGCGATCAGGAGGACCAGGCTGACGGCACCTTGCAACAGGAACAACACCTGCGAGTTTTCGCCGGCCAGCAGCGTCCGCAAGGGTTGCGCCGTGACCGTGAATCCTGCTGCCTGCATGTATGCACGAAACCCGGCGCCGTCGACGCCGGACGCGCCGATGCGTTCATAGTTGCGATTGCTGATCGCGTCGCATTGAGCTTTTACCTGGGCGACGTCGGCACCCGGCGCAAGCCGCGCGACGCTGTAGGAGAATTCCTGGCCACGTTGACGATCGCTTTTTTGTTCGTCGGTGAACGCAAACGGCGCGTACAGTTGCACGTCCCGATTTGGGAACATGAAGGTCTCGGGCATCACGCCGACTACACGCCAATTTTCTCCATTGAGATGCAGGTCGCGACCGACGATGCCGGGATCTGCACTGAATCGATTGCGCCACAGCGCGTTGCCGAGCACGACAACATTTTCCTTGCCGATTTGCGCTTCATCGTCGGTGAAGGTGCGGCCGAGCGCCGCACCCGCGCCCAAGGTCGAGAACAGTGAAGGCGTCACACGCAGCGCGCGCAACCGTTCCGGTGCGCCTTCGGTGGCCAGGTTGAGGCTCGCATTGGTATACAGCGCGCTGTCGGCGAGCGCCGGCACATCGGCGCGGCGATCGAGGTAGTCGGGAATCGAAACGCCTGCGCGGCCGGGCCCCGATTTCGAGTAGCTGTTGCTGAGGTCGATCAGGGCAGCATCGTCGCGATACGGAAGCGCCTTCAGATAGATGCCATTGATGAGGCTGAACACGAGCGTGTTCGCGCCGATGCCGAGCGCGAGCGTGAGAATGACCGCAGCGGAAAAACCTGGGCGCGCAAGCAGAGTGCGCATCGCGTAGCGAAGGTCCTGGAGCGATGTGTCGAACATGGTCATGCCCCCGTTGTGATTTGGATATCGATCGGCCGATTCATTGCGTGCGATGCCTGAGACCGGCTTCTACTCGTGTCGCAGCGCGACGATAGGATCGGTGTGCGCCGCTCGCCGAGCTGGAACGAAGCCGGCCAGCAGGGCAAGTGCGAGCATGCCGATGCCGAGCGGCAGCATGGTCCATGCATCGCCGAACGATGCGCCGTACACGTACGCGCCAACGATCCGGATCAACGGCAGGGCGAGCAGTGCACCGAGGACGACTCCTGAGGCTGCGAGGCCGATGGCGCGCAGGAGCAGCCCGCTCAGCACCTGTCGCGACAGCGCGCCGAGCGCGAGCCTGATACCGAATTCGCGGCGGCTCGTTTCGACGAGGAAGCCGAGGGCGGCATACAAGCCGCCGAGGGCGATCAACAGGGAACATGCGGCGAACGTCGCGAACAGAAAACTGCTGAGCTGTTCGCGACTGACGTTTTCCGTCAGGCGCGTTTGCATCGGGGCCAGGTTCCACCACGCCAGTTCCGGATCGATTTGCGCCAGCGCGCGCTGGATGTCTGCGGTCAGCTGTGGCGACAGCGCGTCGGCGCGCACCGCAACCGATATCGCCGCGTAGTCATAGACGCTGCCTGCAGTCGTCGACATATACCAGCTGCGCGCGGCGGGCGTATCCGGATCGCGCACGGCTTCGACGACGTCGGCAGCGACGCCTATCACGTGCAGTTGCGCGATTCGCTGGCGTTGTGAGCCGAGTCGATCCAGGGTCTTGCCGACGGCGTCCTCGTGAGGCCAGGTGTGTTCGGCGAAACTGTGCGAGACGATCACCGCATCGACGTCGCGCGCAGGATTGGCACGGTCGAAGCCCTGCCCGGCGAGCAGCGGGATGCGCATCGTGTCGAGATAGTCCGGCGTGACCAGGCGATGGTTGGTCGATTCGAAGCCGGGATCGGGCAGGGGTGCGCGCCCCGGCACGACGAAGCTTGCGCCCCAGTCGCCGCCGTAGTCGGGTGTCACCGTTGATCCGCCTGCGGCCTGCACGCCGGGCAGCGCGCGCAATGCGGCAAGCAATCGCGTCACCAGTGCATCGCGCGATGCGGGCGTCGGATAGCGTGTCGCCGGGAAGGCGAGGTCGCCCACCTTGAGATGCTGGCTGTCGAAGCCGCGGTCCATGTTGAGCAACCGCGTATAGCTCATCGTCACGAGCAGAGCCGTCGCTGCGAGCGTGAAGGACAGTGCGCACTGCGCGACGGTGGCGGCGTACAAGCGCCTGCGCATCGTGCGATCGATCGTCGCTCCACGCGTGCGCGAGTCCAGAGCTGGCGCTGCGGCGAACGCCTGGCGCACATCGAGCAGGGCAAGGCCAAGTGCGACCAGCACCGCAATCAAGCTGATCCAGGCTGCGGTCGGCAGGTCGAGCCGAGCGACGCTGTCGAACTCTCGAATCGATGCGCCACCGCTCAAACCAAACAGAGGCTCGTACAGGTGCGGCGCGACGATCAGTGCGAGCACCAGCGCCGTGCCGACGACGAGGCCGCTGCGTACGAGCGCGCGACGGAACAAAGCCGCACGACTCGCGCCGAGTGCCAGACGTACGAGCGTCGATTGTGCTTCGGCAATGCCTTGAGCATAGAACAACGTTGCGGTATTCAGTGTGGCGATGAGGACGACGAACAGTGCGCTGGCGAACAGCAGCCAAAGGGTCGGGCGCAGATCGCGCACACCTTCATCGCGCACGCCCGACAAGCTCGCGGCGTCGGCGCGGTCCAGGGTGGGTTGGGTCTGATGGATCGAGGCCGCCAGTGCGCTGAGACCTGCTTGCGCTGACGCGAGGTCAATGCCGTCGCGCAGCCTTGCCGGCGCATAGAGGAAGTTGCCGTGGACCTGGCGCAGCATTTCGTCCATGCGCAGCGGCAACCACAATTCTGCGCCATATGGATGCATCAGCCGCGGCGGCATCACGCCAATGACCGTGCGCAACTGGCCGTCGATGGTCAGCTGACGGCCCAGGATGTTCGGGTCGGCGTTGTAGCGATTGCGCCAGACGCCATCGCCGAGGAGAACGACACCGTCGCGCCCGCTCAAGTCCTCGCCGTCGGCGAAATCGCGACCGAGCTGCGGCGTTATGCCGAGCACATGGAAAAAATTCGAGCTGACCATGCCAGCGGCAACGGAGTCACTCGTGTCATTGCCACGCAAGGCGACGTTCTGGTTGGTCGCGGCCGCCATGTCCTCGAACACGGTTTGCGCGTGTCGCCACGCCTCGAACACCTGTGGCGACATGTTGAGGAGCGCCGAGCTCGCGCTTGCGCTGATGCGTTCGCGCACGCGCACGACGCGATCGATGTCATGCACCATTGAAGGACGAAACAAGAATGCCTGCAGCACGCTGATGATCGCGGCAAACAGCGCAATCGAGAACGTGAGTGCCATGATCGAGGCGATGACCGGGCCAGGGCGACGCCGTACCGCACGCGCACATTCGGAAAGAAGGGAGGTGATCATTTACGCCATCTCGATGGATGCGCGCCACCAAACCGATCTGGCGCGCAGTTGCGGTCACGACGCGGAACGTTCGCTGCGCGGGCGCATCAGACGCTGGTCCTCTTCGTGGCGCAGGCGATGCATGGTTGCTTCGTCGACAACACGACCGTCGAACATGAAGATCCGGCGATCCGCAAATTCGGCGTAACGCGGGTCGTGGGTGACCATGCAGATCGTTGACCCGGCCTTGTGCAGTTCATCGAGCAGGGCCATCACGGCTTCGCCGTTCTTCGAATCAAGGTTGCCGGTAGGTTCATCGGCGAGAAGAATTGACGGTGCGCCGACCAAGGCGCGAGCGACCGCGACGCGCTGTTGCTGGCCGCCGGAAAGCTGGGCAGGGTAGTGCTTCACGCGATGCGCCATGCCGACGCGTTCGAGCGCACCGATCGTGCGGTCGCGGCGTTCCGCCTTTGACACGCCTTCTCGGTAGGTCAATGGCAATTCGACGTTCTCGAAGACGCTGAGGTCGCCGATCAGGTTGAACGCCTGGAATACGAAACCGATTTCCTGGTTGCGGATCTGCGCGCGTTCGCTGGCTCCGATGTCGGCGACCTCGCGGTTGTTGAGCGTGTAGGTGCCTTCACTCGGCGTATCAAGCAGACCGAGGATCGCGAGCAGTGTCGACTTGCCGCAGCCGGAAGGCCCGGAGATCGAAACGTATTCGCCACGTTTGATGTCGAAATGCACGCCGGCCAGCGCATGCGTTTCGACTTCGTCGGTCAGGAACACCTTCTTGATGCTGTCCATGCGGATCAGCGAATCGGCGCGGTTCGTGTCGTTCATCGAGGTTTCCTGTCAGGTCTTTGCAATGCAGTTGGCGCAAGGTCTGGCGTGGGATGCACTTGCGTGCTCCCGGGTTTCACTTGAGGCGTATCTTGTCGTGCTGGTCGTAGGCGCTGGTGTCGGACAGGACCACACTGTCGCCAACCGAGAGGCCCTTGCGGATCTCGATCAGGTTGACCGAGCTTTTGCCCAGTTGCACCGGTACGCGATTGGCGACACCGCTGCCGGGATCGAGGCGAAACAGGCGCACTTCGGAGTCGGGTTGGCCGAACGCCGGGCGACCGACGTAGAGCACATCCGGCAGGCGTTCGATTTCGATCGTGCCGTCCACCGAAAGATCAGGTCGCGCGCCCGGTGGGAGCGCGCCTATGAGGTCGACGTCCACCTGCACTGTGCCGTTCTGCACCGCCGGATCGACGCGCGCGACTTTGCCATCGACGATGCCGTTGCGCGTGTCCACCTTCACCGGCTGACCAAGCACGATGTCCTTCGCCTGCGTTTCGGCAATGCGCAGTTCGGCGCGCAATTCGTTCGGACGCGCAACGCGCGCAAGGTTGGTACCGACGACGACCTGTTGGCCTTCCTCGACAGGCACCTGCTGCAATACACCGTGGATGCCCGCGCGCAGATGCAAGGCATCGGCCTGTCGCTGACGCAACTCCCGCGTCGCGACCAACTGGTCCAGGCGCGCCTGCTCCGCCGCGATCTGTGCGGCAATATTGCGCTGGAACTCCACCACCCGCTGCTGCTCGATCTTCACGCGGTTCTTCAACTGCTCCAGTACGACCAGGCTCTTCTTGTATTGAACGGCAGGAATCACGCCCTTTTCGGCGACGATTTTTTCCGCCTCGGCCTGCATGCGTGCCGTCTCGAAATCACTCTGCGCCTGGGCGAGTGCGGACTGTTCGTCGAGCAGCTTGGAACTGAGGTCGGTACGTTTCGCGGCGAGATCGGACTGCGCTGCCGTCACCGCCGTCTTGCCGGCGAGCAACTGGTCGTCGACTTCGGGATTGCTCAATTCGAGGATTACCGTATCGGGTTCAACCATGGCGCCCGGTCTGACGACGATGTGCTCGACGCGCGCGGCTGTCTCTGCGGCGATCCAGCGGATCTCTTTCGGCACCAGGGTGCCGGGACCGCGTACTTCGCGCAGCAGCTCGCCGCGCTTGACCGTATCGACCAGCACGCTCGTGCGCTCGATCGAGGGGATGGCGGGACCAAGGGCGGCAAGACCCATGCACGCGGCGGCGAGCAGGGCGGCCACAACTCCGCCGACCAGGTACTGGCGGCGGCGCTTTTTCTGTTTCAGTTCGGGGCGGGCGATGTCCATGCGACAAACAGAGCAGGGACCATGCCAGCGGTCAGTGGAACGGTAACGCTTTGTTTTACAAGCGCGTGAGCAGGCGGGCTCCGTGGAAAACGTCCGCTTTCGGACGCTTTGCGAACGCCGCCGTTCAGCTGTCCGCGGTGAACAGACTCGGCGGCATCTGGCGAATCAGAACTCGAGTTCGACCGCCGCGCACAGGTAGTCGATCATCGGCGAAACGCGCTTGAAGGTGTCGACCACGACCGGCAAAAGCTCGTCCGACGTCGCGATCGCATCGGCAAAGCCCTGTCCCGCGGCAAAATTCTTGCGCATCAGGTCCGCAATCAACTCGTGCGCAGGATCGAATCCGCGCGGCGGGCGCGTCAGGCTTTCGCCCCAGAATTCGAAGCGCTCGCGAAACGCCTTCGACTGTGTTGCCTTCTTCCATGCGGCCGGATTGTCGGCGAGGAAGGCGCGGATCTTCTTCAGCGTCGCCGATTCCGGATGCCAGATGCCGCCGCCGGCGAAACAGTCGCGCGGTTGGATGTGCAGATAAAACGACGGAGCCTCGATCTCGCGCCGCCGTTCGTGCGCGAAGCGCGCACCGGCCCATGCCTTGTAAGGCGTCTTGTCGCTCGCGAAACGCGTGTCGCGATGGATGCGGAACAGCGATCCGCCCTGCGCGCGCGGGTCAGCGCGGTAGTGCGTGCTGATTTTCGCCAGCGGGCCTTGCAGGTCGGTGATCAGGCGCAGGAAGGGCTCGCGCAACACGTCTTCGTAACGCGACTTGTTCGCGGCGAACCACGCGCGATTGTTGTTCGCGGCCAGATCGCGCTGGAACTTGAAGGTCTTCGGGGAGAAGTAGGTGGTGGCCAAGGCTGTGATCGCGATTGTGTGGAGATAGCTAGTGTAAGCGCGAGAAGAAGCATCGCGGCTGAAGCCGCTCCCACAATGCCCGAATTGAACAGTCCGCTCATGTGGGAGCAACCTTCTTTGGCAGGAACTGTCTGTGGCAGCAACTGTCTGTGGGAGCGAATGTCTGTGGCAGCAACTGTCCGTGGGAGCGGCTTCAGCCGCGATGCTCTGGTGTGGAACCACATCGAGCAACACCACCATCCACACCCAACCCGCCGGCCCCAAGGCGCAGACTTGGGACGTTCATCGGTTCGCGGACCGATTGTCCGCAAACGCACCTCTTCACCCCCTTGAAGGCGAGGGCTCAAGCATCGCGGCTGAAGCCGCTGCTACAACAGGCCTTTCTATCCGGATTCGCGTCCCCAGGCTTCGAGCGCATCGAGCAGAGGCACATGTGCCGGTTGCAGGGCAGCGTCGGCGCGCATGCGCGCAATCGTCGCGAAGTACTCGTCGCGGGTCAGTGCCGTCAGCGGTGTTGCCGTCGTCAGGCGGCGATCGCGGAATTCGTTCCAGCGCGCGGTTTCCTCCGCATCCAGGCTTTCAGGCCAGTTGCGCGCGCGGTAGCGGAACAGCAATTGCGCATAGCGCGAATCACGGAACGGGAAAGCGCGCGTGCCCAGTTGCTCCGGTGGCGTTTCGCGCACGGCGCGTAGCAGGCGTTTATCCGCATCCGGAAGGAAGCCGCCGTACAACGCGAGCTCGGGATCAGCCGCCGGCTCGCGATTGTCCGCACGTCCAAACACCTTCTGAAGTTTTGCGACGAGCGATTCGGCTCCACGCAGTCGTTCGAGATTCGCGAGTGCGCGTGCCGGATCGAGCGCGATGCGTTCGAGATCGATGTCCTTGAGCACACTCAATGGCGCGAGCGCAGGCGACTTGTTCGCATGGATCGCTTTCAGCGGGATGCGTTCGATGCCTTCTGGCAGGTCCGCGCGCGAGACGAATACGCGGTCGGCGATTTCGTCGGCGTCGAGTTCGAGCAAGGGTGTGGGATCGACATCAAGGTCGTATGCAATCACTGCGTTCGGCAGGCTCGGATGCATCGCGAGCGGCGCAATCAAGGCGAGGCAGCCATGGCTGGCTGGGTAGCGCGAGGACACGTGCACCAGCGGCGTCATGCGTGGCACGTCGAGCAGTTCGAATACGCGCTGCTTGCGGCGCAAAGAGAAATAGAATTCCCACAAACGCGGCTGGCGCGTGCGGATCAGGCGCGCGAGGCCGATCAGCGCCTCGACGTCGGAAACGGCATCGTGCGCGCGCGCTTGCGCGATGTGGTTCGCGCTGGCGAGATGCTCAAGCCGGAAGCTCGGACTGCCGTCATCGCGACGTGGCCATTCGATGCCGTCCGGACGCAGCGCGTAGCACATGCGCGCGAGGTCGATGAGATCCCAGCGCGAGTTGCCGTCCTTCCACTCGCGCTCGTAAGGGTCGTAAAAATTGCGATAGAGGAGATGACGCGTGAATTCGTCATCGAAGCGCAGCGAGTTGTAGCCGACATTGCAGGTGCCCGGTTCTGCCATGGTCTCGTTCACGAGCGCGGCGAACTGGGCCTCGATCACGCCATCGCGCTGCATCTGCTGCGGCGTGATGCCGGTGATCAGGCAGGCCTCCGGGTGCGGCAGCACATCCGCTGCGGGCTTGCAGAAAATCGATACCGGTTCGCCGATCGGTTCGAGCGCTAGCGTGGTGCGGATCGCGGCGAATTGCGCGGGCCGATCGCGGCGCGGATCAGCGCCGGTGGTTTCGTAGTCGTGCCACAGGAGGGTCTGGGTCATCGCCGCAGCATAGCGCAGGGTTTCCAAGCGGCGGCGGCTTGCCTAGACTGGGCGACCACAGGAAAAGGAACCAGCGCATGCGCGGAGCGGACGAGAACAACCTGATCTGGATCGACCTCGAAATGACCGGGCTCGATCCCGATACCGATTCGATCCTCGAGATCGCGACGATCGTAACCGACAAGGATCTCAATCCACTCGCGGAAGGGCCTGAGTTTGCGAT
>JBDSXV010000060.1:0-16669 GCA_039926025.1 Dokdonella sp.
CCACGGTCGCGAGCCAGAACGCCGCGAAGATGCGCCAGAACAGGCGACGCATCATGTTAAGCCATCCCCTTCAAGGGAAGAGATGGGTGGGGATGACATGCTTCAGCCCTCCCCTTCAAGCGGGTGAAGAGGCGCGCTTGCGGACCATGGGTCCGCGCGCCGATGGACGCCCGAAGGCTGTGCCTGAGGGCCGGGGGCGTTGGGTGGGGATGGTGCTGGTGTGGGATTACGCCACGTCGTGGCTTCGGGGCAAACAGCGAAGTGCCGAATGAAGGCGAATCGTCTCTCCACCTTCGCGAACACCATCGCCACCCCAGCCCTCCCCTTGAAGGGGAGGGGGCAGAAGCACGCTCTCGCTTCAACGAGGAGGAGGCAGGAGCGAAAACCGCGGTAGCGCAAATGTTCACGCCGCAGTGTCGAGCTGGCGCAACAGATAGCCGCTGCGATGGATGGTCGTGATCGGAGAACTGCCATCCGGCGCATCGCCGAGTTTGCGGCGCAGGTTGGATACATGCACATCGATTGAGCGGTCGAACGGCCCGAGCGCGCGACCGAGCACGGTCTGTGAAATTCGCTCCTTGTTGACCACGCGACCCGCTTCGCGCAGCAGCAGCACGAGCAGGTCGAATTCGGTCGCGGTCAGCGCGATCGCGCTGCCGTCCACGCTGACGCTGCGCGATGCAGCGCGCAGCCAGATCGAGCCGTTCCGCAGGTCGGTCAGGGACTCTCCGCCTTCGCCGCGTGCACGCCGTAAAACCGCGCGCAGGCGTGCCGCGAGTTCGCGCGGATTGCACGGTTTGGGGATGTAGTCGTCGGCGCCGAGTTCGAGGCCGAGGATGCGGTCGATGTCCTCGCCGAGCGCGGTCAGCATCAGCACCGGCATCGCCGATTCGCGGCGCAGCTCGCGCAACGCATCGAGGCCGGAGCGACCCGGCATCATCACGTCGAGCACGAGTGCATCGAATGTTTCAGCGCGCGCGGCCGCAAGCGCGCTGTCGGCGGTATGCGCGAGGACGACGTCGAAGCCTTCGCGCGAGAGGAAATCGCGCAGCAGCTGCGCCAGTTCCTCGTCGTCGTCGGCGAGCAGGATGCGGTTACGGCTCATGGGTAAAGCATAGCGCCTGATTCCACGCGCGAATCGCGCTTTTTTACAGCGCTTGCGTGTCTTTGCAGCGATTTACGTCGCGAGGTCTGTGTGGTCGGAGCGCGAATTCATTCGGAGCACGATGCCATCGCACGCGCCTCTTTTTTTTCGGCGCGCGGGGAACGTCATTGTGTTCGACGGTGCCGCGGTTTGCCTGTCCGGAGGCAGCCAGCGAGATGACGCGTGCGAATTCGCCGCACGCATCACTTTATGACGTCATTCCTCTGCGGTCACGGTGCCCAATCCAGCCGCCGCACCTGCAATCGCCATCGAATCGCTCGCATGCGTCGCCGAGAGCTTCTTCATCAGCGGCAGCAGCACGATCGCAAGCACGGTGCCACCGACGGCGAGCAAACCGAGGTTGTTGAACAGCTTGGTGTAGATCGCGAGGCTTTCGAGCGGGTCCTTGATGTCGCTCGGGATGCTTGCGAGATTCGCCACCTTGCTTGCGACGTACTGCGAGATGCCGGTTGCGACAAAGTACGCGCCCATCATGAAGCCGCCCATGCGCACGGGCACATAGCGCGCAATCATCGCAAGCCCGAGGCCGCTGACCAGCAACTCGCCGAGCGAGTAGAAGCCGTAGCCCCAGATCATGTACCACGAGGAGATCTTCGCGTTCACCGCGGTGCTGCCGGACATGCCGAAGATGAAGAAGCCGAGCGCGACGACGACGAAACCAAGCGCGAACTTCGCCGCAATCGGCAGGTCGCGGCCGCTCTTGCCGAAATGTGTGTAGGTCCAGGCGAGGATCGGCGACAGCATCATGATCCAGATTGGATTCAACGCCTGATACTGGCCTGGCGACCAGGTGAACAAGGTACTGCCAAACAGGTGCTGATCGAGGTCGACATTGCGCAGTGCAAACAGCGTGAGCGAGGTCGACATCTGTCCGTAGAAGATGAAGAACAGCAACGTTTCGACGACCAGCACCAATGCGGCGATCAGGCCCGCGCGTTCGCTGCGCGAACCTTTCACGATCATGTAGGTGAAGATGCCGAGCACAACCAAGCCGGCGACGTCCACGCAAAGGTCGGCAACCGACTCATGCTGCACGACGTAGGCGACCGCGAAGATCGAAAGGAAGCCGACGCCGAGCACCATGCCGAGGCGATCCCAGCGGACGGGCAATTCATCCGGCGGAGAACCGATGCCGCGCAGCGCGCGCACCATGAAGACGTAGTTGATCAGGCCGAGCACGAGGCCGACGGCACACACGGCAAACGCAGCATGCCAACCGTAGTGATCCTTGATCCATGGCGTCAGCAACATCGACACGGTCGATCCGACATTAACTGCCATGTAGTAAAGGGTGAACGCGCTGTCGATCTTCGCGTCGTCGCCTTCATAGATGCGGCGTACCATGTTCGCGGCGTTCGCCTTGAACAGCCCGTTGCCGAGCACGATCACGCCCATCGATGCAAAGAGCCAGTAGAGATTGTCGCTCGGGATCGACAGAAATACATAACCGATCGCTAGTATCGCGGCGCCGATCGGCAGGGTGCGTCGGGTACCGAGCACGTTGTCGCCAATCCACCCGCCGATCGCCGGCGCCGCGTAGACCAGGCCAGTGAACGCGCCCCAGACCAGGTTCGCGCGGGTATCGGCGAAGCCGACTTTCTCGACCATGAAGAGGAGGAGCACGGCCGCCATGCCGTAGTAACCGAAGCGCTCCCACAGCTCGATGAGGAAGATGGTGGAGAACGAGCGGGTCTGGCTGGGACGGGCGGGTAAAGCGTTCATCTGGAATCCGGTGAGTGAGAAAACCGGTCGAGGTTAGCGCAAGCCGCGCGCAGGCGCGTGTGCGAATGCACAACGATGCGCTCGATGGCCTGGAGAATGCGAAGGTCGGGTGTTCAGCGGGCCGCATATTCCGGCGGCGTCAGCCAGCGGCGCGCCAGCGTGGCAACCAACAGGGCGTACAGCGCGGCAATCACGGCCGAAGTGGAGACGTCAGAAAGAAAATGCTTGGCGAGATCGATGCGTGCGAGGATCACGTAGGCCGGGATCGCCAGCAGCAGGTTGCGCAGCCAGCGGATCGGGCACGCTGCCGCGAGTGGCAACAGCAGGCCGAAATAGAACGCGGAGTGGCCGGATGGGAACGAGCCACCGCCGACGAACCACACCTTGGACCAGTCGCCACTTTCGAGCACTTGCTGCGGACGCAGGCGACCGAAGTGATCCTTGCCGAGGATCATCGTCTCCAGTGTCGTCATCTGCACCACGCCGGCGGCGAGGAACGCGCGCGGCCAGCGCGCTCCGCGCTGCAAAGCAAATCGAACCGCGCCGATGGCCAGTGCGCAGCACCCGGCGAGCCAGAACCACAGGCTGATGCCGCTGATGAAATCGAACCCGGCCAGTCCCCACGCGAACAGAGGCGACTGCTCGATGCCGCTGCTGCGCACCCACTCGGCCAGCGGTCGGTCGACACCGAGCAGGCCGATCGCGGCGAGCGACGCAAACAGGAAGGCGACCCAGGCAAGTAGGCGGCGATTCATCGATGATCTCCTTGGCGGTTGCGGTAAACCCTGGTGGCGGCGGGCGGGCGCCCGGCGGCTTTATGGCATCATAGCGCGCACGCTTTCTCCCTCTCTTCGCGCGCACATGGCTGTCGTCAATGTGTTGCAGTCCAGTGGAACAGGCGAGGAAATCGTGGCGAAACCGCGCCGGCACGCCGTCATTCCACGCGGCAATCCGCGGCTTCAACCCAACAGCGAAGAGAGCGACAGCAATGCCAAGTACCGAAGGGCGTGGTCCACGCCAGATCCTGCGAGCTCTGAACTGGTCGATCAAGGGTCTGCGCGCGGCATGGAAACACGAAGCCTCATTCCGCCTGGAAGCCTATCTGTGTGCCGTCATGTTTCCGCTCGGTCTCTGGCTCGGCCGCGGCCCCATCGAGCGAGCGCTGCTATGCGGCAGCCTGCTCCTGGTGCTGTCGATGGAGCTGGCCAATTCTGCGGTCGAAGCCGTTGTCGACAAGGTCAGCCCCGAATTCCACGAGCTCGCCGGTCGCGCCAAGGACATGGGCTCAGCCGCCGTCCTGTTGCTCATGATCAATGTCGTGCTGTGCTGGGGACTGATACTCTCGGCGCGTTTCCTGTAGAGCATCCCGCAGGAGCGGCTTCAGCCGCGATGCTGGTAATGTCCATGACGTGCCCAGGAATATCGCTGCCCAAGGTTTCCCCAAAACGTCGAACGGAGCTGTCTTAGTGTGGATCTGATCACCGACCCGCAAACCTGGATTGCCCTGCTGACCCTGTCCACGCTCGAGATCGTGCTCGGCGTCGACAATCTTGTCTTCATTTCGATCGCCGTCAGCGAACTCCCGCAGGAGCGCCGTTCCAGTGCGCGCCGCATCGGCCTCGCGTTCGCCTGCATCACTCGCCTGCTGCTGCTGTTCTCGCTCGCGCACCTGGCGCGCATGGACGACAAGAGCGCCGGCCTGTTCCGCCTGTTCGGGCAGGTCATCTCCATCCGCGATCTCGTGCTCATCGGCGGCGGCATCTTTCTCGTCGTCAAGGGGATCATGGAGATTTACGAGGCGATCACCGGGGAGCCCGATCACAAGACCAGCAGCCGCGCCTCGTCGACATTCGCGCTCGTGATCGCGCAGATTGCATTGATCGACATCGTGTTCTCGCTCGACTCGGTGATTACCGCAGTCGGCATGAGCAACATCCTGCCGGTGATGGTCGCCGCGATCATCCTCGCGGTGCTGGTGATGATCTTCATCGCCGACCCGATTGGCGAATTCATCGACCGCCATCCGACCATCAAGATGCTCGCACTCGCGTTCATCATCCTGGTCGGGGCGGCACTGTTGTGCGATGGCCTCGGCATCCACATCGCGCGCGGCTATCTGTATTTCGCGATGGCCTTCTCGGCCGCGGTCGAATCGCTGAACCTGCTCGAAAAGCGCCAGCGCCGCCGTCGCCGCGAACGCGCGGGGCCGCGGTCGCTGTGACATTGCCGACCTGAATCGCACGCATCGCCCGATCGCAGCGCCGCTTGCGCGCCGCCCGCGTCCACGCCACAGTAGCGCCGCTCCGGCGTTGGCCGGGTTGAAGGAGGCAACATGCACACGATCCGGTTCCTTTCCCTGTTGCTGCTCGTGACGATCCTCAGTGGTTGCGGCTACAACTCCATCCAGTCCAAGGACGAAGGCGTCAAGGCGGCATGGTCCGAAGTCGTGAACCAGTACCAGCGCCGCGCCGACCTCGTGCCGAACCTGGTCAACACGGTCAAGGGTTACGCCACTCACGAAGAAGAAGTGTTCACCAAGGTGGCCGAAGCGCGCGCGCAGGTCGGCAAGATCGTGCTGAGCGCCGACGACCTCAATGACGAAGCCAAGCTGAAACAGTTCCAGGCCGCGCAAGGCGAACTGTCCAGTGCGCTGTCGCGCCTGATGGCGGTTTCGGAAAACTATCCGACCCTGAAGGCCGACGGCCTGTTCCAAAACCTGCAGGCGCAGCTTGAAGGTACCGAGAACCGCGTCACCGTCGCGCGCAACCGTTACATCACGGTCGTGCAGGACTACAACACCTTCGTGCGCAGCTTTCCGCAGAACCTCACTGCGATGATGTTCGGTTACAAGACCAAGGCGAATTTCAGCGTCGAGAACGAAAAGCAGATCTCGGTCGCGCCAACGGTCGACTTCAACAAACCGGCGCCTGCGCAACCGGCACCGCAGCAGCCGGCGCAACCGGCACCGGCACACTGACGCCGTCGTCTCCTGTGGGAGCGGCTTCAGCCGCGATGCTCTGTTTCAAGTCTGGACAACAAGCATCGAGTCCGAAGCCGCTCCCATGAGGCGAGACCTGCCGCCATGACCCTGACCGCGCGATTCTTCCTCACGCTGACCTTTGTCACCGGTTGCGTCATCGCCGTCGCGGCGATTCCGGCCGAAGGCGATCCGCAGGCGATTCCCGCGCTGACCGCGCACGTCACCGATCTCACCGGCACGCTCGACGCGACGCAGAAGCAGACGCTCGAAGACCAGCTGACCGCGCTTGAAAAATCCAAGGGTTCACAGGTCGGCATGTTGTTGCTGCCGACGACAAACCCCGAAGACATCGCGGCCTACGGCATCCGCGTCGCCGATGCGTGGAAACTGGGCCGCAAGGGAACCGATGACGGTGTCATCGTCATCGTCGCGAAGGACGATCACCGCGTGCGTATCGAAGTCGGTCGCGGTCTCGAAGGCGCGATCCCG
This sequence comes from Dokdonella sp., assembly GCA_039926025.1. GTDB lineage: Bacteria > Pseudomonadota > Gammaproteobacteria > Xanthomonadales > Rhodanobacteraceae > Dokdonella_A. Next base: position 6,357 of record JBDSXV010000060.1, read on the forward strand.
GATGCCGCTGCTGCACGCGTGATCCGCGAATACATCACGCCGCGTTTCCGCGCGAACGATTATTTTGGAGGCCTGCAGGATGCGACCGGCGCGTTGACCAAGCTCATCAACGACGAGCCATTGCCACCGCCACTCACCGAGGAGCCCAGCGGTGGTTCCGGCAACGGCAGCGATTTCGGTCCTGCCTTCATCCTCGGCTGGTTCGTCGCGTTGTCGCTGCGACGTGCGCTTGGCGGCATGCCGGTCGTTCCGCGTACGGGGCTGGTCGGTATCGGCGCCGCGCTTGCCGCATGGTTCGTCAGCGGCTTCATTCCGATATCGATCGGCATCGGCGTGCTGGGCATGCTGCTCGGCGTGCTCGGCGGCAAGGGCGGCGGCTTCGCCAGCGGTAGCGGTTCGGGCGGATTCGGCGGCGGTGGCGGCGGCTGGAGCAGCGGTGGAGGCGGTGGTGGATTCAGTGGTGGTGGCGGCGGTTTTTCCGGCGGCGGCGCCTCGGGGAGTTGGTGACCATGCGCCTGCTCAGACACCTGCTCGACTTCGCGTCCGCAAAGCGGCGCTTCCCGCCATCGACGCTCGACGCGATCCAGGCCGCGATCGCGAGCAGCGAACATCGCCATCTCGGTGAGATCGTATTCGCCGTCGAAGGCAGCCTGCATGCGGTCGCCATCATGCGCGGGATCAACGCACGCGCGCGTGCGCACGAAGTATTCGCTCGCCTGCGCGTATGGAACACGGATCACAACTCCGGCGTGCTCGTCTACATCCTGCTCGCCGATCACGCGATCGAGATCGTCGCCGATCGCGGCGTCGCGAAGACGATCGCCGCCACCGAATGGCCGGTGATCTGCGCGCAAATGCAACAGCACTTCGTCCGCGCCGACTACGAACGCGGTGCGATTGCCGGCGTCGAAGCGATCGGCGAATTGCTCGCGCGGCATTTCCCCGCGAACGGGGAACGCAACGACGACGAGTTGCCCGATCGGCCGGTGTTGTTGTGAGGCGGTGAAGTGGTGTAACGGAAAGCGACTGATCACGTCGCCGCATCTACGACACACGCGAGCCGGCGCGCGTCAGTGATTGCTCACTTGCGTATGCGCGCTCATTTTTTCTTCGGGCGCTCGAGCTTCGACGCAGCTCGTCCCGCTTTCGAAACCCTTGCTGGTTTACCAGTCGCCACCGTTTCGGCAGCAATGCCACTCGTCGCGAACCGCCGCACCAGATCATTGCCTCGGGGCACCTGGTCAAAGATGCGGCCGAGTTTTTCCGCGAGTGCTTTGCCGAGTGCGGTTTTCACGTCGAGCACGTAGGCGTCACCAATATTCGCCTTGCGGACGGCATCGACATTGTCCAGATGTTCCGCAATCGCGGCGGTAATGGCGGCGGCCTTTTCATCTTTGGTCATGATGGTCCTTCGATGTGCCTGTGCGGGGATGGCGCCAGCGTACATGGCCGGCCACATCGGCTCACGGGGCTGCGCACCAAAGGCGTCCCTTGTTAATCTCCCGGTCGGGCAAGCCTCACTATGATCCGCCTGCCACCGCAGCACTGCGGTCAAACAGGGGCTCACCTCATGCGCATGGGATTCATCATCGCTGGCATCATCCTCATCGCCGTTGGCGCCGCCGCGTTTACCGGGAACTTGAACTTTACTCAGGACAAGGAAGTGGTGAAGATTGGTGGTCTTTCGGCATCGGTGAAGCAGGACAAGACCGTTCCGCAATGGGCCGGCGGTGCAGGTGTGCTTATCGGGCTTGGCTTGCTGGCAGCGGGTGCCATGCGCAAGTAGCGCAGTTCGCGCCTAGAGCAAGGCATCGCGGCCGAAGCCGCTCCTGCAGAGGGACGAGGAAAGGCGCAGCGACGGAAGTCGCTCGCGCCAACATGATTCCGGGCGCTGGCCGCATGTTGGTCGCTGGCCTATTCTGTTGCGATGGCTACGCAATCGCAGGTGCGACGCATCGCGCTCTCGCTTCCGCTCACCAGCGAGCACGAGAGCCATTTCGCGTTCTCCGTGCTCAACGGCAAGAAGTACAAGGGTTTCGCGTGGATCTGGATGGAACGCGTGTCGCCGGGCAAGCCGCGTGCGCCTTGCCCGGAAGTGCTCGCCGTACGGGTCGCGAACCTCGATGCGAAGGAAGCGCTCCTTATGGCGGACCAGCGCACGTTCTTCACCGAACCGCACTACGACGGATATCCGGCGGTATTGATCCGCTTGAAGGAGATTCGCGTCGCCGAGCTGCGTGTGCTGTTGACGGATGCGTGGGCTGTGCAGGCGCCGAAGGCGATGCATGCGAAGCTCGCGAAATAAGCTGGCCGATATCGAAGGCAGTTATTTCCCTACTCTCTGAAGGCGAAGAAACCAAAGGCGTGCGCCCGACCGTAAACGTCACGTAGGCGCTTTTACCGCAACCAATCGATTGTCCAAGCGCCGGAGGCTTTGCATGCGCAATCTCGATTTCAGTTCCTGGCAGGCGCTCCTTTCGACCCTCCTCGGTTTGTCCGTGATCACGCTGATCGGCGTCGGACTGCGGCTTCTCGCGACGCAGACTATCCAGCAACGTCGCGAACGCGAGAATCGCCAGATCAACGAACGCCTGCGCACCCTGATCGCCGCGTACAAGACACTCGGTGGATCGTTCACCGGCAACCTTGCCGTCGATCCTACGCACTTGCGCGATCTGCGCCGCAGAAGCGAACGCGCCATCGATTCTGGCGTTGCGCGCACAACCGCTGCATCGAGTTCCGACACGCCGCCAGATGACGCATGGCCGAGCGTCGATCGCTCGCGCCGCACACGCGACGCCGTCGAGGCCGCATTGTCTGACATCATCCTGCTCGGTACCGAAGACCAGGTGCGCCTCGCCGCCAACGCGGCCACGGAACTTGCTGCAGGTCGTCCCGCGTATACGCACGAACTTGTGGTTTCGCTGCGCGATTTCATCCGCAAGGTACTGGAACTGGATGCCGTACCCGCGAATCTCTCGATTCCACGACAGGGTCCCGCACGTCCGTCTGCCGCGCGCGGCAAGGGCGATGGCGGTGCGCGGGATGACACAAAGCAAGGCGGCAAGGGCGGTGGTGGTGGGGGAGGAGGAGTGGGCGGTGCAACGATGGGAATGGGCGCGCACACGTCTGTCGATGACGAAGGCGCGGATCATCACCACTAGCCCATTCGATGCGGGTCTTGTCTTCCGGTAGTTCACGGCAAGTAACTCAAGGCGCAATAGATCCGTTCGCACCGGAACGGTCGCCTGATCCATGTTCGGGAAGCGCAGGGATCGAGGCCACGCCGGGCGAGCTTGAATGCCGACTGCTTTGGCAGAGCTGGGATGGCAGAGTGGATCGGAGCTCCTTTTCCCAAGAGATCGGAACCATCCGAATCCGACAAAGTCATCTGGAAAGGGCAATGTCGTGCCCGCTACGAGCTGCCTGTGGGCGCCCTTGTCAGCTCCAAGCCGGGTAGCTCGCAGAGTTTCTTCGATACCCTGGAAACGTCGAACACCCGCTGTGGAGATTGCCGTGGATAAAAGCCGTTGGAGTGTAGCGCTCATTCTTTCTGTACTGTTGCGCAGTGCGATCGGCGGCGAACTGCCGCCGAATACGCAAGTTGCCCAACAAGCACAGCAGCTCCTGGCCGAGACAATCACAGCAGAAGGGCCTGGTGTTGCCATCCTTGTGGCGCGTGGCGACGAGGTGATCTTTCGTGGCGCCCGTGGCATGGCTCAGCTGGAGCTCGGGGTGCCGATGAATGCCTGAAACATTTTCCGGATTGGTTCGAATACGAAGCAGTTTGCGGCCGTCAGCATTCTGAAGCTGGCTGAGGGCGGGCGGCTGTCTCTGGCCGATCCACTCTCAAAGTTTTTTCCCGACTATCCAAACGGCCCGCACATTACGGTACACGAGTTGCTCAACCACACGTCCGGTATCAAGGACTATATGGCGATCGAGGGATACTTCCAATCCGCCATTCGACAGGACGTGGATACTGCAAAGCTCATCGACGTATTCAAGAATCAACCCGTCGACTTTGCCCCGGGCACGGATTGGAAGTACAGCAATTCGGGCTATATCCTTGTCGGCGCCATCCTGGAAAAACTGACCGGCAAACCCTGGCACGATGCGATACGAGAGCTGGTACTGGCCCCGCTCGCGCTGACACACACGAGCTACGATAGTGATCAAGTCATTTTGGCGGGTCGTGCGGCGGGTTACAGCGTCGACGAAGCGCACCATGACCTAAATGCCCCCTATATCAGCATGACTCAGGCCGGCGCTGCGGGTGGGCTCGTTTCCAATGTCGACGATCTTTTCCACTGGATGCGCAGTGTGCACAGCGGCAAGTTTCTTGATGCCGAAAACTATCGCCGCTTCATCACCCCGATGCCGACGCCATCCGGCGAGCCTGCCGACTATGGGTACGGCATTGAAACGCACAAATTGCGAGGGTTGCGTACGCTGGAACACGCCGGGCGCGACCCTGGCTTCATGTCATACATGCTCTATGTTCCGGACGCTTCAATCAGCGTCGTGGCTCTCGCCAACACCGATAGCCCGCCTTACGATATCAGCGTCCTGGCCTACAAACTCGCCGCGAGTACACTTGGGAGGCCCTATCCTCAACGGCATTCGATCGAGCTGACATCAGCGCAGATGCGGGGCATGGCCGGCGTCTATAAGCTAGGCAAAGGACGGCGGACCATTTTTGTGCAAGAGGGAAAACTCTATACAAAGCGCGACGGCGGCGCAGCGCACCTGTTGCGAGCGTCTTCGAGCAGTGAATTGTACTTTGATGAAGTGCTGGACTATTTCACCATCGTCCGGGATCGCACGGGTCGCGTCGTCGCGCTTGATCAGTTTATGGACGGCGAGCCACCAGCACATCGTCTGCCCAAGCTGGATGAGGCGGTGCAAGTGATCGTTCCGTGAGACACTTTCAATCGAACGCACTATCGAAGCCCGGACAGCGGCAGTGCACGGCTGGAGAACGGGCGACGATAGTCTCCGGCCTATTTGATGAGAAGCGCGCGCTCGGTCTTGCCTGCCTTGATGGCTGCGGCAAACCACAGAGGCTGACGTCCACGCCCTGACCACGTTTGATCCTTGTCGGCAGGATTGCGGTACTTTGGCGCAACCTTGGCCTTTACCTTTGTCTTTGCGCCGCCCTTACCCTTACCCTTGCCCTTTGTGTTGCCGAACAATTCATCGAGTGAAAAGCCTTCAGCCTTGACCATCGCGATGACCTTCTCGCGCACCTTCGCCACGCCTCCGTCGCGCAATTCCCGCTTCCTCTGGTCCGCCTGCTGGATAAGCGCGTCCAACTGGGCAGCATTGAGACCTTTCATGTTGATTGCCATTCGGTAACACCTTTTCGTTTGGAAACGGCCATTATCATCGATTTTTCCTGTTTTTGGCAATTAATGCCCAGCACCGGCAATCGGCGGCGATAAAGCTATTGCTTCAAGAAAAGTGAGTGAGGGCCAAATTTCCGAAAGTGGCGCGCGTCGTTGCGGATCTGCCACGCATGAGACCAAAGCCGAGCGCCCATATCGCTGGTGTGAAAGGAGCATGTTTCCAGCGCGCATCTGGCTGGATCCGAACACGCCAATTCGCTGGACATGCACCGGACCTCAGCGCATGCGGCGCATGCCAGTCGCCGTGGCCGCAGCCGTCGCCGCTATTTCGCAGCGAGCAAGACCTTTTTGCGCGCGGCCATCAGCTCGCCGAGTTTCGCGAGTTCAATTTTGGAAATAAGTTTGCGTGCACGGGGAAGCTGTCTTTCTCCTCTTCGCTGGCATGATGCTCGACGAGTTCCTTCAAGACCTTGGCGCGGCTGCTGAATTGTTCACTGCCGGGGTCCGAGCCGATCAGGTCGGGCAAAACGAGCTCACCTGCGGCGCGATGTTCTTCTAGCGCTTCGAAATACATCTTGTCGTCGTCGCTTTTCTGCCCCGATTTCTTGGATGCGGGATAAAAAATGCGGGATAAAAAGCTCCTCTTCAATTTTCGAGTGCGCCTTCAATTCTTACTCGACTTTCACGACGAGCTCACGCCGCTTCATGACGGCTCTCGCGGTGGTCGAAACCAGGGCGTCGAGCAGACCCCCAACCGTCTTGTGGTCTTTCTTCAAGAGTGCGATGGCGTCCATGCGGGATTCCTTCGTGGGTGACGGATCCAGTCCCTAAGCCGCAGCCGTTGTGTTGTCCGGACGTTCGGCGGACTTGCGGAACCTGGCCTTCCTTGCCGTCACTTCGCTTGCATCGTCGAGTGAATGACTCTTCTTTATGCCGCCGTCCTTTTCGGCCTCCGAGGCCAGTTGGCAATAGAACTTGCGCAGGACAGCGAGATCCGCTTCGTCCAGCGTCTCGATCGCCACGACGCGATTGCTGGCCAGCTCATGGGCGGCAAGCAATTCGTTGAGTTTGATATGAACGGCCAGGCCGTCCTTGTTCTGCGACTGCTGGATCAGGAACACCATGAGGAAGGTGACGATTGTCGTTCCGGTGTTCACGACCATCTGCCAGTTCTCCGAATAGTGAAACATCGGGCCCGTGGCGCCCCAGAAAAGAATGGCGAAAAGTGCGAGCGCGAACGCCCAAGGCGATCCAGCGTATCGCGTCACTTTTCCCGCGAATCGATCGAAGATCGAATGTGTGCCGTTCAAGCGAATCTTCTGACGCTTCACTGACGTGGTCTCCTTCCTGCGGATGAAAAAACCGTCAATCGATGATCCAGTCCCTGGATCGTTCACTGCGCAACGCGAGCAAATCGTCTTCGATAGCCTCGATAGGCTGGCCAAACGCAAACGTGCCGGCGATCCAGCAAGCCGGTATGTTCGTGCCGGGGTCTTCGCAGTCGGTGGAGTAGACGCGCCCTGCGTCATCGGCCCAGATCAGCCGCGGACCATCCATAAGGGATTGATAGGCTCGTCGCGCGAGCAATGTGGCATCGTCCTTGAGCAGTCCAAGACCGATGGTCACAGGTGTACAGGACGCTTTGCGCATGGCCCCTCCCGGCATTGCGTGGAACGATCAAGATTTGATGGCGCGAAAATTTATCGCCATTCGGGCAACGTTTGGTGAACGGGATGGGGCTTGGTCGTATTCCTTTTGGATTTTATTCAGCTTGGGAGCCCGCTCGATCGTTCCAAGGGCGCTCGCTTCCAGGCGAAGACATGTGTTTCTCAACTCATCGACATCATTCGCACCGCCAGCGTCGCATTTTCGGTGTAGCACCTCCGTCTCACGGAGAGCGAGCCCCGAAAGATCCAAGGCGATCTCAGCACAGGGGCAAGTCCTTGTTGGAGAGCCTGCGCACTCAATCATTCGCCATTGTCGAGACAAAAACGTCGCTCCATCGCATCCGACCATCTTCCTGCCGTTGAAAAGTCTGTTCCGGCGTGGTTGCTTGTGCCGAGAAGTGCGTCTCCCCATCCGTACCCTTGGATCGATGTCTGCACGGATGGGCAATTTGCGACGATGGCGTCGCGTGCCGTGCGGCCGAGGCTTCCCGCCCTCATTGATGCGGTAGCGTGCGGCCTTCTGGATGACTTCCGAATCGTGCGCGGTGCAAACATCCTGAGATTTCGCGATGGCCAGTCGCACGTCAAAACCTGCTTGGCGCGCCTTCGGTGACGCCATCAGCCCAGCATTCGACGCCCGCGACACATGCCCCGGTCGCCGAGCAGGGCTGCCCGGATGGACCTATTGAACTTGCGCTGAGCTTGCATAAAATTCGCATTCCCAGCCATCTCGTTCTGACGACCATGAAGCGCCTGCGCGTGCTCACCAGGGACCATGCCCGCCTCGAAGTCGACGACACCATCGTCGTCCAACGTGGGGATGGAAAAGCCGAGACTTTCCACTTCGTCTCAGAGCTCGACAACCTGCTGCGCTACCGTCACGAAAACGTGTCGGACGACGAACCGCGCAAGCTCATTGCCTGACCGGGTCCATGCGTGATTCGCCGGTGCCCATGCTGCACGTGCGTGGGGACGGGTATTGCGGCCGGGTTTCACGCAGGAAATCAGTGAAGCGCTGACCGCCGCCTCGGCGGGCGGACGAGCACGATTCTGATACCTCCCGCCAAGCACGCTGCTCTATCCTTGGGCACTGTAGCGGGGGATTCCCATGACGAGTCGTCGCAATTTCGTTGGCACCGTCGCACTCTCGACGTTTGCCATGTCGGTCGGATGGGTCGCCGTCGCCCGCGAGTCTGCACCTGTGCGATGGGCAGGGTACGCGAATGCTTTCGCGATCGATGGTGCAAGCGGCGCCGAGGTGCTGGAAACCAAGGAGGACGATCCCGAATATGCCGGCATGCTGCAGGCGCTGCGGGACTGCGGCATCACGGGCGTGATCGCAACGATCCCACCAGCGGGCGGCTCTCGCTATGCCGACAAGCAGTTCGCGGATGCGAAGCAACGCATCGCGGACTGGACATCGGGCATAGCGCGCCATCCGGATCTGCTTGTGCTGGTGCGTGGCCGCGCCGACCTGGAACGTGCGAAACGTGAGCGACGCGTCGGTGTCATCTACGCGTTCCAGGGCGCCGAGCCGATCGCCGACGAAATTGATCGCGTTGCAATTTTTCGCGAGGCGGGAGTGCGCGTGATCCAGCTCACGCACAACAAGCGCAATCTGGTCGGCGACGGTTGCCAGGAGCCCGGCAATGCGGGCCTCAGCAAATTCGGTCATCAATTGGTCGAACGGCTCAATGCGGAGAGGATGGTCGTCGATCTCGCGCATGGTTCGCAGCGCACAATGCGTGAAGGTATTCTCGCGTCGAAGCAGCCGGTGCTCATCAGTCATAGCGGATGTCGCGCGCTCGCCGATACGACGCGCCTCACGAGCGACGCGGAGCTGAAGTTGCTCGCCAATCGAGGCGGCGTGGTCGGTATTATCTACTGGCCGTATCTGCGAGTGCACGGTCAGCAGACGTCCGCCGACGTAGTCCGCCACATCGAACATGCGATCAACGTATGCGGCGAGGACCACGTCGGCATCGGCACCGATCAGCGCATTACTCCGGAGCCCACTGCACCCGAAGCGCTGAAGGCCAACGCCGCGATGATCAAAGCGTTCATTGCGGACGGCGTCTTCGCCAAGGGGCGCGATCCCGATCTGACCTTGTATCCAACCGATCTCAATGTACCGAATCATCTTCAGGCGCTGGCCGACAAACTCGCGACACGCGGCTTCAGCGATGCTCGCATCGAGAAAGTGATAGGTGGAAACTTCGCGCGTGTGATGAGCGAAGTCTGGGGTTGATCCGACATCAGTGATTGCGGACTCATCAACGCGCGGCGGTCCCCTACATGCGCTTCATCCTGTCGAACGAGAAGAGTGTCGAGCAAGGATGCGTGCGTCCCGCCAGCGTTTCCGTGAGTAACTCTGCGCCAATCAGGCTGTAGGTGATGCCGTTGCCGCCGTAGGCCATTGCGAAGTGCACGCGCGGGCCATGCTGTTCGTGCGGCCCGAAAAACGGCAGGCCGTCGGCCGTCTCGGCAAACGTGCCCGCCCACGCGAACGCCGGTGTCAGTGTCATCTGCGGGAAGAGGGCTTGCGCCTTCTTTTCAAGTCGTGCAGCCTTTTTCATCACCATTGCGTCGCGCTTGAGCGGTATGTCGATCGCATCGTCCTCGCCGCCGACGAGCACGCGGCCATCGTCGGTACTGCGGATGTACAGATACGGTCTCGCAGACTCCCACACGAGGCAGTCCTGCAGCGGACCGGCACCGTGTGGAAGTGGATCGGTGATGTAGGCATAACTACTGCGGTTGCTGGCGACGTTTTCGTCGAGCAGCTTCTGTGATTCGTAGCCGCCAGCGATCACAAGGTGACGGCAACGGACGCGTGCATTCGCTTCGGTGCTGACCACCACCTTGCCGCGCGTGGTCGAAAAACTCGCCATCGCGGTGCGATCAAAGACGCGGCCGCCATGGCGGACCACGTCGGCCAACAACGTGTGCGCCATCTGGTAGGGGTCGGTCTGCGCCGCGACCGCAGTGAGGATTCCGACCGGTGCGTCGAAGCCGAAATGGTTTTGTATCTGCTCGCCATCCAGCACGGCAAGGTCGAATCCGTGCTCGGTACGCAAGGCTGCTTCGCCGAGCAGCCGCGAGCGGTGATACCACCGGCTTGCGTAGTAAAGGCTGCGCATCGGCTGGAAGCTGAGCCCGCGGAATTTCTTCGCGATGCGCTGCAGCTTGGGGATCGCCGCGGCGCACGCGCGATACGCAAGGACTGCATCGTCCACGCCGTAGCGGCTGGCAAGGTCCTGCATCTCGGTGTCGATTTCGTATTGCAGCAATGCGGTGC
>JBDSXV010000061.1:0-9369 GCA_039926025.1 Dokdonella sp.
CGCAGGACCCGCCAAAGACACGGTCGATCTCGCCGACATCCGTGCATTCACCGCGGTCTACAGTCTGGTCAAGCAGGCCTACGTCGATGACGTCGACGATCATCGGCTGATGCAGTCGGCGATCCATGGTCTGCTCGCCGGCCTCGACCCGCACAGCGAATACCTCGGCAAGGAGCAGATGCAGGACCTGACCGAAGACACCAGCGGCAACTACGAAGGCCTCGGCATCGAGGTGGTGCAGGTTGAAGGCACCCTGCGCGTGGTCGCACCGATCGACGAATCCCCGGCCGAGCGCGCAGGCGTCAAGGCCGGCGACATCATTGTGCGTATCGACGGCAAGCAGGTGCAGTCGGATGATCTCGATGGCGCGATCGCGCGCCTGCGCGGCAAGCCGGGCAGCGAAATCGTCCTCAATGTGCTGCACGAAAAACAAACCGTGCCGGTCGACATCCGCATGAAGCGCGAAGTGATTCGCGTCGCGAGCGTGCGTGGGCGCCTGCTGGAGCCGGGCTACGCGTATCTGCGCGTCAGCCAGTTCCAGTCGGAGACCGGCAGCCAGTTGCGCAAGCGCATCGAACGCCTCAAAGCCGACAACAAGGCGTCATTTCGCGGCGCCGTGCTCGACCTGCGCAGCAACCCCGGTGGCTTGCTGACCTCCGCAGTCGAGATCAGCGACGAGTTCCTCGGTGAGGGCGTGATCGTGACCACGCGCGGTCGCCTCAAGGAATCGGACCTGACCTTCCGCGCAACCCCGGGCGACGTGCTTGATGGCGCGCCGCTGGTCGTGCTGGTCGACAACGGCACCGCATCGGCAGCCGAGATCGTTGCCGGTGCGCTGAAGGACAACCATCGGGCGCTGCTCATGGGGCGGCGTACCTTCGGCAAGGGGTCGGTGCAGACGGTGCTGCCACTCGATGCCGAGCACGCGGTGAAACTCACGACGGCGCGCTACTACACGCCAAGCGGCATCTCGATCCAGGCCGCCGGCATCCAGCCCGACATCGCGCTCGGCGACCTTGCGCTGAGCCAGCGCGACAGCGAACCGTCACCTTCTTTCGGCGAGCGCGATCTGCGCAATCATCTCAAGGGGACCGATGAGACCGATGGCCCAATCACGCCGAATGTCGCCAATCGCGACCTGCAGCAGGACTATGCGTTGAACGAGGCGCTGAATGCGCTGAAGGCACTGGCGTTGCGCAGCAAGCCAGTGTTGATTCCGGCGGCGCCGGCCGAGAACAAGAAAGGCTGAGCGTGCGGCAGGCGCTGGGGCGACAGGCGAAAATACCAGGATTTCCATATTTTTTTTCTCGTGCGCTTGCCGCTCGTCATCCACGCAGCGGCAGTCGTTTCTTGGCCGCATGTGCCGTTCTGGACGATTTGCGCAATCGCCATGTTGCTTTGCTGGACCATTCAGCCTTTCGTCGTCGCGATTGCCGTCACCAAGTCCCGCAAAGCCGGCGCCACGAAGGCGTTACTGCCGAATGTGGCGATATTCTGCGGCTGTCTGCAGATTGCGATGCTTGTCTGGACGCTTGAGATCATGACGCGAGACATCAACTAATCGCTCAAAATGGCGGTAGACGCGCACGCAGCGCATCCTTCGTATTACCCACTAACCGGAGATTTCATGAATACAACCCAGGACATTACCGACGCGCAGTTTTTCGAGATGGTCGATCGCTACATCAGCCAGGCGAACGATTTCAGCAAGAAATTTCCGCAAGGGCAGGTCAGCGCCGCGCTGCTGTTTGCAGCATCCCGCTACAACGCGTTCAACTGGGTCAATCGCAGTCAGCAGCAGGAGCAGACGCTGGACGAGGCGACACCTTTGTTCTGTGCGGAATACGAGAAGATGTTCCTCGACAACGTGCACAACATGACCATGGGCCGGCCGCCGAAGTAATTGGGCCAGCCTTGTTCTGATCGACGCCGACGCTGATTATTTGTTGGCAGGGCGCGGCGGTGCGATTGGAAACGGCATGATCTTGTCGCCGCTGACGGCATCGCGGATCGCGAGCGGGCCGCGACGCACGACTTCCTCGATGCGCACGATCGCCTGGATCGGCACGTGCAGCATCGTGGTGTCCTTGAACTCATCGCGCAGGCGCTCCTCGGTCGGATCGACCACGAGGCCTTCGCCGGGCGGGTCGAACACCAGCTCGCCGACTTCGGTGAATCCCCAGAGCGCGCTCGACGCGACATGGCGTGCGTAGAGCTCGATGTTCTTGCCCTGCGAGAGGAAGCTGACCTTGTAGAGCTTGTTCTTGCGCATGCGCTGCATTGTACGGGGTGTGTGGGCGTTAGCCGCGCAGCCGTCGCGCCACCGCAGGGCGCGACAACAACGCGAGCACGATGCCGATCAGGAAGCCGGCAATATGCGTCCACCATGCGACAGCGCCGAAGGCCGGACCGACGTAGGTGAACAACAACTGCAAGGCGGCCCAGAAGCCGATCAGCAGCGGAGCCGGGATGCGCACGAACTCGAGGAATACGCCCAGCGGCAAGACGAGGCCGAGACGCGCGCGTGGGAACAATGCGAGATAGGTTCCCACGACCGCAGACACTGCACCGCTGGAACCGATGATCGGCGCGTTGGTGCCGGCGAGCGTGAACGCACCGACCAGGTTCGCGAGCGCGCCGCCGATCACGAAAAAAGCGAGGAAGCGCGTTGATCCCAGCGCACGTTCAGCCGACACCCCGAATACGATCAGGAACAGCAGATTGCCGGTCAGGTGCAGCCAGTCGGCGTGAATGAAGATCGCCGTCATCAGGCGCGCAGCGCGCAACTCGGTCAACTGCTGCAGCCACGGTGCGTTCGCATCGAGCAGGGTCGAAGGCACCGTGCCCCAACGCGACAGTACGGCGAGACGTTCGGTCCCTGGCATCGTCGCCAGCCACAGAAACACGAACACGCACGCAGCGACGATCAGCAGGGTCGCCCAGGGCGGCGTCGGCTTGCGCCGACTTGGCAGATTGACGAACACGGCGCGGCCTAGCGACCGTCGCGCGGATAAGTGAAACGCTTGCCTTTCACGTCGAGCACGAGGCCATCGGGTCTGATCTCGTACAGGATCACGCCGCCGCCGATGTCGTCGCCTTCGACGTGGCGATCGCCCTTGATGACGACGAAACGCTTGTGCGGATCATCTGCGTACACGTGCATCGTCAGCGCCAGCTCAGGCAGATCCTTGCGCGTCGCGTAGGGCAGCTCCCATACCGATGGCAGCGCAGGTTGCACGCGCTCTTTCTTTGGCGCCGGAGTTGAAGGGGGGGGCGGTACCGTCGCTATTGCCGACGCGGGTGCAGCTGGCATCGGCAGCTCGGGCTTGGGCGTGGCTACGATGGGCGCAACGGTGGGCGCTGGTGTTGTTTTGGGTAATGCGGGCGTCGCTATCGGGCCCGCAACCATTGGCAACGCCGGTGGCAACTGCGCGACGGAACCCGGGCGATCGCCGAGCGGCATCGTCATGCGCTTGGATGCCGGGTTGGCGTGGTCGTTCGCCGCCAGCTCCGGTTTACCCGCGGCGACCTGGCTGGGCGCAGGTGGATTGGCCGGCTGGCTCGCATTTTCTTTTGCCGGCACGGGTTTCAGGCTGTGTGCATCGGCACGCGGCGGTTGCGCAGCGGCGGTCGCCGGCTTCGGCTCAACCATGCTTGGTGTGATGGCGCTCTTGTCCGTTTGCGCCATCGGCGCCTTTGAAGTCTGCCGCAGCACCCACCAGCCGGCACCGAGCGCGAGCGCGATCAGCACTACGAGCAATGGCATCGCGCTGCGCCGGCGCCGCGATGCGAGCGTCGGAGAGCCCAACGTCGGCGCTTCGCCGAGACGGCGCTGCTGCTCGGATTTCTTCAGTGCTTCGAGGATCAACGACATTGCGATTCCTGACTAAAGTACGGCGGCGTGACATCGCGCGCGTCGCACGCCTTCGATTGGGTTGTATTCATGCGTTTCACTCGACGGTGCGCGCCAGATGCGGTCCGGCATCCTCGAGCGCAGACAGCGCAAACAGCGTTTCGGGTCCGATGATGCCGTCCGCTTTGATGCCATAGGCCTGTTGCAGCTTGCGCACGCGTTCCTCCAACTCGGCATCGAACACGGGCGCCCGCGTCTTTGCATTGATGCCATTGTCGAACGTAGCCAGGCGGTCGGTGACCCATGCGACACCCTGGCCGGATTCGCCGCGCTGCAGGCTCGCAGGCACGTCGGCTGGCAATCGCCACAGGACGATGAAGTCGCCGCTCCAGACCTTGGACAGCGAGGCGTGCGCAAGTTCATAGCGCGCGCCGGCAAGGTCGAGGCGTACACGTTGTTTGCCGCTTCCTTGCAGCAACGCATAGGACGGATGCTCGGCGCTGCCGAGCAGCAGGATCAGTGGACGATCGAATCGTGCGACCTGGTCGAGCGTGGCATGGCCACGCAGACAAGCAATGCCGGCTGCAATGATGGTCGGGCAACGGCTCGCGTCTCGTACGGAAACCGCGCTTGCATCGACCTGCCAGCGCGCGAGCAGCTGCGTGAACGCCGTCAGTTCGGTCTCAGGTGCCTCGCCCAGCCGCGCGGTGAGCCGCGTCGCTTCAGCGTCCACCGGCGGAGGCGCTACAAGGGCCGGTGCGGGCGGCGGTGCCGGTTCGGCCGGCTTGTACGCGCGCAGCCAGATGGCACCGCTCACGGCGGCTGCGAGCAGCAACGCAACCGCGGCCCAACGTCCGTAGCGGTGTATCCAGTAGCGCGCGTGGCCTGGAAGTGCCTCGTCGGCGGCGTGATTGACCAGGCGTTCGCCGAGGCTGTCCTGTTCGCGCGCGTAGCCGGCCATCAAGGCACGATCGGCGATGATGTTGACCAGGCGCGGAATGCCACTCGAACGCTGATACAGCGCTTTCAGACCCAGACGCGAGAACGGAATGCGCGCGCATCCCGCCACAGCCATGCGATGGCGCACGTAGGTTTCAGTTTCGGTCGCATCAAGAGGCGTCAAGTGGTAGCGCGCGGTGATGCGCTGGGCCAGCTGGCGCAGCTCGGGTCGGTCGAGTATCTCGCGCAGCTCCGGCTGGCCGAGCAGAATGATCTGCAGAAGCTTCTGCGTCGGCGTTTCGAGGTTCGTCAGCAGGCGCACCTGCTCCAGCGATTCGATCGACAGGTTCTGCGCTTCATCGACGATCAGGACGACGCGCAACCCCTGCGCGTAGGCGTCGAGCAGGAATGCGTTCAGGGTATCGGTCAACCCCTTCAGGCTGCCGCGCTTGCCGTCGATGCCGAGTTTGAGTTCCTCGCACACCGTCTCGACCAGTTCGACCGGCGACAATTTGGGATTGAGGACGAGCGCGACGCGCGTGTTCTCCGGCAGTTGCTCCAGCAGCAAGCGGCACAGCGTGGTCTTGCCGGTACCCACTTCGCCGGTCAGCTGCACGAAACCGCCACTGCCACCCTTGCCGATGCCGTACAGCAGGTGCGCGAGCGCGTCCCGGTGCCGTTCGGACAGGAAGACATAGCGCGGATCCGGCGTTATCGAAAACGGCGGTTCGCGCAGACCGTAATACTCGAGATACATGGGCGTATTTTACCTGACGCGGCGCGGTAGCCACCGATACGGCGGCTGGCCGAAGCGGGAGAGTCGCCCGGAACCGGCTGCGAAAGCCATTGCAGGCAATCGGCCACCTGTGTCGAGCGTGAATTCGATCATATTCCAGTGCGAATGGTTCGCTGCCCGAGATCCATCCTGGCGACGGCGACGCCACTCGCCGCAGGCGCCCGACCTTCCCGCCGGCAGGCGAGGCCGCAAAGGCGTCAAGAAGACCCCGCTGCGGCTGCACCGCCGGGTCCGCGAGCAGCATGTCTTTCGTCACCCGCGCGGCACGGGCTCTGCCGATATGATGAATCGCCTGGGAGGGTCTCCCAGTCGCATCCCGGTGTCCGGAGAAAATTTGATGTCATGTCGTTGCTGCTGGACCGTCATGTTGCTGTTGCTCAGCGCCGGCGCATCCGCGCAGGTCGATCCCGCCCAATTCCAGGATCTGCATTGGCGCTTGATCGGACCGTTTCGCGGCGGTCGCGCGCTGACCGTTGCCGGCGTGGCGGGGCAACCGCAGCACTACTACTTCGGCGCGGTCAACGGCGGTGTGTGGGAATCGAAGGATGCCGGACGCACGTGGCAGCCGATCTTCGATGCGCAAGCCGTCGGCAGCATTGGCGCGCTGGCGATCGCGCCATCGGATCCGAATATCCTGTACGTCGGCACGGGCGAAGCCGACATGCGTTCGGACATCACGCAGGGCAAGGGTGCGTACAAGTCGGTCGACGCGGGCAAGACCTGGTCGAAAATCGGACTGGATGATACGCAGCAGATCGGCCGCATCCTCGTCGACCCGGGCAATGCGAACACCGTCTTTGTCGCCGCACTCGGCCATCCGTATGGCCCGAACACGCAGCGCGGTGTGTTCCGCTCGCGCGATGGCGGAACCTCGTGGCAACGGGTACTCGGCGAAGGCGACGCGGTTGGCGCGATCGATCTTGCGTTCGAGCCCGGCAACAGCCAGGTCGTCTACGCGAGTTTGTGGCAGACGCGCCGCACGCCATGGAATATCTACCCGCCCGCCAACGGGCCTGGCAGTGGCTTGTACAAGTCGAGCGATGGCGGCGAGCACTGGGCCCGGCTCGGCAACGGCTTTCCCGAACACACCGGTCGCATCGGCATCGATGTCGCGCGCAGCGACCCGAAGCGGGTCTATGCGATCGTCGACAACGAAAAGATCGACGACACGGCAGGCGGCCTGTACCGCTCCGACGATGCGGGCGCGCACTGGCGCAAGATGAGCGGCGATGCTCGCATCTGGCAGCGCGGCTGGTACTTCGGCCGTGTCACGGTCGATCCGAAGAATGCGGACCGCATCTATCTGCCCAACACCATTGTGCTGCGTTCCGATGATGGCGGCGCCCACTTCGACGCGCTGAAGGGCGACAGCACCGGCGATGATTTTCACGAGCTGTGGATCGACCCGACCGATCCGCAACGGCAGGCCCTCGCGGTCGACCAGGGCACGATCGTCACGCTCAATGGCGGCGCGACGTGGTCGAGCTGGAACAATCAGCCGACCGCGCAGATGTATCACGTCAGTACCGACCAGCGCTTTCCGTATCGCGTGTACGGCGCGCAACAGGATTCCGGCGCGGCTGCATTGCCGAGTCGCACGGGCGATCACGACGGCATCACGATGCGCGCATTCCACGAAGTCACCGCGGGTGGCGAGAGCGGAATGATCGCGCCGGATCCGAACGATCCCGACATCATCTACGGCGGCGAAGTCGACAAGCTCGACCTGCGCACCGAACAAGTGCAGTCGATTGATCCGACGCTGGCCGAACCTGATCTGTATCGGCGCACCTGGACCTTGCCACTCGCGTTTTCCAAGCGCGATCCGCACGCCCTGTACTTCGGCAACCAGAAGGTCTGGCGCACGCGCGATGGCGGCGCACACTGGGATGCGATCAGCCACGACCTCACGCGCGAAAATCCCGCGCAGCCACCCAATCTCGACGTGGTCACCGCGGCGAACCATCAGCACATCGGCGTGCGTCGTGGCGTCGTCTATGCGATTGCGCCATCGCCGCTCGACACGAAATTGCTCTGGGTCGGGACTGACGATGGCCTCGTCTGGCACACGCGCGACGACGGCGCGCATTGGGACGACGTGACGCCGTCCGCACTCGGCGCATGGTCGAAAGTCGGCATCATCGAGGCCTCGTACCACGACGCGCAAAGCGCGTATGTCGCGGTCGACCGTCATCGTGTCGACGATCGCAAGCCCTACATCTACCGCACGCGCGATGGCGGCAAGACCTGGGCGTCGATCGTCGACGGCATTCGCGATGGCGATTTCGTCAACGCCGTACGTGAAGACCCGCAGCGCGAGGGCCTGCTTTACGCCGCGACCGAGCTTGGCATTTACGTATCGTTCGACGATGGCGAGCACTGGCAGACCCTGCAGGCGAACCTGCCGCGCACGTCGGTGCGCGATATCGATGTACACGGCAACGATCTCGTCATCGCAACGCACGGTCGCGGCTTCTGGATCATGGACGACGTCGCATCACTGCGTCAGGCGAGCAACAAGATCGCGAGCGAAGACGCATGGCTGTTCGCACCATCGCCGGCGATCCGGCTTCGTCTCCCGGCGTTCAGCGGTACACCGTTGCCCAAGGACGAACCGATGGCGAGCAATCCGCCGGTCGGTGCCTCGATCGACTACGTGCTCAAGCATGATGCGAAGACGTCGGTCGAGCTGACAGTCCGCGATGCGCGCGGCGAACTCGTGCGCCACTATTCAAGCAGCGATGCAGCACCGAAGAACGACGCGGCCACCAGCGAGGTGGCATTGGAATGGATCACTCCACCGCCGTCGCTACTGACGAGCGCGGGCATGCATCGGTTCGTCTGGCCGCTCCGTCGGGCCGCGCCAGCCGAACTTGCGGACCGTCCCGGAGCGGACGGCGTCCTCGTGCCGCCCGGCAGCTACAGCGTCGAACTGGTGGTTGACGGTCGGAAGTTGCAGCAGCCGCTCACGATTGTCGCCGATCCGCGCGTCAAGCTAGGCGCCGACGTTTATGCATCCCAGTATGCGTTCGCGCGCCAAGTGGAAGCGGCGCAGAGCCGCCTCGCCCATGCGCAAGCCGAAGCGAAAGCGATACACGCGGCGCTGGCGAAGGAGCGTGCCGATACGACGACAAGCGGTGCGCTTGCGCGCGACTTGGATGCGTTCGACGCCAGCGTGGTTGCTGCTGCGGGCATCGTCGACGCCGGCAATCCACACAACGCCTGGTCCCTGCCAGCCAATTCGACGACGAGCTTCCGATTTCTTGGCAATGTGCTCGGCAAGCTTGCAAACGCCGCGGACGGTGCGGATGCGGAGCCTTCGGCGGATGCGCGCGCGGGCATTGCGGTGTTGCAGCCCAAGCTTGATCGTGCGCTCGACGACTGGTCGCTTTTGCAGGCGGATCAATTGGCGGCGTTGAACCAACAGCTGCGCGCGAAGGGGCGCAAATCGCTACCAGCCAATGGCAAGTGAGGACGGCCGCAGCGCCGCTCCTCGCCCTCCCCTTCAAGGGAGAGAGGTGCGTTTTCCGACCACTGGTCCGCGCACCGATGAACGCCCGAAGGCAGTGCCTGAGGGCCGGGGCGTTGAGTGGGGATGGTGTCGCTGGGTGTAAGTCCACACCTACGAATCGCGGCTGAAGCCGCTCTCCCAAAAGGGGGCTGCCCGTTCGCGATCGGACGTTTCCTGCGGGGATCCGGGGGCATCGGATCGAAATGCCGCCGCAGGCGAAAATGTCGCTATAGCTCGCTGATCCTGTGGGAGCGGCTTCAGCCGCGATGC
>JBDSXV010000062.1:0-6387 GCA_039926025.1 Dokdonella sp.
TTCCCATCGGCCAGATCAATATGCCCGACGCGGGCCCGAACGGATCCTCCGGCTTTGCTGGCGGCATCGCCTTCGATCGCCGCGGCGATATCCGCGTCAACTATGAGTACGACAAGTCAGTGCGCGCATACGTCGTCACCGCCGCACCGTGGATCGGCCCCAACTACACTTCGTATACGAGCATGGAGCTGACCGCGTTGGTCAACGCAACCTCCGACCCTGGACGTGGCGGCATCGCGATATGGCCTGTGCCGAGTACGGTGCACAGATAGGCGTCTGAGGCTTCAGGCAGCCGTCTTTCTTGGCGAAGTGATGCGCCTCGATGCGATTGCTGAACCGGGTTTTCCGCTCGCTTCGCACAGACGGTTGTGCATTTCCCCTTTTCCTGCCCCGTTTTTCCCGACCCCGATTCCTGCCCACGAGTTTGCCGGCGCCGCACAAGCCCGGTTGGCCGGATCGCGCGCTGTTTCCAGTTCATGTATCCAGACATCTTCATGAACTCGCGTATGTGAAGCCGGTATGCACGACGGGTTTCAGCGGTCGTGATGATGTTGGTCGCATCTTCGGTCTCTTTCGTGTCCAGACGCATTGCCCGCAGTGACACGCTGATGCTGTTGCGCGTATCGGGTCGCGCGACGTTCACGAATTCATCCAACAGGCGACGACCACATGATCAGCCGTTTGATACGCAATACGATCCTTGGCGCTGGACTGGCGAGCCTGCTGTTCGCGCGCTCTGCCCATGCCGTCGTCACGTTCGTGGTCAACAGTGTCGTTGACCGTATCGACGACAATACCGCCGATGGCCTTTGCCACACCAATACCAACACCTGTTCGCTGCGTGCCGCGATCATGCAGGCCAATCACCTGAACGTTCCGGCGATACACATCGAAGTACCTGCTGGAATCCATACGATCACCATTCCGCGCAGTGGCACGACATTCGACGCCGAGGACACGGGCGATCTGAACATTGCACCACTCAACGCCAACCAGAACGTGACCATCAGCGGCGCGGGTGCGGCCAACACGATCATCGACGGCAATCACTTGGAACGCGTCTTCCATATTGCCAACGGAGCAAGCGTGACGATTGCGCGCGTGACGATTCGCAATGGGGTGACGCAATCGGGCGCCGGCATTGCCCATTTCGGCACATCCTTGACCGTGACCGACTGCGTCATCGAAGGCAATCAGGGATTCGACGGCGGCGGGATATACAGCGCCGGCGCATTCAACATGGTACGCAGCACGGTACGCTCAAACATCGCCACCAAGGGTGGCGGCCTCTACCTGACCGGTGCCAGCACGCTGCGCGGAAGTGCCGTCTACAACAACGGCGCCGACAACGGGGGAGGCATCTACACCACGAGCCAACCGCTCTACGTCGTCAACAGCACCCTGAGCACGAATTACGCGAACACCAATGGCGGCGGAATTTTCAGTTCGGGCACTACCAATTTCTACAATGCGTCGGTGATCAACAACGATGCCGATCATGATCGGGACGAGAACGGAGGCATTGGCGGCGGCGTGTATGTTTCCTCAGGAACCTTTGGCGTCAGCAATACGTTGATTGCCAAAAATACCGTCCTTGATGCCCCGATCGACGATGACTGCAACGGTTTTCTGGTCGCATTTGGATGGAACCTGTTCGGGGAGACGGATGGCTGCGCGTTCGGTGGCCAGGGCGCCGCCAGTGTGGGCCTGGTTTCCCCCGCCACTATCGGTCCCCTGCAAGACAACGGCGGAGCGGTGTGGACCCATGCATTGCTGGCCGGCAGTCAGGCGATCGACAGCACGTTCGACAACGTCGGCTGTTACGACCAGTACATCGCGCCGCTGTCGATCGATCAACGCGGCGCACGACGCCCGGAAGGCCTGCGCTGCGACGTTGGCGCCTTTGAATACGGTGCCGTTTTCGAGATCATCTTCCAGGACAGTTTCGAGCGCTGATTCAATACAGGACAAGGATGGCATCCAGTTTCGGCCAAACACTGGATCGGCGGCCAGCGTGCCGCGTCTGGCGAGGATCAAGTTGCCCCATTCCGTCGCCTCCGTCGCCTCCGTCGCCTCCGTCACGCTTCAGCGCGTGAGTACCGGGCAGACCGGCGACAAGGTCTGGATCGCCATCGGCGACGACGGCGCGGGTATTCCAGCCGACGTGCTGCCGCGCATCTTCGATCCATTTTTCACGACCAAGGCGATCGGCAGCGGCAGTGGCCTGGGTCTGTCGATTTCCTACGGCATCATTGCCAAGCATCACGGCACCATTGGCATCACCAGCGCAGCCGGAGAAGGAACGCTGATGCGCGTCGAGTTGCCGATCAAACAACCACATGAGATGCACGCCACCAAGTGAAGCGACATGCTGCGAATTCTGCTGGTTGATGACGAGCCCAATATCCTCAGGGCGCTGCGCCGCTGCCTGGCGGACATTGACGTTCGCGAGATCGATGCAGAGGCGCTCGGCTTTGAGACGTTCACGTCGCCCGAGGCGGCGATCGAACGCAGCGATTATCAGGCCTTCGATCTCGTGATCAGCGACTATCGAATGCCCTCGATGTCTGGCGTCGAGTTTCTCGCACGCATCATGGCCATCCAGCCGGATGCGCCGCGCATGATCATTTCCGGCTATGCCGATCGCGATGCCATCATTGCAGCGGTCAACGAAGCGCGTTTGATTCGATTTGTCGAGAAACCGTGGAACGATGACGAACTGCGCCGTTCGGTGGTGTCGATTCTCGGAGGCCCCGACAAGGAAGCGCCGCGCCGCGCGCCGGACGGTGGGCTGGACGGCAGATTGGTCGAGCGTGACGAAAATGGTGGTATCTGGATTTCGGACGATTCCATCGATTGACCGAATAAATTGCGTGTCTCGCCAAAGAGGGAACGACGGACCGCTAACCTGACTGGCGCGAACTGATTGATTTCAATGAGGAAGGCAATCAAGCCGGCCCCTGGATGTCCTGTCGCCGCTGATCGCCCATGTGCGCCACCGAACAGTGTTGGCAGCGACGAGAGCAAACAATGGAGGTCATCGGTCCGGCCACGCGAAGGCGCGCCTATGCCGACTTGGGAACAGGAATCATCAGGAGTCGCCATGCGCCGTTCTGCTTCGGCGAAGGTCACCGCCCGGTCTGCGGCCGGCGGCGTGCATCCGTTCGGCCCAATGACTTGGTCACATCGGGCGAACACGCCTGCAGCAGGATGAAATTCCGATGATCCTACCCGCCATCTTCAAGTTCCGGCTCTATACCGCGCACAATGCGCCAAACTCCGCGGACGCGATCGCCAATTTGAATGCATTCTGCCAAGTCTATTTGCCGGGTCGGCACGAGATCGAGATCGTCGATGTATTCAAGGAGCCGGAGCGTGCATTGGAGGAGGACGTTTCACTGACCCCGACCTTGATAAAGTTTGCGCCAGCTCCCGACCGCAGGGTCGTTGGAAGCCTTGCTTGCACGCAGACGCTATTGGACGCGTGCGGACTCAAAGCCTGGGTGGCATGAATTCCAGAATTCTGCCAGCAGGGAAGGAACCGAGCGAGGAAATAACGGCGCTGATCGAAACGCTGCATCGGACCGGCCAGCGGCTTGAGGTTTTGACCTCTGGACAAGTCGATGCGGTCGTTGATCGCAGTGGCAAGACGTTCCTGCTTCGGCATGCGCAAGAGCGGGTCTTAAGCAGCGAGATTGCCAGGCAAGCCGCGATTCTCAATGCTCTACCCGCCAACATAGCTCTTCTCGACACGCAGGGCGTCATCGTTTCAGTCAATGACGCGTGGCGACAGTTCGCTGATACAAATGCGATGCACGGTCCGGGGCACGCGATCGGCGTCAATTATCTTGCCATCTGCGATCAGGCGCGTGGGGCCAATTCGTTCGAGGCCCGCAAGGCCGCATCGGGTATTCGTTCGGTGTTGAGCGAGAAAGCGCAGCACTTCTCGCTTGAGTATCCCTGCCACTCCGCCACCCAGCAGCGCTGGTTTCTGATGACCGTGACGCCGCTGTTCGCGGAGCATCTCGACGGCGCGGTGGTAATGCATCTGGATATCACCGAGCGCAAGCTCGCGGAATTCGCGGTCACTGCCAGCGAAGGTCGTTATCGCTCACTCTTCGAAAGCATGCTGGAGGGCTACGCATATTGCGAAACGATATTCGACGGGGACCGGCTCGTCGATTTCGTCTATGAGGAGGTCAATGCCGCCTTCGAGAATCTGACCGGACTGAAGAACGTCGTCGGCAAGAAGGTGAGCGCTGTCATACCCGGCGTGCGGGAATCGCAGTCCGATCTCTTTGATCTCTACGGCAGGGTTGCGTCGACGGGAAAACCAGAAAATTGTGACGTGTGGCTGGAAGCGCTCGGCATCTGGCTTTCGATTACCGCCTATAGCACCAGCCCCGAACGCTTCGTTGCAATTTTCGAAAACACCACGGTACGCAAACTGGCGGAGGAAGCGCTCAAAACAAGCCTCGCGAAGTTCCGCTTGCTGGCCGATTCGATGCCGCAAATGGTCTGGGTCGCCGGACCGGAGGGGGATTGCTCGTATCTCAACCAGAAGTGGTGCGACTACACCGGTCTGACGGCAGAGGAAGGCCTTGGCGACGGCTGGAACAAGCCATTTCATCCGGATGACTGGAGTTCGGCTGCCGTCGCATGGCAGGAGGCAAGGGCTACAGGGGGCGACTATTCGGTCGAGTGCCGCTTGCGCCGCGCGGACGGGACTTACCGCTGGTGGCTGATCCGTGGTTTGCCAGTGAAAGGCTCCACCGGCGCGATTGCAAAATGGTTTGGCACCTGTACCGACATTGATGACTTGAAGATGGCCGGGCTGGAAATTTCCTGCAGCAATCGGGCGCGCGATGAAAGCGAGGAGAAATTCCGGCAATTGGCCGACAACATCAACGATGTGTTTTTCCTGCGTGATGCCGAAAGCGGTCGAATCCTGTATCTCAGCCCGGCGTTTGAACACGTCTGGGGTCGCAGTTGTGCGAGCGCGTACGAAAGTCAGGACGCATGGGCCGATGCGATTGTTCCGGAAGACCGCGCGAGCATCACCAGCAAGTTCCGGGAGACTCCGGCAGATGGACGGCTCGAATACGAATACCGCATCCAGATTCCGGGCGGCCCGATCCGCTGGATCGAAACCCGGAGTTTCGCCGTCCGCGACGATGCCGGGAAAGTGGTGCGCATCGCCGGCGTCTCGAAGGACATTACCGAGCGCAAGCTGGCGCAGCTCAGAATCATGGACCTCACCCGCGTCGATGCGGTATTGAGCGGTATCAATGCGCTGATCGCGCGCGCTCAAGGCAGCGACGAACTATTCAGCGTGGCATGCAAGATCGCGATCGACGCGGGCGGGTTCCGCATGGCTTTCATCGGCATCATCGACGAAAGCACGGGCAAGATGGTTGTCAGAGCCTCCGCCGGCAAGGATGAGGGTCTCCTGACTTCAATCAGGGAAAATCTGGCATCGACCGACGCGGCGCCGAATACGATGGTCATGACCGCGATACACGAGAAGCAGCCGATCGTGTCCAACGATTCACGCGGCGATCCGAGGTTGTCGCTGCGCGACGCGTACGCGGCCGCTGGCGTGCGCTCGCTTGCCGTCCTGCCATTGATCGTGGATGGCGACGCGGTGGGCGTATTCGTCCTGTATTCGAGCGTGACCGAATTCTTCCACGAAGCGGAGGTAAAGCTGTTGCGCGAGATGGCGGGCAACGTCGCGTTGGCCATTGATCACATAGAGAAAACCGAACGGCTCGACTACCTGGCTTACTACGACGCGCTCACGGGGTTGCCGAACCGCACCTTGTTTCTCGATCGCGTGGCTCAGCACATCCGCGCCGGCACGGCCGCAGGCGCCGGCCTTTCGATGGTTGCGCTCGATGTGGAACGTTTCGCGCAGGTCAATGACCAGCTGGGTCGCGTCGCAGGTGACGCGCTTCTGGTGTGGGTGGCGGCGCGGCTGACGCACGTGCTGGGGGATGCAAACTTGCTGGCGCGCGTTGGCACCGATCATTTCGCGCTGCTGATTTCGGAAGAATTCCGGGAAGGCGATGTATCGCGTTTCCTGGAAGAAGCCATACGCGCGTTGAGCGTGGATCCGTTCTGCCACGAAGGTACCGTGATCGCGGTCACCGCGAAGATCGGTGCCGCTCGATTCCCGCACGACGGCGTCGATGCGGAATCCTTGCTCAAACATGCCGAAGTCGCCCTGAAGCTCGCCAAGTCGTCAGGTGAACCGTTCGCCTATTTCTCGAATGAGATGAATGCGCGCAATACCGAGCGGCTGGCGCTCGAGCAGCAATTGCGGGTCGCGGTCGCGACCCGGCAGTTCGTCCTGTACTACCAGCCGAAGGTAGACATGATCAGCGGCGA
>JBDSXV010000063.1:0-8979 GCA_039926025.1 Dokdonella sp.
AGATCTTGGTTTTCAGCCACGTCGGTTGGGCGGGGGCGATGCGAGGGAGAGGGCAGGGGATGGGCGCGGGTAGCTGCGCCGGCGCAAGCCTAGCATGGCCGGATACGGCATAATTTGGGGCTCGCCCCGCCGCGACCGACCTGTTCCCGTCACTGGCGCTGGCATCAGCGCTGGAATCCGCCCTTCACCTCCCTCGCACCGAATCCGAATCCGCATGCTCAAAGAAACCATCGATCTGCACCGCCAGGGCCTCTTGGACGAGGCCGAACAAGGCTATCGCGCGCAGCTTGCCGCGCAACCCGACGATGTCGATGCGATGCACCTGCTCGGCATGCTGCGGCATCAGCGCGGCGACGCGGCCGAAGGGTCGCGCCTGCTCGCGCGCGCGCTGGAGCTGGCGCCGGACGACGCCAATCTCGCACTCAGTCTCGCCTCGCTCGCGTTTCGCGACGGCGACCAGGACGCTGCCGCGAGCGGTTTCGCGCGCGCCCTAAACCTCGACCCCAATCTCGCAGGCGCGCATGCCGGTGCGGGCCAGGTTGCGTTGTTGAAAGGCGAGCACGCGCTGGCCGAAGAGCATTTTCGCATCGCATTGCGCGCGAACGAGGAACCGCACGCGCTGGCCGGCCTCGGCGCGCTGCTGCTGGAACGCGGAGATGTCGACGCCGCTTTGCGCCATATCGGCCGAGCCGCCGATCTCGCGCCGCAGGACGCGATGATCCAGTTGCAGTTGGGTCAGGCATTTGCGCGACGCGATACGCCGGCATTCGCCGAGCAGGCATTCCAGAATGCGTTGCGGTTGCGACCCAACCTGCACCAGGCGCGCCACGCGCTGGGCTCGCTGTTGATCAAGGCGCGGCGCATACCCGAAGCCGAAGCCCAGTATCGCGAACTGGCGGGGGTGCCCGCTTTCGCGACGCTCGCGCAGGTTGGCCTTGGCGATGCCGCACGTGCGGACAACCGCCACGACGACGCGGTCGTCTGCTATCTCGCCGCGCTCGCAGCCGAGCCAGCGAACACGGTGACGGTGCGCGCGCTGGCATGGTCGTTGGCGCAGATCGGCCGCGTTGACGATGCGATCGCGACGTACGACGAAGCGATCACGCGACTCTCCGGCGATGATGAGTTGAAATCCGCACGCGCCGACTTGCTCACCTTGGCCGGGCGCCTGCCCGAAGCGGCGGTTGCATGGAACGACCTGGTGGCGCGCAGTCCGGACAACCATTTTGCGCGTGGGCGACTCGCGTACGTCGCCGAATATCTCGGCGAAGCCGGCGTCGCACAGACGCACGCAGGCATTGTGCTTGGCGCGCGCGCCGATGCGGAAATGCTGCTGATCCATGTACGCGCGCTGCTGCGCACAGGCGATTTCGAGGCCGCACGCACTGCCCTGGATGCCATGGGTCGCTATCCGTCGCTGAGTGAAGGCCAGACGCGCCTGCGCTGGAACTACCTTGGCCGTGTGCATGATGCCGCGGGTGAAGCCGCGCAAGCGGTCCGTTGTTTCAGTGAGGCGCAACGCGGCGTGCCCGCGGCGATGCCGCCCTTGGCCGACCCGCGCCCGGAGTTGCAGGCTGCGCTCGCCGAAGCCGTCGGCGACGCATGGCCACAGGCGCCGATCCTGTTGCTCGGTACCCCCGGCAGCGGGGTCGAGCGCGTGGCGGCCTTGCTCGCGGATCAGCCGCAATTGATCGTGTTGCGCGATCGCATCGGCGCGGTGATGCGCGACGATGATTTCAACCAGCCGCAGTTCCAGCACTATTGCGGTGAGCTCGGCGATGGCGATCGGCTCGCCTTGCGCGATCGCTACATGGCGCCATTGCGCGAAGCGAACTTTCCGTTCGATCGCACGATCGTCGACTGGCTGCCGCGTTGGGATGCGCATCTGCTCGCGCTCATCCGCCGTGCGATGCCGGGCACGCGTTTGATCGTCGTCGAGCGCGATCCGCGTGATGCGTTGCTGAACTGGCTCGCCTTCGGTTGGGCGCCGGGCTTCCCCTGCGGCGAGCCTGCCGCCGCCGCGGAATGGCTGGCGCGTGCGCGACGCCATCTCGCGTTCGGTGGCGAGCTTGACGAGCCACGTCGTTTCGTCGCCGCGGCCGACCCGCTGCTCGACGATGCCGAGCGCAATGGCGGTGAACTCGCCCGCTTCCTCGGCATCGAGGCCTTGCAGCCCGGCGCGCAATTTGCGGCTCTGATGCAGAGCCTCGGCGGTTTGCCCGTGCGCTTTCCGGCCGGGCATTGGCAGGGCTATCGCGACACACTGGCCGGGGAGTTCGCGCAGCTCATGGCGTGAGGGTCGTGTGACGCAGGCTGCGCCTTCACGACCGACGTGAAGGCGCGTTGCCGCGCTCGACTCGGCGCAAACACTTCGATTTTGCAAAGGGGCATCGGGTGCGATTTGCTAGCATGTCGGTCTGACCCTTTCGATCCCGCGCCGATGACCTCTTCCACCGAACCGCAATCCGATATTGCCGCGCGCCGCGCCGCGGCGCACACACTGGTCGAGCAGGGACGCACGCTCGAAGCGGAGCGCGCGTTCACGGACCTGCTGCGCGACGTACCGGACGAGCGCGACGCACTCAACTTCCTCGCCATCCGCGCCCACGGCAAGCAGCAGTTCGACGAGGCGCTGGAACTGCTCGAACGCGCGCGGACTGCGCATCCGGACGACGCGGTGACGTTGACCAACCTCGGCACCCTGCAGCGCGAGCGTGGCAACCTCGAGCAGGCGCATGCGGCAATGAAGCGCAGCGCCGAACTCGCACCCGAAATCTTCGCAGCACGTCTGCGTCTCGGCGAGATCCTGCAGGCGATGGGACGCCATGCCGAAGCCGTGCCGGTCTATTTCGGCGCGATGATGGCCGCACAGGACGTCGGCCAATGGCTCAGCGATGAAACGACAGCGCCGGAGTTGCGCCCGCTCGTCAAGCACGCGATGCGCGTCGTCGCAGCCGGCCGTCGCGACTTGTTCCTGCGCTTGCTGCAACCGCTGCGCGAACGTCATGGCGCGGCAGCGCTGGCGCGCGTGGAAAAGAGTCTGGCGATCTACCTCGGCGAGCTGCCGGCGGACTATCCCGATCCGCGTCAGCGCCCGAAATTCCTGTACTTCCCCGACCTGCCGACGCAGGCGTACTTCGATCGCTCGTTGTTTCCCTGGTACGCAGCACTGGAAGCGCAGACAATGGCGATTCGCGAGGAGATGCTCGCCGTACTCGCTGAAGATCGTGCGTTCGTGCCCTTCCTAGGTCACTTCGACGACGACAAGGCCCTGCAGGATCATCTACGCGGCGAGCGCGGCACGCCGGCGTGGAATGCATTCTTCTTCTACCGCCACGGCGAACGCCACGAAGTCAACGCGCTTCGCTGTCCGCGCACGTCGGCCGCGTTGGAAGCGGTGCCGCTATGTCGCGTCCGCGAACACGCGCCCGAAGTGTGCTACTCCGTGTTGACGCCGGGTTCGCATATCCTGCCGCACCACGGCGTGACCAACACGCGCATCGTCACGCACCTGCCACTGGTCGTGCCTTCCGATTGCGCACTCGTCGTCGGCGGCGACATGCGCAGCTGGGAAGAGGGTGTCTGCTTCAGCTTCGACGACACCTTCGAGCACGAGGCGTGGAATCGCAGCGCCGACACGCGCGTCGTCATGCTGCTGGATGGCTGGAATCCGTATTTGACCGACGTCGAGCGTGCCGCGATCACCGAACTGATTGGTGTGATTGGTGATTTCAATCGCGAGGCGGGCGTCTGACGCGTGACGCGTCAGACGCCATTGGGAATCAAAGCAAGCAACGCCACGCCGAGCACGATGCGGTACATCGCAAACGGCGTGAAGCGGTGCGTGCGGATGTAGCCGAGCAACCATTTCACCGCGACGAACGCAGTCACCAGTGACACCACAAACGCGATCGTCAGCGCGCTCCAGTCTTCCTGCACGCCACCGCTCTTGTAGGCTTTCAGGAGTTCATAAGCGCTGGCGGCAAACATCGTCGGGATGCCGACCAGGAATGCGAACTCGGTTGCGGCGGCGCGATTGCTGGTACCTGCGAGCATGGCGATGAAAATTGTCGCGGCCGAGCGCGAGGTTCCGGGGAAGATTCCTGCAACGACCTGCGCCAGACCGACCAGGATGGCGACGCGCCAGGTGATCGACGTTCGATCCGGCTGTTTCGCCGCCATCCATTCTGCGCCGAGCATCCAGAGGCCGCCGATGATCAGCGCCCATGCGACGGGCGTGATCGATTCCGGCAGCTTGAAGCCGAATTTCGTCGCTGCCAAACCCAGCCCCGCCGTGATCATGAATGCTGTCGCGAGCTTCAGCGCGTAATCGCGGTTCGCGGGCTGGCCGAGGCCGGTCGCGAGCTGCCATAACCTTTGCCGATAGATGAGTACCACGGCGAGGATCGCACCCGCCTGGATCACGACGTTGAACACGTCCGAGCGATGACCGAGCCAGTGCTCGGCAATCAGCAGATGGCCGGTGCTGGAGACGGGCAGGAACTCGGTGATGCCTTCGACCAGGCCGAGCAGGATCGGGTTGAGGATGTCGGTCATGAATCACTCGGGGGCGAGATGGTGCAGCGGATGGCGCCCGTGTCGCGGTTCGGCTTGGTCGTCGCGGGCGTCGTATGCGGCCGTCATTCTAAGGGGCTTCGCGCCGGACTCGAATGCACGCGGATGGTGATACCGTGGCAGTTTGTTGCGCCATATTGGTGCAACATGATTACATCATTGTCGATACTCGATTGATTTAATGGAGTTTTCTTGAGGCCGGGGGCTGGCACATCCGTTGCAGTAAGGGAGGCACTATCTCTGCGAGGTCACCCGATGTCCGCTCAAGACGTGTTCAAGATGATCAAGGACAACGAGGTCGAATTCGTCGACCTGCGTTTCGCCGACATGCTCGGCAAGCAGCATCACCTGACCTTCCCGGCGCACGCCGTCGACGACTCGCTGTTCGAGGACGGCAAGATGTTCGATGGCTCGTCGATCGCGGGATGGAAGGGCATCAACGAATCGGACATGGTCCTGCTGCCGGACGCCGATACCGCGATCATCGACCCGTTCATGGCTGACAAGACCCTGCTCTTGCAGTGCGATGTGCTCGAGCCGAGCACGATGCAGGCGTATTCGCGCGATCCGCGCTCGGTCGCCAAACGCGCCGAGGTCTATCTGAAGTCGACCGGCATCGCCGACACCGCATTCTTCGGTCCGGAACCCGAGTTCTTCATCTTCGATTCCGTGCGCTACCGGAATGACATGGGCCACGTCTCGTACAAGATTGAGTCGGAAGAGGCCGCGTGGTCGACCGGCAAGTCGTACGACGGCAACAACTCCGGCCATCGCGGCGGCGTCAAGGGCGGTTACTTCCCGGTGTCGCCAGTCGACACGTTTCAGGACTTGCGCAGCGAGATGTGCAAGGTGCTCGAAAAGGTCGGTCAGGTCGTCGAAGTGCATCACCACGAAGTCGGCAATGCCGGGCAGTGCGAAATTGGCACGCGCTTCAACACGTTGGTGAAGAAGGCGGACGAACTGATCACGATGAAGTATGTGATCAAGAACGTCGCGCACGAGAACGGCAAGACCGCGACCTTCATGCCCAAGCCGATCGTCGGCGACAACGGTTCAGGCATGCATGTGCACCAGTCGCTGGCGAAGAATGGCCACAATCTTTTCGCTGGCGATCTCTACGGCGGCTTGTCGCAGATGGCGCTTTACTACATCGGCGGCATCTTCAAGCATGCCCGCGCGATCAATGCGTTCGCCAATTCCAGCACCAACAGCTACAAGCGCCTGGTGCCGGGCTTCGAAGCCCCTGTGATGCTCGCGTATTCGGCACGCAACCGGTCGGCCAGCTGCCGCATCCCGTTCGTGCACAACCCGAAGGGTCGCCGCATCGAAGTGCGTTTCCCGGACCCGGTCAACACCGGATACCTCACGTTCACTGCGCTGATGATGGCCGGCCTCGACGGCATCCTCAACAAGATCGATCCGGGTGCACCGGCGGACAAGGATTTGTACGACTTGCCGCCGGAAGAAGAGAAGAACATTCCGACCGTGTGTCATTCGCTCGATCAGGCGCTGGAAGCGCTCGACAAGGACCGCGGCTTTCTAAAGGCGGGCGGCGTTTTCAGCGACGACCTCATCGACAGCTATATCACGCTGAAAATGCAGGAAGTCACACGCTTTCGCGCGGCGACGCATCCGCTCGAATACCAGATGTATTACGCGATCTGATGGCGCAAGTCCCTCCGCGCGACGGCGCGGAGGATTTTGCGAATCATGAAAATAAGATCGCCTGCTGACGATTGTTCCGCGCCGCCGAAGGTCGACACATTCGCTCGCGGCAACACGATCACGGACCGCCCAGCGGACGCGCCGCTTTGGGTCGGCATCTAGAAAAAGTGCGCGCGACGTGAAGCGTTGACGTCGCCAATGAAGCCCCACGGTTGTGAGGATACGGCTGGGGCGTCCCCGAAAAAGAATACGAAAGTTGGACGGCTCGCACGACGTTTTCGGTACGCACGCCGTGGGCGACGTCAGCGGGGACTTGCCTGCTGAGCGGCGCTTGCAACTCGCACGATCGGGGAGCTCTTGAATCGGCGCAGACGGAATCACGATGACAATGGACGATGCGGGTTTTGCCGCGCAGCTGCTGACCCAAGGCAGGGTCGCCCGCATGACGCTTTTGTGGAAGTTCGTCGTTGCGCTCGGTGCGCACAAGTTCGACGAATTGGCGATTGGTCTGCGCGTGAGCGAAGACCATGACCACGATTGACTGGACTTCCGTTCTCGGCAAATCTGCTGACGACTACCAGAGAAGCATGCAACCGCCGCCGGTTTGCTGTGCTCGTGACGCAGAGCGCAGGCCCGCAGCGCTCAGGATTTGCTGCTACGGCGCTTCGACGGCGAGCGCGCAGCAACCCCTGTTTCCGATTGCGATTCACGCGACCGTCGCCAGAGCCAACCGATGGCGAATGCCACCACGCCAATGATCACAACAGATTCGATCGGACGTTCGGCAACCAGATTCCGCGTTGATCGCCCCAATCGGTACGAACCCTTCTGCAGCTCTCCGCCGAATGCGCGCGCATGATCGAGTCCCGCAGCACTGCGGCGCGCAAGTGCGCGATGAGCGTCGTGCAGGTTTTGCGCAACCGCTTCAGAGGCCGCTTCAATGCCAGCGTGAGCTGCATCCGTGGCCGAACCGAGGCGGTCGTTCATCCATTCTTTCGCAAGCATGATGGTTCCCTGATCAGAAAACGTGAGTGAAAACATAGATCAGCACCAGCAATCCAGCTGGCACACCCAGCAGCCACCCGATGAAATACTTGCCCATGATGAATCCTCCGAGGACACGCGGGGGCGGCTTGCCGCTCCCCGCGCTGACGATGGTTACAGTGTGCTATCGAATTCCTTGATCTGACGTCGCGCTTCATCCTGCGCGATGCCATAGCGTTCCTGGATCTTGCCGGCGAGGTACTCGCTGTTGCCCTCGGCGACCTTGAGGTCGTCATCGGTCAGCTTGCCCCACTTTTCCTTGAGCTTGCCGGCGAGCTGCTTCCACTGGCCCTTGACCTTGTCTTCGTTCATTTCAATTCTCCTGATAGTTCTCTGAGGATTGTGTCGTGATGATCGTGCAGCCCATCATCGGGCAGCGATCGCGCGCTGGATCAGGCCTTTGATTTCAGGCCGGTCGCATCGACCTTCTTCACGCCCTTGACGCTTTCCGCAGCGGCCACCGCCTTCTTGACCGCGATCTCGGTAGCGACCACGCCGGTGAGCGTCACCAGGCCGTCGACCGTCGTCACGCTGATGTCCATGCTCTTGACGCCATCGGTGGTGGCGAGTTCGGATTTCACCTTGGTCGTGATCCACGTGTCGGTGACGGGCTGATCCGAGCTCATCGCGGTCTCGCCGTTCGGCGAGACAGGCGCCTGTGCGAAAGCGACGGATGCGCAACCCAGCGACAGGAGCGAAGCGAACGCAAGGGTCGGGATGCAGGAATTCTTCATGGTGTTTCTCCGTGTCAGTGGGTGCCGGCGATTCGGCGAGCAGCGTTGTCGCCACCTGGGACGAACACTAGGCAGCTGCGTCGGACTCCGACATGAACAACGAAAAATTCATGCATGACACGGTTCAGGTAGCAGCGAAGCGACCGACGTGCGCATGCTGCCGGCGCCGATACGCCACTGCTGCATCGGTGCGTGGACCTGTTCGAACAAGCAGCAAACACCGGATGCGACTCGCTCGACATGATCGCCGTGGTCAAGGCCGTTGTTGCGGTATCCGTCAATTCCACATGCCACGCGGAGGCTGCGCATCCAAACGTGTAGATGCACCTTTGCTCGAGCACTGCGTGCTGTAGTGCATCCCTGCGTCGAATGTTCCTTCCAGACGCACGTGCGCTGGTGTTTTGCCTGCGACAGCGCCAGATAGGCACGACGAATCAGCGCGGCTTTGCCCTAAACTGGTGCAATGACGCCGCTTCAAGGCAAACCAGCGTATCCGCCCCGGTCTATCGGCCCGGAACTACCGGTTGCCGGCGCGTGCGCCACGCCGATGGCCATCGTCGGCCGCGAGCTGGACCTGCGGGCGACAAACCTGGCGCTGCTCGAATGGCTGGCCGCGGGCGCACGAAACTGGTCTGGCGAACGCCTCGCGGTGCTCGATGCGAAGCCACCGCAAGTGTGCGATGCGGTCGAGCGCGCGTTCGTCGAAGACCGCCGCATATGGTTGCGCGAAGCGCGTCTGCGCACCGCGATCGGGGATCGTGGCGCGGATCTCGCGTTGACGCCACTGGATGCGCAGACGCTGCTGATCGAAGTGCTGCCGCTGCGTGGTGACGCAGTCGCGAGCACGCGCCTGTCCGAATCCCTGCGTGGGTTTGCGCATGAAGTGCGCGGGCCGCTCGCCGGCATGCGCGGCGCGGCGCAACTGCTGCAGCGCCGCGTCGATGCGCCGGAACTGGTCGAA
>JBDSXV010000064.1:0-6920 GCA_039926025.1 Dokdonella sp.
CTCATGTCCTCGTCGGGCTTGATGCCGGCCACGCGATACAGTCCGCGTTCGAGTGGGGCGCCGAGGCGATTCACCCGATTCGGCGCGTCGGCGAAGACGGCAGCCATGTAGGCGCCGAGCGGTTTTACCAGGAGTACGAGCACGACCAGGTAGAGGCCGAGCTGCAAATAGTCATTGGTGGTCATTCGAACCACTCCGGTTTCAACAGGGCGATCGTCAGATAGATGGAGAGCGCCAACGCGATCAGCGCGGCAAGGACATACAAGATATTCATCGGTGAGTTTCCTCGCGGTACCGGAAGGCGCAGATCGCGACCATGACGACAGGCACGGCGGCTGCCGTTGCGGGAAGGTTGGTCACTTCCGCTCCTCCAGGCCGGCGCATAGCTTGATGTAACCGTAGGTCAGTCCGACCACAACCACGAGCAAGACGAGATAAGCAGCATCCATGACGATCTGTCCGCGTTGAAACCAGCCATCATTCTGGTGATGCGCACATATGCGGG
Organism: Dokdonella sp.; assembly: GCA_039926025.1. Lineage (GTDB taxonomy): Bacteria > Pseudomonadota > Gammaproteobacteria > Xanthomonadales > Rhodanobacteraceae > Dokdonella_A. The sequence continues at coordinate 506 of JBDSXV010000064.1, forward strand.
GCGTATGGATTCACGACAGCGACATATAAATCACGTATAGATCGCCACGAAGGCTCACTGCCGCCGCTTGGTGGGATGTCAGCGCGGACGATGGCCGATCTCGCGCACGCCTCGGGCCGCCCGTTCGAGTCAATCCAATGCGGCGGGAAACCGGAACAAAGTCATGTCGGCGGCATTTTTTGCGTGCAGAATATGCGTTCCATTGACTGACACCGGTTGCCATGTCCACTTTCCTGCGCGCGCTCTTTTGCCTGTCGTTGCTGCTTGCGGGTGCCTGCGCATCGACACGCTCGGGCAAGCCGCGCACAGACGTCGCCGAAGGCGCGCGCGCGCAGCTCGCCATCCTCGAATCGACCGACCTGCATTCGAACATCCTCGGTTACGACTACTACCGACTGGCCGAGGACAAGTCCCTCGGCTTCGAGCGCATGGCGACCCTGGTCAAGGAGGCACGCAAGGAATTCGTCAACACGCTTTTGTTCGACGCCGGCGACACGATCCAGGGCACCGCGTTGGCCGATTACCAAGCGCTCATAAAGCCGGTTCGGTGTGACGAGGAACTTGCGGTCTATCGCGTCATGGATGCACTGGGCTACGACGGCGGCACCATCGGCAATCACGAATTCAACTATGGCCTGCCATATCTCGCCCAGGTTACGAACCAGCCCATGCATGTCGACGGTGTTGCCGATCGCCGCTGTGCCGGACCGCATTATCCGCTCGTGCTTTCCAACGTTTTCAGTACGCGCGATCAGCAACCGATCTATCCGCCATACGCAGTGATCAAGCGCAACCTGAAGATTCGGGATGCGGGCGGGCACGACATCGAAGCACCCATCCGCATCGGCATCATCGGCTTCACGCCTCCACTGATCACGGATTGGGACAAGCGCAATCTCGAAGGCAAGGTCACCACGAAAGGCCTGGTCGAAGCCGCGCGCGAATACCTGCCGAAGTTGCGCGCTGAGAATGTCGATCTCGTGATTGCGATCTCGCACGGCGGCATCGATGCATCGCCGTACAGCGGCACGATGGAAAACGCGAACTGGTACCTGTCGCAGGAGCCGGGCATCGATGCGTTGCTGCTCGGTCATTCGCACCAGCCATTCCCGGATCCGGGCAACACGAAATCACGCTTCGCCAACATGCCCGAGGTCGACAACCAGCGCGGCTTCGTGCACGGCAAGCCGGCCGTCATGGGCAATTTTTTCGGCAAGAGTCTCGGCGTGATCGAGCTCGCGCTGGTGCGCCGTGATGGCCATTGGCAGATCGATCCAGCCGCAACGCATTCGGAGGTGCGCGACATCAGGAAAACGGACGGCACGTTTGTCGTGCCCGATCCGCAGATCGCGAAACTCGTGCAGGAGACGCACGCAGCGACGATCGCCTACGTGTCCCAGCCGATCGGCGCCAGCGACTTCGCGATGACGAGCTACTTTGCCGAAGTTGGCGAAGTCACCGCGTTGCAACCCGTGAATACCGCGCAACGCGAATACGTCGAGCGCTACATCGGGAAAAACCTTCCGCAGTTCGTCGGCGTTCCTGTGCTGTCGGCCGCGGCACCGTTCAAGACCGGATTCAGCGCCACCAACGACTACACCGACATCGCGGCCGGCCCCCTCGCACTCAACAATGCAGCCGACCTCTACCTGTATCCGAATACGCTGACCGCGGTGAAAATCGATGGCGCGATCCTCAAGGGCTGGCTCGAGCGCTCGGCCGGCCTGTTCAATCGCATCGACCCGGCAAAACACGAATCGCAGGATCTGATCAACCACAAGTTTTCCGGCTACAACTTCGACGTGATCCAGGGCGGCCTGAGTTACGTGATCGACGTGACGCAGGTGCAAGGCGAACGCATTCGCGAACTGGCATATCGCGGCAAGCCGGTCGATGCACAGCAGGCTTTCATTGTCGTGACCAACAACTACCGGGCCAGCGGCGGCGGCCACTTCCCCGGACTCGACGGCAACAATATTGTGCTGTCGGCGCCCGACGCGAACCGCGACGTGCTGATCGAATGGGTGCGCGAGCGCAAGCAGCTCACGCGCGTACTGGATGGGTCGGATCGCAACTGGCGTTTCGCGCGCGTGAAGACCGCAGGGCCGGTCGTGTTCACGTCAGCCACGGGCAAGCTCGGCGTCGCCAAAGCCAGCGGGATCGATAATGTGAGCGTGCTCGGGGACAACGGCGACGGTTCGTCGAGTTATGCGCTGGATCTTGGCGCTACGCAGAATTGAAGTCACTGACCGCATCTGTGACCAGCGAGAGCAGCGCAAGGCCCGCCTCACTGTGGGAGTGGCTTCAGCCGCGATGCCCCGCCGACTCTGCCAAGGGCGCAATTGAATCTGTGGGAACGGCTTCAGCCGCGCTGCCTTGCCGGCCCTGCCAAGAGCAATTGAATCTGTGGGAGCGGCTTCAGCCGCGATGCTGTTGGCATGAAGCTTCGCGGCTGATGCCGCTCCCACAAAAGCTCGAACTCATTTCACGTGCACGGTGATCTTCTTCGACACCAGCGGCGGATCGAACTGCATGTGCCTCGCGTCGCCAAAGTCGAGCTGCAAGGTGTGAATGCCGGGTGCGAGATGGATGGTGTCTTCGGTCTGCGCCTTGCCGTAGTGCTTGTGCGTCGCGTCGTTCGGAATCGGCGCATCCAGCGGCGGCAGTTCCTTTGCATCGATCAGCAGATGATGATGGCCGCTGCGCGGGGTTGCGTCGGTGCTCGGCACCAGCGCCATCCCCGTTACACCGAATGTGACCTTGACGTCTTGACCAATGGACGCACCGGTATTCGGCGAAACAATGAAGACCTTCGCGTAGTACGGCGAATGTTCGCGTGTCATTGCCGCGGGTTTCGCCGCGTCCTGTGCGTTGGCAACGCCGGCACCGCATATCAGAAGGGTGGCAATCACCGAGAGTGAGCGCATGGATCTTTCCTCCGTTGAAGAGTGGCGCAGCATCATACGTCGGGCGAGGCGCACGCATTGTCATTCCTGCGTCGCGTCCCCACGTGTGACCGGCCTCGCCGATGATCCAACGCCGGACATGACTGCCCCATGAGCGAAACCCGATCCGCCAGCGTGTTCTCGATCGTCCGCCGCCTGTGGCCCGAGGTATGGCATTACCGTGCCCGCGTGGGTTTCGCCGTGCTGTTCCTGGTCGCTGCCAAGGTCGCGAACATCGGCGTTCCGCTGATCATGAAGAGTCTGATCGACAGACTGGACCTGACGCCAAAACCGCTGTTGGTTCCCGTGATGCTGCTGGTCGCCTACGGCGCGCTGCGGCTGTCGACGTCGCTATTCCAGGAACTGCGCCAGATCGTGTTCGCACGCGTGCTTGCGAGAACGTCGCGACGGATCACCTTGCGCGTGTTCGAACATCTGCATGCGCTTTCACTGCGCTTTCATCTCGACCGGCGCACGGGCGGAGTCGCGCGCGACGTCGAACGCGGCATGACCGCGACCTCGGACCTGCTTGACTGGACGATCTACACAATCCTGCCGACCCTGCTCGAAGTCGTCATGGTGTGCTCCATCCTGATCGCCCGCTTCGACTGGAGCTTCGCCGCGATCACGCTGGGCACCCTCGCCGCCTACATTGCGTTCACGTTTTCGATTACCGAGTGGCGCCTGCGTTTCTATCGCGCAGCGAACGCGGCCGACACCGAGGCGAACGAGCGCGCGGTGGACTCGCTGCTCAACTACGAGACGGTCAAGTATTTCGGCAACGAGCGCCACGAAATCGGTCGCTATGACGCCAGCCTGGTGAAGCTTGAGGAATCGACCGTCAAGAGCCTCAAGACGCTGGCCGTGCTGAACATCGGCCAGTCCGGCATCGTTGCATTGGGCCTGACCCTGTTGCTCTGGCGCGCAGCGAGCGGCGTCGTCGCCGGAACCATGACGATCGGCGATTTCGTGCTGGTCAATGCTTTCCTGATCCAGTTGTCGATTCCGCTGAATTTTCTCGGCATGGTCTATCGGGAGGTCAAGCAGGCGTTGATCAACATCGAACGCATGTTCGTCCTGCTCGACCAGACACGTGAAGTAGAAGACGCACCGGCTGCGCCTCCACTGGCGATACACGGTGGTGAGGTACGCTTCGAGCGCGTCGATTTCCACTACAACCCCGACCGGGCGATCCTGGCCGACGTCGACTTCCGCGTACCAGCTGGCCATACCGTCGCGGTCGTCGGGACCACGGGCGCCGGCAAGTCGACCCTCGCCCGCTTGCTGTTTCGCTTCTACGACGTCAGCGGCGGTCGCATCACGATCGACGGCCAGGACATCCGCGCCGTCACCCAGACATCTCTGCGCGCCGCAATTGGCATCGTTCCGCAGGACACCGTGCTGTTCAACGACTCGCTCTACTACAACATCGCCTATGGCCGCCCCGACGCGAGCCGCGAGGAAGTGATCGCGGCGGCGAAGTCGGCGCATATCCACGACTTCATCGAATCGTTGCCACAGGGCTACGATACCGGGGTCGGCGAACGTGGGCTCAAGCTCTCAGGTGGAGAGAAGCAGCGCGTCGCGATCGCACGCACCCTGCTCAAGAACCCGGCGATCATGGTGTTCGACGAGGCGACCAGCGCGCTCGACACACGCACCGAGAAGATCATCCAGGGCGAGCTGGCCGCCATCGCACGGGGACGCACGAGCCTGATCATCGCGCACCGGCTGTCGACGATCGTCGACGCGGACCAGATCATCGTGCTCGAACACGGCCGCATCGTCGAACGCGGCAGTCATCCGCAATTGCTGGCCCAGCAGGGTCGCTACGCCCAGTTGTGGGCACTCCAGCAACGCGAAGGCGCAGAGCGGCCGGTCGAAACCCCTGCAACCGTCCAAGCCTGACATTGGCCGTCAGTTTTGCCCGCGGCAATGGCACGCAAGGCGTCCGGATCGTGCGCTAGAATACCTGTGTGTACGGCATGGACCTTGCTTTAGGTCACCCGCTCGCCATACCCCGGGGACACCCTTGAATATTCCCAAGATCCACACCGTTTGCGTCGTCGGCACCCCTGCCGATGTCGCAGCGCGCATCAATACACTGCTCGATGAGCAGCGCACCCAGCTCGAGGCGCGTTGGCGTCCGGGCGATCACGCAAGTGCCGATCTGCTGGTCATCGACGCCGATTCGGTCTATGGCCACATGGATTGGCTCAAGGCCACGTCCAGCGGTCGGATGATCGCGGCCTATACGAAATCGCCGGAGTCGTACGAAAGCTACTTTTCACTGCGCCAACCGGTCACGGCGGCCGACCTGGTCTCGCTGTTGAACCGGGTCGGAGCCCGATTGAACGGAGCTCCCGAGGCACCGCTGGCACCGTCAGCCGCAGTCAAGGCGACGGACAAGGCGGCCGCGGCAGCGTTTCGTACGTCCGACGAAGCGGTTGCGCTCGTCGCTGCTGTTCGCGCGGCAGCGACATCCCCCACGCCCAAAGATGCGCCCACCAGTGCCCCCAAGGTCGACGTTGCCGCGCCTGCGGTGACGGTTGCTCCCGTCGTCGCTCCCAAGGTCGAAGCGACGCCCGCCGTGGCGCCGCGAGCGCCGGCGACTTCACCTCGCGGCATCCAATTGCTCGATCTTCTTGAACCGGACCCCGTGTTGAAGGGGCGCCTGCGCCTCACTGCCGAGGGCCTCCCGGCACTGCTGCTGGATCCTCGCGAACGCACGTGGCACTCGGCGTCGAGCCTCAAGGCGTTGTCAGCCTGGTGCACCCGATCGTTGACGGCGAACGACGTGCACTACGCGGACGACATCGAATTCGCGAAAGAAATCGTGGCGATGCCAGGCCACCCTTATGCGCGTCTGCAGTGGCTCACTCACCTTGTCCGTGGCGACGGTCAACTTGAGCCGGGCCTGGATGTGAATGCACACTACAAGCTCTCGCGCTGGCCGCAGAGCGAGCGTGAATTCCCCAAACATTTCCGCATCGCGACGATGATGTTGAAGCAGGCGGGTACGCTGGAAGAGATCGCCGAACAGGGCGGCGCATCGATTACGGATGTCGCGAACTTCATTAACGCGTATCATGCGCTCGGTTACATCGAGGTCGACGGCGGCGAACGCACGTCGGAAGGCGCAAACCGCAGCGGACTTTTTGGTCGGATGCGCAAAACGTCGACGAATTAAGTTGACGAAAGCACGAGCGATCACTATTCTCTCGCGCCTCTCTCGGGGCCATAGCTCAGCTGGGAGAGCGCTTGCATGGCATGCAAGAGGTCGCCGGTTCGATCCCGGCTGGCTCCACCAGATTTCAGGTTTTGGTTTCAGATTTAAAGTTCAGGTTTCACGGGTTTTCCTATGCGTCCCCATCGTCTAGAGGCCTAGGACACCGCCCTTTCACGGCAGTAACAGGGGTTCGAATCCCCTTGGGGACGCCAAGAAAGTGAAGGGCGAGAATGGATCAGGA
>JBDSXV010000065.1:0-3089 GCA_039926025.1 Dokdonella sp.
CTGCAGCGACGACAACGGGGCCGGCGAGGGGACCGCGTCCGGCCTCGTCGACACCGGCGACGATTTCGTTGGCCAGTTCCTTCGCAAGCGATCGGCGGGACGTGTTCATTCGTGCAGGTCGTCGAGCTTGGTGAAGACGTAGTCGTGATACGAGGCGACTGTTTTCGTGTCCTTGCAATCGAGATAGCGCCCTTTGCAGCGTTCGCGCAGCAGCGTATTCGCTTGATAGAACTCGTCCTTCGGCACTCCCGCGACATCGAGCAAGACTGAACCTAGGAACGAGATGTCGAGCACCGGATAGTCGAATTTTTCGCGCACCGGGAAGTTCGCCTTCAGGCTGTAATAGGTGACCCAGTTCGAGGTCAGGCTCGCTTCTTTGGGCACCTGCTTTGGAATTTCATTGATCGCGCCGTCGAATGAAGGCTGGTGATCGCCGAAATGCATCAATACGGCGGGATGCTCGCCACCGAGCAGGAATTTCTCCAGCTCCGTCAGCATCGCGTCCGATTGCTGCAGACGTTCGAGGTAGTTGCCGAGGTTGAGGTTGAGCCAGTCATCAAGCGCCTTCGGCTTGAACTTGCCGGGAAACAGCGGCTGGTCGTAGGGCGCCGGCAATTGCGCCAGCGGCACCATGTGCGGGCCGTGCTGGTGCAGGGTCAGCATGAACACGAACAGCGGTTGCTCGGGATGCACGCGTTTTTCGTCGGCGTAGATGCGCTCGAAAACCTTGAGCAAGTCGGCGTCGTGGCTTTCCCAGCCGAGGCCATATTGGGTGCCGTCGTAGAACGCATCGAAGCCGTAGTAGTCGTACGCGTTGCGTGCATTGAGGAAATCGCCGCTCATCGGATACACGGCAATTGCACGGTAGCCCGCACTCTTGAACACCTTCGGCAGCGTGAACGCCACGCGTGGCGCGAGATTGTAGGGTGCATACAGCCCCGCATTGCCGAACAGCGTGTGGGCAAGGCCGGTCAGCAGCGAGAATTCGCTGGTCCAGGTGCCGCCGCCGAACGTGTGCACGCTCAAGAGACCGCGCGCGCGCGTCGCCTTGTCCGCTTCGAACATGGGCCGCTTGCATATGGGCAGCGTGCAGACTTTGAGGATGCGTGGATCGAACGTGCTTTCTTCGAGAATGGCGACGACGTCCGGTCGCGTCGGTGGTGCCTGCAACGGCCGATTGAGCTTCCACACGATCGTGCGGTCGACATCGGACGGGCTGACGGGATCAGTGATGACGGTGTCGTTGAACGAGGTGAAGAAATCCGTGATGAAGCTTTTGTCGTTGATGGTAATCCACATGGGTTTGTTGAAGACCGCAGTGAACGGGCCGTCCGACTTGGTGCAGACGGCCAGCAGCCACGCCGCAGCAACGGCGCCGAGGACGCGCATGCCGAAGCCCACGGCGCGCGGCTGCGCGCTCATGAGGCAGGCGCGTTCGCCGAGAAAGGATGCGACCAGAAGCAAGGGAATCAGGATCAGTGCTGCAATGCTGACGCCAAGCAGCAGTGGATAGTGCGAGATGACCTCGATCGTGCCGCGGTTGAGAAAATACTCGAGGTCCGGTGCCAGCAGGGGCGTTTGCAGGAACAGGAACTTGAGCACGCCGGCAAGTTCGATCGCGCCGAAAAAGAGGCTGACGAGCAACAGCGAGAAGGCAATGCGTGCGCTCGCGAACAGGACCATCACGAGCGCAATCAGCACCAGCGTCGCGGCGAAGATCTTCTCATCCGGGGTGTGTTCGGTCAGCGGTCCGAACACGAGCACGGCGAGAAACGCGATGAACGCGAAGGCGCGCAGGAAGCCAGTGCGGCGGCGAAGAAAAATGAGCAGGGCTTTCATGCGGCAGTCGTCATGTGCCGCATCGTGCGCATGTGCGTGGCGGGCGTCAATCCGCAATGCAGCGCGTTCAAGGCGGGGTCGACGGATTTCCTATTAGATCGGCAATGGCGTCGGCTGCACTGCCATTCGCGCCGCGGCGAAGTTCGAGATGCAGGCGCCTGTATTCGGTGAGCAGAGCCGGGTCCGCCATGCGCGTTTGCAGCGTCGGCAGCAGCGACGTTGCGAGCGAAGCGGGTGTGCATGCGTCCTGCATGATTTCCGGCACCAGGTCGCGTCCGGCGAGCACGTTCGGCAAGGCGTAGCGTTCGACCTTGAGCAGACCGAGGCCCTTGACGATGCGGTACGTCATCGGTGCGACGCGGTACGCGACCACCATCGGCCGCTTCGCCAGCATCGCTTCGAGCGCCGCGGTGCCGGATGCGAGCAGGACCACATCGGCAGCGATCATCGCGGCATGAGCGTTTCCATCGATGACTTGCACGGCGTCCGAATCGACGCGCAGGGCCTCGAATGCCGCACGACAGGCCGCATTCGCCATCGGCGCAATCACGCGCAAGTTGGGGATCTGGTCGCGCAGCAGGCGCGCGGCACCGAGAAAATCCATGCCGAGGCGCGCGATCTCGCCAAGGCGGCTGCCGGGCAGCAGCGCGACCACCGGTGCATCCGCGGGCAAACCGATTGCCGCACGAGCAGCGGCGCGATCGGGTTCGAGCGCAAACGCATCGGCAAGCGGATGTCCGACGAAGCGCGCGTCGATGCCGTAGCGCGCATAGATCGGGGGCTCCATCGGAAACAGGCAGAGCACGCGATCGGCGCTGCGCCCGATTTTTGCAGCGCGCTTTTCGCGCCACGCCCACACCGATGGACTCACGTAGTGAACGGTCCTGAGGCCGGCGCGCTTGAGCTTGCGTTCGAGGCCGAGGTTGAAGTCGGGCGCGTCGATGCCGATGAACGCATCGGGCCGAGATGCGAGTGCACGGCGTGCGACATCGCGCCGGATCGCGAGTAGTTCAGGCAGATGCCGCAGTACTTCGACCAGCCCCATCACGCTGAGCTTCTCGGCCGGATACCACGCATCGAAACCCGCTTCGATCATGCGCGGCCCACCGATGCCGGCGAATTGCGCGTGCGGAAAGCGTGCGTGCAGTTCGGCGATCAGGCCAGCGCCAAGCAGATCACCGGAGGCTTCACCGGCGACGAGGACGAAAAGCGGGGAATCGGGAATCGGAAATTGGGAATGGATGGATGAT
>JBDSXV010000066.1:0-9348 GCA_039926025.1 Dokdonella sp.
TCCCGAACTCGGAAGTGAAACGCAGCTGCGCCGATGGTAGTGTGGCTTAAGCCATGCAAGAGTAGGTCATCGCCAGGGGCTTTATCAGAACGCCTTCCCAGCAATGGGGAGGCGTTCGCCTTTGTGCTGGGTGCGCCATCGGCCCGAACTGCAACAGGTCATCGCCAGGGGCTCTATCAGAACGCCTTCCCAGCAATGGGAGGCGTTCGCCTTTGTGCGGGGTGCGCCATCGGCGCGAACTGCAACAGGTCATCGCCAGGGTCTTTATCAGAACGCCTACTCAGCAATGGCGAGGCGTTCGCCTTTGTGCGGTTTGCGCCATCGGCGCGAACTGCAACAGGTGATCGCCAGGGGCTTTATCAGAACGCCTTCCCGGCAGTGGGGAAGCGTCTCCTTTCGAGACGAGATTGCAAATCTGCAGGAAAACGAGCGTCTAGCTTCTGGCGACAACCTGTCACATGCGCAGTTGCATTGACGAGAGTGCCGGCAACGACAGCACCTCTGCCCTTTCGCGCAAACAAGATGATTCTGCCAGGGACCGACACGGTCTCGCTGAGACCCGTGGGCGCTTACAGTTTGCAATCGAAATCGAGCTTGCGCGGGGTCGCAGACGTTCCTGTGCGTGTGCGACTGCCGTGATGGACCATTTCGAGCGATCGGGATCCCCTTGAGGGCTCCAGCAGCGGGCATCTCGCCTGTGGAATGACGCCAGTGTTCGGGCCAAACTGAACAGGCAGGTCTCGATCGACTGCCAGTACACGCATTGGCCGCTTCCTGTCCCGGCGTCGATATACTCATTCGCGCGGCATTCGCCGTGTAATCGAGTTCAGACGCGAATGCCCAAGCGTGCCACCAACCGGCTGACCAAGTTCCTCTCCTCAATTCGCTATTTACTGCCGGCGTGGCTGCTGTTCACTGTCGCGGTCATGGTTGACCATCCCTTGTCGCTCGTGCTGCTGTTGATGGCGAACGCGTTCGCGATGACTGCCGTCTGCCAAGCCATTGGATTTGGCATGGAAGACAATTTCGCCCGCAGCATCGCGCGCCGAGGTCTGGTGTATTTTGTACTGTCGGCCATCTACACCGCGGCGGTGGCGGCCGTTCTCGTGGCGCCCGCCTGGTGGGTTTCGCGCGATGGAACACTCGCGTCGGCTCTTGGGCTATCTGCCGCATTCGTTCTCGCACTATTCGCACTTTGGCGGGCATGGCCTGCGTTTGCGCTTCCGTTCCTGTGGGACGACGCCTATCCTCGCGACGACGAACGTGGCTCCTGGCTGTTTACCTCGCTGCGGCGTTCACTAGCGTTTGCACGCCACCTGACCGGTGAGCATGAGCTGTTCTTCGCGTACGGTTTGCCGGCCAGCCTCGGCTTGCTCTTGTTGAGTGCGGGCGCACTGGCTCTAGCGGGACTCGGTGGCTTTATCGGCGGCGAAACGCGTGTCGTTGCGATCGCATCGTACGCGCTCTTGCTGGCGCCGCTCACGCACGCCCTGGTTGCAAATCGATGCCTGCGCGCCCTGCTCGCCGATGCCCGCAGCGCGCGACAGCGACGCAAACCGGCCACTGATGCGGTCGACTTGGGTGGAGATGAAGAGCGTCCAGCGCTACCGCCCGGCATCAGCCGCGTCGAGCTCGATGCGACTCTCCTTTGCGCCGCACATTCCGCGCAGGTAGGGCTCGCTCTCGCTGCGCTCGATCGCGGTGCAGATCCGAATGCGCTCCCCGGATCGGACCTGCGTGACCAGCGCAGCGCGATCATGATCGCCGTCACGCTGCCTGACACGCACCTGCTTCGCGCGTTGATCGCCAAGGGTGCGGATGTCAACAAGATGCATGGGGGCAGCACGCCCCTGAACGCTGCAACCCGCGACAGTTATCCGGGCAGACCTGACGCCGTCACCACGTTGCTTGCCAATGGCGCAGATGCGCGCGTCGCCGATGCGGCCGGCAACACGCCACTCCATCACGCCGCGCGCAGTGCGGAGCCGATCATCGCTGCGCTGCTGCTTGACGCAGCGGCCGACGTCAATGCCATCAACACCGATGGGCTGACCGCTCTCGACATTGCATGCAGCAATGCAAATTGGGCCGTCGCCAGATTCCTGCTCGAACGTGGCGCCAAATCCGATCTGGCGCACGCACAACCCGCACTCGTGCTGGCAGCAGGCGTTGCCGATGACGACGCTGCAGGTGTAAAGCTTCTCTTGAAACACCGCGCAAACGTTGATGTGCGTGCTGCGCTGGAGCGAACGCCATTGATGACGGCCGCATTGGCCGGGCACTCGCATATAGTAGAGACGCTGCTGGCAGCCGGCGCCAGCGTCGATCTTGCAGACCATCGTGGTACCACCGCCTTGATGGAAGCCGCACGTGCCGGCGCCGTCGGTGTGATTCACGCGCTTGGAAAGCGCAAGGCGAATCCAGATAGTGTGGATGCCAGTCGGCGCAGCGCGCTGATCATCGCCTGTCAGTCACGTCACGCAAGCGAAGACGCCGTGCGTGCGTTGCTCGCGCAAGGCGCCGATCGCGCGCGAGTTGGCGCGGATGCCAAGCGTGCGCTCGACCATGCCGCAGCAGCTGGCCGCTGGCACATCGTTGCGCTCCTCGACCCTGCCTACCCATTGCCGAGCAGTCTCGGCAACGGCGCGCCGACGGCGCAAACGGCGAGTACCGATCATCTGCTCGACGCACTGCGTTTCGGCCATTGGAACGTTGCTGCTGAATTCGTGGGCGTAGTCAATGAATGGCCGTCCACAGCGCTCGCTGATCTGTACATGGAGCTGGCCGATGCCGAGCACAGCGCGGCGCGCACCTGGCTGCTCAATCGCGGACTTGTCGGCAACACCTACCTGAGTGACGGTCGCGAACTCGGTGAAGCGCTGCTGACGAATCTCCCGGCAACAAGTGCGGCTTTGAGGGAACTCATCGGCAGTGGCGTTCCCGTTGCCGGCGCGGCACTGGTGGCGCGCGTTACCGCGCTTGCGCCCGACGGCCCGGCTGGCGAAGAAACGCGGGCGCTCGGGCGCGAGCTCGCGGAACGCGGTGCCGATTGTTTCGGCCCAGGACCGGGTCAGCGCACGGCCCTGCATCTGGCGGTCGCCAACGGTGACGTAACCTTCACCAATCGCCTGCTCGACGTCGGTGCAGATCCCAATGCCCGAGATTCGCAAGGTCGTACGCCGCTGCATTTTGCGATGAAGTGCGACATCAACTCCGCTGTGCCGCTATTGCGCGCACTCGTCCATGCGGGTGCCAATCCCGAGGTTGCGACGGCCAGCGGTGAAACGCCGCTTGGTCTTGCGCTTGCCTGTCATGAGGCGGTCTTCGCCCGCTGGCTGAACTGGTCACCGTGGCGGTTACCCCTCCGTCGCCTGCGTGCAGCCGACCTGCCCGCTGCCGCGGCGGTCGGCGATCTCGACGCCGTCGACCGATTGCTCCTGCTTGGGCTTCCGCTGGACGCCGAGGATGCGCAAGGAGCGACCGCCCTGATCCGTGCCGCCGGTTCGGGTCATACCGCATTGGTTGTACGCCTGCTGGAAGCCGGCGCCAATACAGCACTGGCTGCTCGATCGGGCATCCATTGCCTCGCTGCCGCGGTCGGTGCAAAGCGCGAAGCGGTCGTGCGCACCTTGTTAAGCCACGGTGTCGAACCAGACACGCGCATCGCCGGTGGCGGGACCGCCCTGACGCTTGCGGCAGCGCTCGGTCAACCGCGCATCGCCGAAGCCCTGCTCGAAGCCGGCGCTGACATCAACGCAGTCGACGAGCAAGGAACAACGCCACTGCACGCGGCTGCGCAGTACGCGTTCGACGGGGCCGATGGCGACAACGCGCGTTTCTTGTTCGACCTTTTTCTCCGCGCGGGCGCTCGCCTCGATGCGCGCAACGGCGCGGGCCAGGACGCACTGCTCATCTTGCTTGGCGCGCGCGCACAACCGGGCACGCGTTGCGACGCCGAGCACCTGCGGCGATTGGTTGAATGGCTGCTCGAGCGCGGCGCACGACCGGATGCGCAGGATCAGCGTGGCGTCGGAACACTGCACGCATGCGCATTGCACGGCTTGTATGGCTGCGCCCGCCTGCTCAAAGCGCACGGCGCGCCGCTCGATCTTGTGGATGGATTCGAGCGCAGCGCAGCGGATGTCGCGAGCCTGCTCGGCTATGTCGATGTCGCAGCGGAGCTCGGCAGTCCGCGCGGCACGCCGTTGCCAAGCGTGCGTCAGACCTTGCGTCGGCCTGCGCGTGCGCCGGACTGAACCGGTCCGCGCCGCGATCGAGCATCCGTGGATTAACTGCGCATACGGCGATAGATTGCCCACGGCAACGCGCGGATGATGATCGCGATCATCGCCCACTTGCGCGGAATATGGCGGAACACGGAACCACGAGCGAGCTGATCGGCCACCATGCAGGCGACCACGGATGGATCGACGGCCGACATCGGCAGGCGCATACCCCAGGTCAGGTTCGTTGCGAGAAAACCAAGCTGGTAGAACTGCACGCGAAGCTCATCGGGGCGATAACGCTGGCGCAGGCTTTCATACAGCGATACGAGGCCACGTTTTGCCGCCGCGTACACCACATTGCGGCCACGCCCGCGAATGGCAGCGACGCTGCCGAACAGGACGATCACGCCGCGTGTCTCCAATAGTCTTGGCAGCAGCGCGTGCGTGATAGCGAGCGGCGCGTGCAAGTTGGTCGCCAATAACTGACCGATGTCCGGCGAGGCGAGCGAGAAGTCGTCATCCTCACGTGAGTAACCGACAGGAAGAAGTAACGCGGACAATGGCGCCATACCGCCAAGCACCGCGGCAATGCGCGCGCCCGGATCGGCAACGCCCGCCAGATCGAGCGCAAGTGCGCGCACCATGACGCCATGACGCAGACTCAAATCGGCCATCAGCGATTCAAGATCGCGGGCGTCCGAAGACACAAGCAACAGATCATGCCTGCGATGCGCGAGCTCGTTTGCGAGCGCGCGACCAAGCCCGCTCGAAGCTCCGACGACGAGCGCCGTCACAGAGCAATCCTCCGCGCCAATTCGGATACGTGCATTCCACCTGGATTGTGCGTGGCAAGGCGTGTCCGCGCGGCCTCGAAATCCACAATGGCGCGACGCACGGTCGTGGCATCCAGCGACGATTCCTTGATCAGGTTCGGTCGACCGCCATGCGCAATCGCCAGCTCGGCAAGCGCCTCCAGAAACGCGCGCTGCGGGGATGCTGCGGGTGCCGCGACCTGGATGGCCAATGCAATGCCGTCTCCATCGAAACGGAAGCCATCTGCGCTGCCCGCAAACAGCTTGCTTGCGATCAGTCCGATTAGCGGTCGCGTCCGCGCGACGAGCGCTGCCAAAGCATCCGCGAACGCCTCAAAGCGAACATGTGGCAGCAGCCATTGCGCTTCCGCCAGACCCGCGCGGCCATATCCGGCGAAGTAGACGCGTGCATCATTGAGCGGAAAGAGAGCGTCGGCAAGCGCCAGCGGCCGTTGCCCGGCGCGACACCAGCGCAACCCGAGCCAGCTGTTCGCCGCAGCGATGCCGGCGCGATTCCAGATCGCGAACGGCATTGGCGAAATTGTTGTCGGCAGGTCGCGCCCTGCGCCAGCCACCTTATTGCCTCCGACCTCGGGCGCATCGCTGGAGAGTCCGATGCGAACCACGCCGCGACCGAAATGCCCCGCGCGTCCATCGTGCCACCCGTACAGCACCGGCGCATTCGCGGCCTCGCGCAGCACACGAGCCGCATCAGCCAGGCCGCGCACCGGCACGCGGCGCAGCACGAGCGAAGCAGGCGGGCGCGCAAGCTGCAACGTTGCGCGGGTGATGGTGCCGGTGAGTCCGAACCCGGCAAACGTCGCGGCAAACAGCGCGGGCTCGCGGTCTGCACTGGCAACAACCGTGCCGCGCATCGGCGCATTCAATTCAATCGCTTCGACCTGGGCGCGAAACGTGCCATCGCGGGCCGGGTTCTTGCCGTGTACGTCCGCCGCAATGCAGCCACCGACGCTCGCCCGTGGATGGCCCGGAGCCACGGGCAGGTACCAGCCGTGCGCGAGCGCGAAACGCTGCACGTCGCCGATGCGCGCGCCAGCCTCCAGTGCGAGACGGCCGCTGTCCGGATCGAATCCAAGCAGACGGTCGAACGCGCCGAGGTCCTGGCTGATCGCGTCGGCGCCAAAGCTCGCCGCCACATAGGAAACACCTCCGCCACGCGCAATGCGTGGGGCTTCCGCCGGCAGCGCGTCAAGCAGTCGATAGCGATCCGGCCGCTGCACGCGACAACGCGTCCGGTACTGGCGGTCGAAGCTGGCGAGATCTGCTTCGGCAAGCGCATAACCGCGCATGTCAAACGTTCTCGTCTTGCACGATGACGGCCCGTACATCCGTCTGAAACAGGTGCTCGAGGTCTGCGCGTGATTCCTTTGCCGATTGCAGCAACGCAGCTTCGTCATCGTAGACCGGATACTGGTTCGCCAGCACGCGCTCATCGTGTTCGCGGAAGCGCTGCACGTAGTCGGCAGCGGTTGCCTTGTCGTAGCCGAGCGCCTCGAATACGTGTCGCGCCATCTCGAGGCTGGAAAAAAAAGTATCTCGCACGATGTCGTTGATGTTGAGATCCATCAGCTTGAAGACATGCTGGCGGTTGCGTGCGCGCGCGAACACTTTCAAATGCGGGAAATGGCGCTTGAGCAATCGCGCCGTGCGCACATTGGTATCAGGATCTTCCGTTGCGAGCACGAAGATCTCGGCCTTGTCCGCTTGTGCGGCGCGCAGGAGATCGAGCCGCGAGGCGTCGCCGTAGAACACGGTGTTGCCGAAATGGCGCATGAAGTCGACCTGTTCCGGATCGTTCTCCAGCGCGGTGAACGGAATCCGGTTCGCGTTCAGCATGCGCGCAACGATCTGACCGACGCGGCCCATGCCCGCGACGATCACGCGTGGAGTCGCAGCGTCGAACGTGTCGAACTCGCGCACGGGCTTCGCCTTTCCCGCGGGTGCGACTTCCGCGCGCAGCCGCACGAGCAGCGGCGTCGCCGCCATCGACAGCGTGATTACGAGGATTGCGAGGTCACGATGCGCGCTGCTGATCAGGTTATTGCCAGCGGCCAGACCGAACACCACGAATGCAAATTCGCCGCCCTGCGCGAGCAACGCTGCCAGTGCGATCGACTGCGCGTTGTCTTCCCGCGCACTGAATCGTGCGACCGCATACAGCACCAGCGCCTTGATCGCGAGCAGGCCGAGCAGCAATGACCCTACGAGCTGCGGCTGGCCCATCGCCATGTGTACGTCGAGCGACATGCCGACAGTAATGAAAAACAATCCGAGCAACAGCCCGCGGAACGGCTCGATCTGCGCCTCTATCTCGTGGCGATATTCCGAATCGGCGAGTAGTACGCCAGCGAGAAACGCACCAAGCGACATCGAGATGCCGACCAGCTGCATCAGCCACGCCGTGCCCATGACGACAAGCAATGCCGTTGCCGTGAATACCTCCGGCGTGCCGACCTTGGCTGCCGCGCGAAACATCGGCCGCAGCAGATATCTGCCACCGACCACAACCAGGGTTATGGTCAGTATCACGCGCAACGCCGCCAGCAGTTCGCCGGTTCCGCTGGCGGAATCGGCGCGCGTATCGCCGAGGATGGGGATGAGCGCGAGAATCGGGATCGCGGCGACGTCCTGGAACAACAGGATCGCGAAGCCAAGACGTCCGTGTGCGCTGGTGAGTTCCTTGCGCTCGGCCAACAGTTGCAGGTCGATCGCGGTCGAGGACAGCGCGAGACCGAGGCCGACAACGAGCGCGGCTTTCCACTCGAGCCCAAGCGCCGTTGCGACAGCGCCGATCAGTACGGCAGTCAGTACCATCTGCAGACTGCCGGAACCGAACACGCTGCGGCGCATGACCCAGAGGCGTTGCGGCGACACCTCCATCCCTATCACGAACAGCATGAGCACTACGCCGAGCTCGGAAATCTGCCCGATTTGCTCGCTGTTGCCGATCAGGCGCAGCCCCGATGGGCCGATCAGCGCACCGGCGCCGAGGTAGCCAAGGACCGCGCCGAGGCGCCAGCGCTTTGCGAGCGGCACCGCAATGACCGCAGCAAGCAGCAGCACGACCGCATATTGGAGAAAGCTGTGATCCTGCACACGCGCTCCGTCGAATTCGCGTGAATTATGGCATGTGCGTCGCGCACATCGACTTCCGTGCGTGCCCGCGAGGTGTCGTCGCAGCTAGTGAGACCACGCGCGGGCAGGTTGTACCCACCTACCTCGCAGGAGTCGTGTCATGTTGGTTGCCCCTCTGGTTGTGCAAGCGGACCAGCGTCAATCGCGTCTGCGCGTCCGACGCATGCCCGCGCGTCGCGTGTCCTCGCGTTGTTCGGTTGGCCAGGCTCCTGCAACGCATGCGTCCACGCCGCCGTTTTTCCTGGTCGCATGGGCTGCACTGGGGGCGATGTCATGGATATGCATACCCGCCGTTCGCGGCAGTGCGGCCCTCGGCGCCACCGTACCGTTCTGGCTGATTGGCGCGCCGCTACTGAATCTGATGTGGCTGAAGCGGGCTTTGCTATGGGGCACTGCGCTCGATGAAATGCGGGCGCTGCGCCACCGCTTCACTCAGCCGCGATGGCCGAGTCGCTTGCGTTCCATGCGACGCAGGAATTCATCCATGATCCGCCGATACAGATCCTCGCCAAGATAGGCATCCTCAACGCCCGCGTCGATCGACGGATTGTCGTTGACCTCGATAACGACCGTGCGCTCGCCCGCCTGTTTGAGGTCGACGCCGTAGAGACCATCGCCGATCGGCGCCGTCGCGCGCAGGGCGAGCTTGACGATCTCCGAGGGCGCCTCGCGCACGGGCAACGTCTCGAAGCCGCCGGACTTCGCCGTGCCCTTGGCGCCATGGTTGTAGATCTGCCAATGGCCTCGCGACATGTAGTACTTGCACGCGTAAAGCGGCTCGCGGTTGAGCACGCCGATGCGCCAGTCGTACTCGGTGAACATGAATTCCTGTGCCAGCACCAGCGCGGTGTGCTGGAACAGATCGTCGACGGCCGCTTTCAGTTGCTCCGGGTTCTCCGCCTTGACGATGCCGCGCGAAAACGAGCCATCCGGAATTTTCAACACGATCGGAAAGCCGAGCACATCAGGCAGTTCCGCAAGCTTTTTCGGCTCGTCGCGGTAGAGAATCTCCGTGCGCGGCGTCGACAGCTTGCGCGACTTCATGAGGTCGTGCAGGTAGATCTTGTTGGTGCATTTCAGGATCGAGCTGGGATCGTCGATGACGACCATGTCTTCCTTCTCGGCCTTGTTCGCGAAACGGTAGGTGTGGTTAT
>JBDSXV010000067.1:0-7537 GCA_039926025.1 Dokdonella sp.
TGACGGGACTATTCAATCGGCGCGCGTTCAGCGGTATTTTGGAATCAGCGGTCGCCAAGGCCGTAGTCGACGGTATGCCGGTTGCGATGGCGATAGTGGATATCGACCACTTCAAGGCTATCAATGACCGGTTCGGACATCCTGCTGGCGACAAGAGTCTGATTGCAGTGGCACGCGTGCTCAAACCTGACGGCGATGACGCCAATAGTGTTGCGCGCATCGGTGGCGAGGAATTCGGGATCGTGTTCCCTGGCAAAGACGCCGTGCAAGCGGCCGTGGAGTGCGAACGCCTGCGCGCCACGATCGAGGCGCTGCAGCACGAACTTCCCCTCACGGTGAGTATCGGCGTCGCGGCTTTGCGCGTTGGCGGATCCGTCACTACCCTCTACACGCGGGCGGACGAAGCGCTCTATGTAGCAAAGCGCGGTGGAAGGAATCGAGTGGCTTGCGTGGAGTGAGCGCTGAGGAGCGGCGAGATCGTCCCGGTGCCGGCCTGCGCGGTTGATCCTGATACTCACCTTGCCAGGCGCCTCGACGGCGATCCGATCAAGATGCATGGCGCGTACGTCCACTTTTCAGACAATACCGCCAGGATCACGCCAGCCGACGCGGCAGTCCACCACGCCGATGTCGACGCTTCCATGCCTGATGATCTCGCAGGGCGGTGGCAACGCCATCCAGGCGGCCCTGCTCGACGGGCCCGTCGTCGCGGCGCTCGAACGCGTCATCGGTCTGCTGCAGGAGGTTGCAGTCGGCAACACCGCCATTGCGCACGAATGGAATCCCTTCATCGGCAATCGCTTGTTTTTCGACGGCGCCGGATCGTCGAGCAACCAGGCCTGCGGTCAGGCGGCTGCATGCGACAACGATCGGTTGCGCTTGTGCACCTGATCGCCGTTCTGTATAGATTTCCAGCAGGTCAGGTTTTCGACCGATCACTATAAGGCCTCCGCATGAACCGTTTGCTGGCATTCGTCCTGCTCTTGCTCTTTTCCTCTTCCGGTTTCTGCATGGAATATACCCGTGGGTTCGCACTCCAGACCGTTGAAGGAGAGCACGTCGGTTTCGTCCTGGCGGCGCCAAGCTTCAAAGCGGAAAGCGGCGACTGCGTCTTCACGCTGCTTCCCATCGGGTCTGAGCTTGTGCATTCGCCGCTCGGCGTCGCCATCGCAAACAGGAAGGTCGCTGGCGAGCACCACTGGAACAAGAAGGGCGACCGTATCGTCGTAAGCTTCAAGGGCAACGTTGTTTTGGAATTCAGCGGGAAAGCCGAAATCCTCGACGGCTCAGGCAAGGTTCTCGGCAGGGTCGTTCCCATTCCGGAGAGCACCGACTAGCCGATCTTTTGGCGACCGCGTCCAGCGGGGATTCCGGCCGATCGCTCGTTGAGATGCACGGCTCAGGCAAGTGCCCCATGAGGACATCAAGTCCAACGTTCGTGGATGCCTGGGTCGCAATGCCTGATCCGGATGCGCAGGTGCTTCAATCGAGAGGTTCTTGCGTGCCCTTGTTGCGCGATCGCTACTTTGCGCCGCTCGCTGGCTCAACCTTCACATCAATTTTCATCAGCACGGCACCGAGCGCGTCGTCGGCGACGTTTTCACAGGCCTTCGCATCAACGTTGATCGGCGTGGTGCTGAATACCAGTGGCATTGCGGTTGTCTTGCTCTCGCTGCCGGCGCGAACGGCGGCCAGTGTTTCCTTGGGAACGCTCCATCCCAAGGCCTGCATCTCGCGCGCCAGTTGATCGGCCAACGCCGTCAGCGCAGCGGCACGATCGGCCGCACACCAGACGTCGGCGGAAAAGATGATGCCCGGATCGCTGCCGCTGTCAGTCAACAAGACTTGCAGATCCGGTGTGTGCCCGGGCCCGTGGCCGGCGAGGCGATGCTCAAGCGTACACATGTACATCACTCCCGGAATACTCATCTCGGCCTGCTGCCGGTGCCCCGGATGGAGTATGTCCGCCGGCGCTTCCCAGCCCTGCTGCTGCAGCGTCTTGCACAACTGTGGCAGCGCTTTCGAAAACGGCTCAACGGGTGCAGCGCGAGCGACGTCGATGGCGACGACGGTCAGAGCGACGAGTAGCAGACGAGGGATCATGTGATTCATGCGGCTTGCCTTGAAATGAATGGAGGTCGTCGATGGAGACGACGATGGTCGAGCGGATAGACGCCGACATCCAGGGGAATGCGATGCGACATGCCAAAAGGGCAAATGGCGTCGCGTCGTCAGGTTTAGATCCTGTGGAAATTCGCTCGACTCCATTTTCTCGACGATCGAAACGAACGCAGCCATTGAACGCCTAGTCGTCGAACGGACCGTCCTCGTTGGCGCTGGGCAGCAAGATCGTGGTAACTGCTCCGACCTCGCCCTTGTGAATCGTGAAGCGCAGTTCACTCCTGCGGGACAGGCGATAAGAGATCGTCTGCATCGCCTTGCCGGTCGCCGCATTGATGCCAGAGTCCGTGGTCTTGTACGGCTTGCCGAAGCGGGCTTCGATTTCAGACGCCTTGAGATCCACCAGGCTTCCTTGCCAATCCAACAAGGTGGCAAGCGCCTGCCGCGGCTTCTCCGGAATTTTTCCAAGGACAGGGAATCGGTCCGCGGCGGCGCTGGCCACCAGGCTCAATGCGATGCTGCTGGCAATCAGGGCATAGCGAAGTGGTTTCGACATGAGTTGAGATCTGCGTGAGTGGATGTGGACGGTGGCGCCTGAGGACGCCGCGGGAGTTGGGCGACGCAGTTGAACGTGATGCTGATTCCTCTCGAGCAGAAGAATCGCAGGGCAAATCATGGCGTCTCCGGCGTTGTCCTTTCGAGGATTTTCATCGATGACGCGTTCCTGCGTTCCCATGCCTCTTGCTCCGTGTCTGTCATGGACTCGGCAACGCCATGGGAGCGACGCTTTTCGAGGAGTCGGCCCAAGGACGTGACGATGCGAATGTCTTGTTCGTGCGCTGAAACATGTGCGAGAAGACGAATGCCCTAGAGAACACGAAAGCGAGCGCTATCGCGACAACGCTCGCAAGATTCCGATCAGCAGGAGATCGTGACTCATAAATAAGCCTGACCCGAATGGCACTCTAAATCACTCCCTGTTCCATTCCCGCAGCGGCACTGACCCCGCCGATGCTCGCACTGCTCGCAGCGACGCTTAGCGGCAGCATCTGGCTCGTGCGGCGCCGTCAACACGGTTGATCGGCAGCGCCTACGCATCTCGTCCGCGCCGCGTGATTGCGCGGGACGTCGCGCGATGGCATGTCGGCGGCCCTTTCGTCGTTACCCGGAACATGCATCTGGCCGGCGCCATCGCACCGGACGACCACGACGCCCTGACTGCACCGGAGAGGACACCATGAACGCATATGCCAACGCCACACCTGTTCGCGCTACAGCACGGTTTGCCATTGCCAGCGAACCCGCTGCACCTGACGAGAAAAGCACCCTGCCGCACCTTCAGGCGAAGCCACCGCGATGGTCCTCCTCGATTTCACGCATGAAGCCGCTCGCGCTCGCACTGGCGGTCGCTGTCGGTACGAGCGTCGCCGCCGACCGCGCGGCCGGCCATACGCCGACGCGACCGGACGGATCCACCCTCTGGGTCGTGGACAACTGCAATGACGCCGGCGCGGGCAGCCTGCGCGATGCCGCCGCGCATGCCAATCACGGCGACGGCATCGACCTCGGCTCACTCGCCTGCAGCACGATCTCGGTGAGTTCCGGCGCGATCACGCTGCACGACGTCGAGCTGACAGGTCCCGGCGCCGCGCAACTCGACATCGACGGCACCGGCAACCAGGGCCACCGCATCTTCAATCATGCCGGCGGAGGCGGCACCCTCCACATCAGCGGAGTCACGATCAGCGGGGGCACCTACGTCTCCAACGCCAGTCTGGGTGGCGGCTGCCTGCGTTCGGTCGGTGGCAGCCTGACTATCCACGACTCGGTATTCCGCGCCTGCGCGGTGGTCACGCCGGTCGGTCAGAACGGCAACGCACGCGGCGGCGCCATCGCCTTTTACGGCAGCGGCGATGTCCACCTGTATGGCACGACGATTACAAGCAACCTCGCGCGGACCGCTCACAATATCGCGGAGGGCGGCGGGATCTACGCGCAGGGATCCGTCGACATGTATGCGAGCACGATCACCAACAACTCGGTGTCGGCCAGCGGTAGCGGCGCCAACATCAGCAGCCAGGGTGGCGGCCTGTGGACAAGCGGCGCGGTCTGGATTGAAGACAGCACGCTGGACGGCAATACGGCCTCGCGCGACGCGGGCGCCGCCTTCGCAGGCAACGGCGGCGTGTTGTTGCGTTCGACGGTATCGAACAACTTCGCCAGCGCCGGCACGCCGGGCGTCGTCATTCTCGGCGGAGCCAATGCCTCGTCCGGCATCTACAGCAGCACCATTTCGGGCAACGTCGCCGAGCAGTCCGCGCAATGGTTGAGCGGCGGCCTTTACCTGGACACACCGACCACCACGATCACCAACAGCACGATCACCGGGAACAGCGAAACGAACCAGCTGCCGAGGCAATTCGGCGCCGGCATCGTGTTCGGCCAGCACGCCGTCGCTGTCTCGATGTCCGGCACGATCGTCGCCGGCAACTATTTCGACGACGGCGAGCCTCCGTTCGCCCTGGACGACATCGATGGCCCGGAGTCGCTGACGATCCTCGGCGACACCAATATGGTCGGATGGGCGCACCGCCCGGTGCCGGCCGACACGCTGTTCGTCTTCAGCCCCGAACTCGGCCCGCTGCAGAACAACGGCGGTCCTACCCGGACTCACATGCCGCTGCCGAACAGCCCCGTGATCGACCACGGCGATGCGCACGGCTTCTCCAGCGACCAACGCGGCCTTGCGCGTGTTGTCGGTCCTGCGGCCGACATCGGCGCCGTCGAATTTTCCGACGTGATCTTCGCCGCCGGTTTCGAATGACCAGCAACCCGCTACACGCCACGCAACTCGCGCACTCCGCCGGACTGCACGTTGCAAGCGATACCGCACCAGCGCGCACGTGCGAACTGCACGCGCGCGAGGGCGCGAAGCACGCGAAACCGTGATCCGTCGATCGTCGGCTGCGGCCGCTTCGTGCGGTGATCGTTCCATCGCAGGGGACAACCACGACGCCCCGACAGCAACGCAGAGGACAGCATGAACGCATTTGGTATCGCCACATCTCGTCGCGCTTCAGCCCGGTTTGCCATTGCGAGCGAGCCCGCTACGCCTGGCGAGAAAACCACCCTGTCGCACCTTCACACGAACCAGCCGCCATCGCCCTCCGCGACGTCACGCGTGAAGCCGCTCGCGCTCGCGCTGGCAGTCGCCGTCGGTGCGAGCTTCGCCGCCGACCACGCGGCCGCGTCCGACTCCGCCTCGACGCGACCGGACGGCTCCATTCTCTGGTCCGTGGAGAACTGCAATGACGCGGGCGCGGGCAGCCTGCGCGCCACCGCCGCGCATGCGGTCGACGGCGATGCGATCGATCTGGGTGGTCTCGCCTGCAGCACGATCTCGCTGACGACGGGCTCGATCACGCTGCACGACATCGACCTCCTCGGACCCGGCGCCAACGCGCTCGCGATCGATGGTGCCGGCAACCAGAACCGCCGCACGTTCAACCACGTCGGTCACGGCGGCAGCCTCAATATCCACGACGTCACCCTCCGCAACGGCAAATACCTGTCCAACGCCGGCCAGGGTGGTGGCTGCCTGCGCTCCGAAGGCGGCTCGTTGCGCGTTTACGACTCGGTCTTCTCCGGCTGCTTCGCATTCGCGGCGACCGGTTCAAACGTCAACGTGCGCGGCGGTGCCATTGCCGCCTACGGCGGTTACGTCCTCCAGTCCGGCGTCACGCTCGCCAACAACCAGGTCCGCTCCGCCAACGGCGATGCGCTCGGTGGCGCGGTGTACGCGGCGGGCACCGATCTCGTGATCAGGAACAGCACGATCACCAACAATTCGGCCACCGCGATCAGTGCGGCCGCCTTTCCGCGCGGCGGCGGCGTGTTCACGCACGGCTGGGCGGCCATCGAAGGGAGCAGCCTCGACGGCAACCTGTCCGAAGGCGGTGGCGGCGGTGCCGTGGTCGAAGCCGGCGGCGTGCTGCGACGCTCGACGGTCTCGAACAATTCGGCCATCGGCGGTGCGTCCGGCATCGCCTTTCTCGGCGCGCCCGCGGCTTCGGCCGGCGTTTACAGCAGCACGATTTCCGACAATCGGACCGAAGCGTCCGTGCAATGGGGCAGTGGTGCTTTGTACATGAACACCGCCGGCGCGGTGATCGCCAACAGCACGATCGCCGGCAACACCGAATCGAACGTCGACAGCATTCAATGGGGCGCGGGCATCCTGTTCGGGCCCGCGGCCAGCGGCATCGTCATGATCAGCACGATCGCGTACGGCAACAATTTCCACAATGACGAACATACGTTCATCGGCCTGGACATCAACGGTCCAACCGGCGCCGTGATCGGCGGCAACCACGACCAGGTCGGATCGAGCACGCTCATCCTGCCTGCCGGCACGGAAGCCAGCGACCCGATGCTGGGCCCCTTGCAGGACAACGGCGGGCCGACCTGGACGCGCATGCCGGCGGCCCACAGCATCGCGATCAACAGCGGCACCGACAACGGCGAAACCACCGATCAGCGCGGCTATCCGCGCGTGAGCGGCCCCGTGGCCGACGTCGGCGCGGTCGAGACGATCACCGACTCAATTTTCGCCAACGGTTTCGAGGACTGCCACCTTCGATGCCTGTGACGCTTCGATCCGCGCAGCCGCATGCCGCAACCCTTCGCGCGGGTGCGCTGCGGCAACGCAACGGCCGCATCGGCCGACCCGAGCCCATTGATCGACCCATTTATCCGTCGAAACCGTTGCGGAAGATCGTGTCGTTAGGGCCGATGGTCACGTCGAGCGTCGCTTGCGCTGCAGCTGCGTAGTTCGTATCGCCCGCCTGGTTCGCGCTGATCGTGCACAGCCCCGGTGCGAGCATCGCGACCGTGCTGCCAGCGACACTGCAGGTTGTCGACGTCAGGCTGCCGAACGCGAGCGGCTGCAGCGATGCACCGCCGGTTGCCGAAACCTGGAATGTTCCGCCGAGCACGAATACCGGCGCGGCTGGCGTCGCTACAAAACTGCTGATCACTTGCGACGCCTGCGCGATGGTGACATCGAGCTGCACCTGCGGCGCCGTTCCGTAGTCAACGTCGCCGTTCTGATTCGCGGTCAGCGAACACAAGCCCGCCGCGACGATCGATACCATGCTGCCGGCGACCGTGCATGTCGCGGGCGTCAGGCTGCCGTACACGACGGGCTGCGTAGAACCGCCACCGTTCGCCGATACGGCGAAGGTTCCGCCGGATGCATACACGGGCGATGCCGGCGTCGCGATGAACACGGTGATTGCCTGGTTCGCGAGGAAGTGCGCATCGACAGCGCGATCGACATTGAGGTTCACCGATGTCGGATTCGCCGTGCCGCTCGCGTCGCCGGTCCATTCGGCGAACGTGGAGCCCGCATCCGGGT
>JBDSXV010000068.1:0-5173 GCA_039926025.1 Dokdonella sp.
GGCTTCAGCCGCGATGGTCTCATCACAAAAAGCATCGCGGCTGAAGCCGCTCCCACAGAAGCCGCTCCCACCCTGGAATCCGCGGCGAAACCATGGTTTGTCCAAGCATCAGAACAGCAGCCGCGCGCTCAACTGCAACTGATGATCGACCTGTCGAGGCGCCAGGCCTATATCGAGCCGCTCGTTGCGCACGCTCCACACCTGCAGCCATTCCCCGGTCAGTCGCAGCCATTCGACCGGGCGCCAGTTCAATGCGAACGTCACCGCGCTGCCGTGTTCGCGCGTGCGATCCGCCAGGCTGCGCGGCAGTTGTTCGGTCGAAAATGCATCGCCACGCATGGCGAGGCGCCACGCGCCGACATCCCAGCCGAGCAGCACATAGGCTGCGCGGAAATCCGTGCTCGTGCTGAAGAAGGGCGATGGCGCGATCTCGGTCGACCCGGTCATCGCCTGGGCAAGCACGACGATGTGTTGCCACTGCGCTTCGGCACCCGCGCTCCAGAATTTCGTGTGCCAGCTGAAGACGGGCGACACGCCAGCGCTTTGCGTCGACGGATCGGCGCGGTTGTCGTAGCGCAGGAAAGTGACGCGCGCGCGACCGGGTGCGCGCCACGTGCCTCCTGCGTACCAGCCGAGCCGGCCATCGTTTTCGAGGAAGGGGTTGAATCGCAGGGGCACGCCTTCGCCATTGTCGCGCGCGTAGACATCCGGCTCGCGCACGCGCGTGCCGAGTCCTGAGGTGAGATCGCTCAACGACCATCCGCGTGCGGCGAGCAGTTCCCCGGCCGGATCGTTGCTGCGCACGAGCGCCGCGACACCGTCGACAGAATAGCCATCGCCGCGCCATTCCAGTTGCGCCTCTGCACCGACACTGCGGAACTCTTCGCCGATCCAACTGTTGATCGCCGATGGCGTCAGCGTCCACGGGCTGGTCCATCCGATCGCCTCGTTCTCCAGCGAGATAGGAGGGAAGAACACGCCGAGCTTGAAGGACACACGCAACGGCGTCGTCGAAACCGGGCGATAGCGCAGGTAGGCTTCGAGCACCGATGGTGTGCCGCCACCGCTCGTCGCATATTGCACATCCGCGAGCGCAAGCAATGAAGGCGTTGCCTGCCAGGTGCCGACCAATCCCCCCTGCGCGCACGTCGACGTGAATCCGCCCGAACCATAACGTGTCTTGCCCAGACCACCCGCTGTCCAACTGCGCTCCGCAGCCGGCGCGACCAATCGGCAATCGAGATAGCCGTGAAGGTCGGCGTCTTCTGCTGCGGCTTGGCGCGCCAGCGCCACAATCGCCACGGCGACGAATGCGCGTGTGCGTTTCACGCGAGCGCTCCCGTGCGCGGCAACCTGCTTGCGAGAAGCGCCTGCACGGCGGCCGGCTCGAGGCCCGCGGCAATGTAGTAGCCTTGTGCGTGATCGCAACCGATCGAGCGCAGGAAATCGAGCGCACCGCTCGTCTCGACGCCTTCGGCCGTCACCCGATACCCCAGCCTGTGGCCGAGTTCGACCATCGACTGCACCAGCGCGCGATCGCCGCCATTGTCGGCCAACGCCTGCGTGAACAGACGGTCGATCTTGACCTCACGCACGGGCAGGCGACGCAGGTAGGCAAACGAGGACTGGCCTATGCCGAAATCATCGATAGCGAGCTCGATGCCGCGCTGCGCGAGTCGGTCGAACACCTCCACCGCCGTATCCGGTTCGCTCATGACGGCACTTTCAGTGAGCTCCAGCACGATGCTTTGCGGTTGTACCGCATGTGCGGCAAGCCTGTCCGTGATGAGGTCCGGCAGTGTGGCGTCGTCGAGATCGCGCGCCGAAAGATTGATCGCGACGCGCAGCGCATGTCCGCGCCGTGCCCATTCGGCCGCCTGAGCTATGCCGCGATCGATGACCCAGCGGCTTACCGCACGGATGTTGCCGGTGCGCTCGGCGAGGCCGATGAATGCATCCGGTGCAAGCGCGCCCCGCAGCGGATGCTGCCAGCGCAATAGTGCTTCCGCGCCGTCGATCACGTCGCTGGCGAGATGCAACTTCGGCTGGTAGCAGAGGTGCAGTTCGTTGCGATCGAGTGCCTTGCGCAGGTCTCCCATCAGTCCCAGTCGTTCCGGCCTGTGCGGGTCGGTTGTGGCGTCGTAGACGGCGACCGCGTGCTCCGCGCGGGGCGCGGCAATCAGCGCGACCTCGGCCCGACGCAGCAGTGTGCCGGCATCGTGCCCATGGTCGGGTGCCAGCGCGATGCCGACGGCGGGCGCGGTATCCAGTGAGACATCCGCTTCCCGATAGGGAACTGAAAGAATTTCGAGTACGCGCGCAGCGCGCGCTCGTGCCACGTCGGCACCGGCGTGACCGAGCCACAGCGAAAACTGCGTATCGGTCACGCGCGCAACAAACGCACCTGCAGCGTGGTCGCGCAGTCGCTCGCTGGCGTCACGCATCACGCGATCGCCAATTGCGTGTCCGAGCGTCTGGATGATTTCAGGCAGGCGCGCAAGACCGATCATCAGCAATGCGCCTTGCGCCTGCGACGATTCCTGCAGGAACTGCTGGATGCGGTCCTCCGCCGCTTGGCGGTTCGGTAGCGACGTGACCGCGTCATGCAGCGCCTGGTAGCGGATATGTTCTTCGCGTTCGGCAATCGCGTGCGTCATGCCAACGAACGCAGCAGCGAGCTGTCCGATTTCCCCAAGTCCGGGCAACGGCGGAGCCGGCGCGTAGTTGCCGCTTTCGATACGCCGCGCAGTATTCGCCAGTATCTCGATGGGGCGGGCCACACTGCGCGCGATCAGCAGCGCGCCAATCAGGCCGCCGGCGAGACCAAGGGCCAGCAAGGTTGCCCACGCCAGCACGACGGAGCGATACGGATGCAGTGCATCGTCGAGCGAATAGGCAAGCAGCGCCGCGATCGGCGCGCTGCGCTCCGATTCCTTCAAACGCTTGGCGAGGGCTACATATTCGCGACCGCCGACATCGACCACGCTCGGCTGCAGCGGCAGGTCGCGGCTCTTCACCATCAACTCGGGCGCGAGCGCAAGGTCGCCGCCATGCGCGATACCGACCCAGTGACCGTCGCCGCTGTCGCTGATCAACTCCAGCGTGTTCGGCAGCGCAGACAACTGCTGCAAATGCGTGAGCAAGGCGTTGTCGACGGGTATGCCGGCGGCAATCAACGCGATTGGCCCCGGTGCGTAGACCGGCACGACAATCATCCAGTAGGCCTTGCCATCCACGGCAACGACGGCTGCCGCCGGGTGATCGAGTGCAGCGTCGACGAGATCCGGGAACGCGAACGCATGGCCGACCGCATCGGCTTCCAAGGTGTCCGAACGCACCACCCCGTCAAGACCGATCAACAGCATGCGTGCAGCGCCGATGCGACGGCCATGATTGCGCAATGCCGACAATACTGTGCCCTCGTCACGCTGTGCGATCGCTGCGCGCAATGCGTAGTCGAGCGCCAGCACATGCACGTTTTCGGCGACGCGAGCGGAGATGTCATCGAGCTGGCGCGCGACCGCATCCGCACCCGCTGCGAGTTGACGCTCGCCCTCGGCTATCACACCGCGCCGCGCCACCTCGTACACGAGTACGGCCGTGAACACCTGGACCACCACCAGGGTCGTCACGAACAACAAGGCAAGGCGCAGGCGAAAGCTCATGAGTGTCAGTACTGGCTGCGTTCGGGATCGTCGGCGCCGGCGCGCGGATCGGGCAGCAAGGACAAGGGAATAGTCAGGTTTACCGGCGTCACCGCCAGGGAAATCGCGCGCGGCGGCTCGGTCCGGCCTGGGCGCAACTGCGGATGCCACACCTGCAGGGAATACATGCCCGCTGGCAGATCCTCAAATACGACGCGCCCATCCGCGCCGGTCTTTGCTACATGCGGCGCATCGGATATATAGAGATGCGCGATCATGCGGTCATGGATATTGCATCCGACCGAAATTTCGCCGACTTGATCGAGCGTCACCGGCGGCGCACTGCGTCCCGAACCGATCACGAATTCAAAACTCTTCGCCCGCGCAAACGAGTAGACATGATGGCGCGTGCGATCGCTGTTGTGGAAAATCACGTGATCGCCGGGGCGAAATACCTCGACATAGGGCACAAAGGACTCGCCACGCTGATCGATGATCTTGGTGACTGGCAGCGTCGCCGACAAGGCTTCATCGTGGTCACCTCGCACACTCACGACCGCATCGGCGACCGGCGCGGAATGACTGTCCTCTACCAGCACGGACAACGTGCCAGCTTTCGCCGGCTCGCCGAGCAAAAAGCCCAGGCCGACGATCGAACTTCGCCACAGGTTCATCGCCCCCCCGTGGAAACCTGAGGCTCCGAGTCTAGCGCACCGCCGCGTCGGCAACAGACATGCTGCAGACGCGGCGATACGAAAGGGGTCTTTCCTGCTAGTCCCGATCAGGCCTTGGGCGCCCGATCGCTCGGGGATTTGCTTGTCTCACCGGCA
Source organism: Dokdonella sp. (assembly GCA_039926025.1). Lineage (GTDB taxonomy): Bacteria > Pseudomonadota > Gammaproteobacteria > Xanthomonadales > Rhodanobacteraceae > Dokdonella_A. Next base: position 4,475 of record JBDSXV010000068.1, read on the forward strand.
GAACCCGCACGCTGGCACGCATCAGCCAACCCGAACAGCGGGCGTGTTCTTCGAATCGCGCCTCAAGCCGGATGCACGCGCAGGGACATCGGCCACCACCGGACGCCACTCGAGGATCTTGTCGAATCCAAGCGGCAATCCGTACAAATCCACGAAGTTTTCGTCGCGATAGCTGGCTTCCTGCCATTCGCCTTCCTTGAGCTTGACATGGATCGTCTGACCATCGATCGGCAGCTGTTTGTTCATCGCATGCTCCTTGGCGTGATTGCAGGAAGACCGTACCCCAGCCCGCTTAACCGTTCGCTGAAGAACGAATTCTTACGTCACAGCGCGATTTGAAAGCACACGAGATGGGCTTCGGCGTGGCCACATGCGCGATGCATTGCAGCGCAAGCAGGTAACCGGGCGTCGAACGGCGAGCGTCGCCACGTGCGGATGCACGATGGCGCCTGAGCAGCACTCGTGCCCGAATGACCTGCACTGGTCCATGCCCAAACGCAGGCAGGTTTGCGCAAGCAGCAACGCAAAAGCCCGCCGAATGGCGGGCTTCTGGATGGGCATCGCAAACCTGGAACCGGCTCGCGTGACGCCATGTGGCTATGGCAGCCCCGGATGGATTCGAACCACCGATGCCTGAGTCAGAGTCAGGTGCCTTACCGCTTGGCTACGGGGCTATGCAGCGTGGATTAGCGCTTCGAG
>JBDSXV010000069.1:0-22363 GCA_039926025.1 Dokdonella sp.
AGCCGATGGAGTGGGTGCCAATAAAGTGAGCGCTAGCAGCGCGGCGCGGCACGCCTTCGGAAACCTGATCATGTGCATTCCTTCCCAAGGTCACAGCGCTGTCGTCGCGTGAGCGAATGGCGAGGCATCGTCCGTGGGAGCGGCTTGGGCCGCGATGCTCTTGATCGGGCAAAGCCAAGAAGCATCGCGGCTGAAGCCGCTCCCACAGATAGTTGCTCCCACATTCAGAGCCTCCACATTCAGAGCCTCCACATTCAAAGCCGCCACATCCACGGCTCCCATATTCGCACTGGCCGGCTACTTCGACGACTTGGCCAGATGCGCCTTCTGCGTGAACAGCCAGGAGAAATCACCTGTGAGCTGGCCGCTCTGGTTGCCGCTGAGTGAGGTGTACAGACCTGCGGAGGAGTGGCAGCCCATGCAGCTCTCGGTGTTGAAGATCGAGGTTTCATCACCGAGCGGTGCGGCCTTCTGGCTGCGCCCAAGCCATTGGCCTGCCGGGCACGCGACGTTGGCCGGTAATTCTTCCGCGTTGCACGCAGCCTGAACGCCGTGCTGGAAATACGTTTCCATCGTGATGTTGGTGAGGAACACCGGCGTCGGATTGCCGCGGGGTTTGTTTTCTACCGCACCCGGCAGTCCGGCACTCGCGGGTGTCGGTTTTGCGGTCGGATCGGTCGGCCACTGGGTGTCGATGAGCTGGTAGTACTGCAGTACCGAGTTCGCCTTGTGCAGCGCCGCCGCGGCCTGGTCATTGAGCGCGATCTTGTCGGCGGGAATCGGAATCGCGCGCGCGACCTGCGTCTTCGGCGATGTCGACCACGTGGTGCCTTGCAGCGTGGGTGGCTGGTTCGGTACGCAGATCGGGCAGTTGGGATCGAAGAACGATGGCGACAGTTCGGGATGATCGACGTTGTTCACCGACAGATTGTCGACCTGCTCGAACGTCGACCAGATCCATTGCGGCGAGGTCGTCGACTTGTGCCCGATGTGCATGCCGACGAGACCGACGGTGACATTGCACTGGCCGCTCGGCGGCGCGGTTTGGTCGGGACACTTGCCGTTGACGACCGGCACGATCGCCGGCAGGTTGACGAAGCGCCCGGTCTTGTCCTTGTCAGTCAGTACACGCCACGCGAATTTGGTCTCCCACGCGCCACTGCCGTTCTGCGTGTCGACGCCGCGCGGCAGGTCGGCGCTGACCTTGCCGCCGTCGCTGAAGGCCACTTGTCCGTTGATGTTGTAGAGCTTGTGCGCGCAGACGTACGACACCTCGTTCGGGTCGAGCAGGATTTCGTAGAACACGTAGTTGCCGTTCTGGTCGATCAGCGGCGAGGTGAATGCCTGCAGGATGTCGTTGAGATCGTTGCCGGTCTTCGCATGGGCGGGCGTTGCCGGGCTGCGCTCGCCGACGGCGGTGATGTTGCCCAGCAGGCGCACGCGGCGCTTGTCGAAACCGGCGGGCACCTGGAACGCTTTGAGGTCGCGCGCGACGGGAGCGCCGGTGTCGCGCGTGAGCGAAAGCATCGTTGCGTTCGTCGGCTTGTTGCAGGCCATGGGCACGCCGCCATCCTGGCGAAAGATGTCGGTGCTCTCGTGCCACAAGGTCCAGTCGGGATTGCCGAATGCGGTGTCGCCGAGCTGCGGCGAAAATTCGCCCTTGTTGTTGGTCGGCCAGTTCAGCGTGACGAAGGCCTGCCACGACCACAGGTCGAACAGGCGCTGCACCTCGGCGAACTTCTTCTGGCTCTCGAGGTGTTCCTTGATCGTGACGTCGACGTCACCGGGGAGGTCCGTCGACAGCGATGGATTGAAGTGAGGGAACGTGCCCAGATAGGTTGGCGTCTGCGTCGCTGCCGCCGCCGTGTTTGCATTCGAGCCCATGAGGGCGATTGAACACGCGGCGGTTGTCGTCGCGAGCGCGACCGGCAACCACGTATTCCACGTCGATTTCATGCGTCCTCTCTCCCCTGATGAAGGACGACAACCGCGAATGCAGGTGTCGCGACTCCCTGACGCGCGCCTGCAAGCCACGCAGCAACATGGGCACGACGGGGATTCAGTCTCGAACTTACTACCCATATCCACAATTGCTAGCTGCAAGGTTTGACAGCGGTGCAGGTGCGGCGGCATGGGCGACATCGTCAAACACCATCCCCACCCAACTCCCCCGGCCCTTAGGCGCAGCCTTCGGGCGTTCATCGGCGCGCGGACACGTGGTCCGCAAACGCGCCTCTTCACCCGCTTGAAGGGGAGGGCTTCAAAGCAGCGAGCTCAAGTCCTCCCCTTCAAGGGGAGGATTTAGGTGGGGATGGCTTTCGAATGAGCACACGACCGCGCTCGTGGGAGTTCGCGCGCAATCGCCAATGCCGCAGCTCCCACCCACGCTGCCCGCATCCCGCCACAACCCGTCACCAAGCCGCCGCGTTTGCGGCACTCGCCCAGCACACGCGTGCGTTCCAATGATCCTGCGCGAGCGACCACCGAGGACAGGGCAGGGAACGCCCGGGTCGTCGCGCAATCCGGGTCCACACGCGTGGACCCATCGTTTGATCCAGTCAATGCCTTGGGGGCAATGTGTCTGACCGTCTGCGGGTTGTGAAGGAAGCGTCGCGCCATCTGTTCAGCGCGAAAATCATCATCTTGGGCGTGGCCGCGTTCGCGGGCTACGCGGTGTACAAGCACCCGCCGGTGGAATCCGTCGGGCGGCAGGAGGTCGGGCTGCGTCTGAACCGGCTCACAGGTTCGACCACGCAGCTGGGCGAAGGTCTGGCCTTGGTGATTCCGGGCGTGCACGACTTGCGTCGCTACACGCTGCAGGACCAGACCTACACGCCCACGCGCAGCAGCAAGGCCGATGGCGAAGCGCCGTTCCAGTCGTCCGAGGGACTTTCGCTCGGTGTTGAACTGTCGATCCGCTATGCGCTGGATCCGGGCAAGCTGGCGACGGTAGCGGGCAAATTGCCGGTCGATGTCGGCGGCGAAGTCGTCGACCCGATCGTTCAGGGCGTCATCTACAAGGTGCTCACGCGTTACACGGTGCGCGAGATCTTCTCCACCAAGCGGCAGGAACTGCAGGAGGTGCTCGAAGCGGAACTCAAGCCGCTGATGGCGGCTGAGGGCATCGTGTTGCGCGGCGTGATGATGGGCAATGTCGACCTGCCGCCGGATTACCGCGCCGGCATGGACAAGCTGCTCGCGGTGGAACTGGAGACCGAGCAGATGAAGTACACACTGCAGCTCAAGGAGAAACAGGTCAAGCAATCCGAGCTCGAAGGCGACGCAGCGAAGGTGACACGCGAGAAGGCGGCCGAGGCCGCGGCCAACGAGCAGATCATCGCGGCGAAGGCGCAGGAAGAAGCGATGAAGCACGTTATCCCGTTCAAGCAGAAGCAGATCGAACAGCGCCAGCTCGAAGCGGACGCCGACAAGGCCTCGCGCATCCGCACCGCCGAAGGCATGGCGGAAGCGCGCCGCATCGAGGCGTCGGGCGAAGCGGATTCGCGTCGCAAGCTGGCCGACGCGGACGCGTATCGCAATGAACAGATTGGCAAGGTCGCGAGCAACCAGCTCGAGCGTGATGGCGAATTGATCACCAGGCATCCCTTGCTGATCCAGAAGACACTCGCCGACAAGCTGTCGGACAAGATCTCGGTGATCATCGCGGCGCCACCGGCGGACGGTGGATTCATCGGATCGGCCCTCATTGGTGGCGGTGCGCAGGGCCAGCATGTCGCGCAACAGACCAGTACGGCAGGGGAGTGATCGCCATGAAATTCGCATTTCTCCTTACGCTGTTGTGTGTCACCTGCGCAACCCATGCGAAAGCCGACACCACGCCGCCGCCGGCGGTCATCCCGGCGACGGCGATCGTCACCATCGACCAGGCGCCGCTGCGCGCGGCGCCACGTGATTCTGCCCAGCAGCAGGTCGTGCTGTGGCAGGGCGACAGCCTGGAAATCCGCGGCCGACGCATGGATTACCTGCAGGTCTACGACCACCGGCACGAACGCGCCGGCTACGTACGTGCGACGCAGGTACGCGTGCTGTCGCTGGAGCCGGAGGACGCGCCGCAACTGCTTGCGGTCGTGCGCTTCCTGCGCGATACACCGGGCGCGGAAGCGCTCGGCATCGGCTACGCGGCCGCGTATCTCAAGGCCGCGCCGGCGAAGGACATCGGCGCCGAAGCCTTCGATGCCCTCGGCACGATGGCCGAACGACTCGCGCGCCGCGCTTCGTCGAACCGCAGCAAGGCGAACGACGCGGTGATTGCCGCGCACCTTGAAGTGGTCGCCGGCTATGGCATCAATGTGCGCAGTCGCGAACACGATGGCCGCATGCAGCTGTGCTACGACGGCGAAGCCTTCCGTCGCGTGATGGCGCTCAACGCGAGCGACGACCAGAAGGCGCGCGCGGCACTCGCGCTGACGCGGCAGGAATGCATCGATCCGGATCTGACGCCGATGGATCGATCAAGCCTTGATGCCTGGCGCGCCGACGTGCTCGAACGCGTGCCGCGCACGAATCTGCCCGAGTACATGAAGAACCGTCTGCGCATGCGCAATGCGGCGGTGTGGTCGAGCATCGCATTCGAGCGCACGCGTCGGGGAGAGTCCGCGAACGAAGCCGCGGCGCTCGCGGTGCAGGAACTCGCCGGCGTCAACAAGCAGGAATTGTCCGAAGATGATGCCAGCGCTTACAGCGATGCCGCCGTGCGCGTCGGTGCGGCACGCTGGGCTGCCGCGCCTGTGCTATCGCCCACGCCAGGCCTGGCGGTGGTCACAGCGAAAGGACAGCCCGGCGAAACCTGCATCAAGCTTGTGGACAAGAAACACGGTGAAGCGACGCCGCTGCTGCAACGCTGCACCTACGGCACGGTCTGGAGCGCGTCCGCGCGCGCAAACGCGCAGGGCACTGCCCTCGCACTCGCCGTGCAACCGCTCGACGCATGGCGTGAATTGTGGGTGTTCCATCAGGGCAGCAACGGTTGGACCATTGACGTTGTACCGCCAACCGGCGATGCGCCAGACGTCGGCTACGTCGAGTTCGCAGGCTGGGTCCCGGGTGCAAGGAAACTGCTCGCCGCGCGCGAGGCACGCGTGGGTGGTCGCTTCATCCAGAGTTTCGAGGTGCTGGACCTCGAAACACTTGCCGTGGAGAAACATGCCGACAAACCGAACGCGCTCAGTCTGTTCTATCGCTGGCAGGACGCAGCGTGGAAGCAGCAGACCGTGAGTTTGCGTTGATTCGTTGCGCTCGAACAAACTGTTTTAGGTCCTCCCCTTCAAGGGGAGGGCTCAAGCTCGCTAGGTTCAAGTCCTCCCCTTCAAGGGGGTGAAGAGGCGCGCTTGCGGACCACGGGTCCGCGCGCCGATGAACGCCCGAAGGCTGCGCCTGAGGGCCGGAGGATTTAGGTGGGGATGGTGTTGGCGACTTGTTCCGATTTCCCGCGTGCAAGATGTGCGCACGCGGACACCATCCCCACCCAACCCTCCCCTTGAAGGGGAGGGCTTAGGCTCGGTTCTTCCTCCTCTTCTCGGAGGTGAGAGGGAGAAGGCATGGTTGCTCGCGTAGATCGATCTCTGCTTCATCGTCTGTCTGCTTGGGGTCTGGCAGGAATTGACTGTGTTGTGTCATTTACGCAAGAACGCGATGACCTGAGGATTCGTTCTCCCGTTGATTGATGTGGAGACGAAAATGTTTGGAACGGTTGTTTGTACGACCATCGCGCGATTGATCACGGCAGCGCTGTTGCTGATCGGTGTTCCACGCGTGCAGGCGAGCGAGGTGGTCTCCACGTTGCTGACGCAGGCCGGCACGCCGGCGCAGGAAGAAACGATCGCGCCGTACCACGCGCGTTTCGGAAGGGAGCGACCGTTGATTGCCGTGGTTGGCGAGAACGGCAGCGAGAGCAGTACCACCGAGCTTACCGACTTCGTCGTGCCCTACGGCATCCTGGCGCAGTCGGGTGCGGCGGAGTTGGTTGCGCTGGCAACCCACTCCGGAACCTTGAAGATGCGCCCTGCGTTGCAGATCAAGCCGCAGGCAACGACCGCGCAGTTCGATCGCGACGTGCCCGAGGGTGCGGACTATGTGATCGTGCCGGCCGTGCGTCGGATCAGCGATCCAACCTTGCTGGCGTGGGTCAGCGGGCAGGCGGCAAAGGGCGCAACCCTGGTCAGCATTTGCGATGGCGCCCTGGTCGTCGCCAACACCGGCTTGATGAAAGGTCGCCGTGCCACCGCGCACTGGGATACCGAGGACCTGCGCGCGACGCGCTATCCCGACACGCATTGGCAGCCCAACCTGCGCTATGTCGCGGACGACAAGATCGTGTCGAGTGCGGGCATCAGTGCCGCGATTCCGGTTTCGCTCGCCTTGCTCGAAGCGATTGCGGGTCACGCGACAGCCGCATCGGTCGGCGTGCAGATCGGCTTCCCGCAATGGAGTTCGGTGCACGACAGTGAGGTGTTCAGACCGCACTTCGGCACGAATCTACTGGCCTTCATTCGCACCAGCTACACCAATGCATGGCTGCACCTGCGCGAGCAGATCGGTGTGCCTTTGACGGCCGGCGTCGATGAAATTGCACTGGCACTCACGGTGGATGCGTGGTCGCGCACGGGTCGCAGCCAGGCGTCGGCAATGGCCGCATCCATGGAGCCGGTGGCGTCGAAGCACGGACTCGTGTTCGTTCCAGAGCCTGTTGTCGCCCGATCGGGCCGACCAGCTATCCTCTTGCCTGACTTCGGTAGCATGCTGTCGACACAGGCGCTTGATCGCGCATTGGCCGGAATCGCGCAACGCTATGGCCGGTCGACGGCGTATGGCGTTGCTCTCGATTTTGAATATCCAGGTTTCGAAAGGCGTCGGCGATGAGCACAAGCAATCGAGATGCATCGCGTGCTCCGGCAAGCAGCGAAAAAAAGGGCGCGCCGTTGATCACCGAAGGCAGATGCCGGCGCGTCGTGCTGCTGGCCTATGAGCAGATGAATCTGCTCGACCTGAGCGGCCCACTGCAGGCCTTGGTGACTGCCAACCGCGCATACGCTTCAGATGCGTCTGGTTTGTACGAGACGATCGTCGCCTCGATGGAAGGTGGTCTCGTCGTCACCAACTCGGGCTTGTCGATACTGACGGTTGCGGTCTCGGCCCTCGATGGGGCCGGCATCGACACCTTGATCGTGCCCGGTGGTTGCGGCGGCAAAGAATATGTTGCGCCACCGGCGCTGGTGTCGTGGATCGCGCAGCGCGCACCGAGCGTGCGACGCGTGTGCTCGGTGTGCACGGGCGCATTCATGCTTGCCGCCGCCGGTTTGCTCGAGGGGCGTTGCATCGCGACGCACTGGGATTGGGTGTCGCGCTTCAGCCAACTTCATCCCTCGATTCCGGTCGATGCAAATCGGATTTTCATCCAGGATGGCCCGGTGTGGACGTCTGCTGGGGTCACCGCGGGCATCGATCTGACGCTCGCCTTGATTGAAAGCGATTTCGGCCACAAGGTCGCGATCGAGACCGCGCGCCAGCTGGTCATGTTCGTCAAGCGTTCCGGCGGGCAGTCGCAGTTCAGCGTTTCGCTTTCGGCGCAATCGCGCGGCAGCGACCGCTTCGGCGACCTGCATGCCTGGATGGCCGAAAACTTGCGGGAGAACCTGAGCGTCGAACGCCTCGCTGCCGAAGTCGACATGTCGCCGCGAACGTTCGCGCGCGCCTACGCGAGCAAGCTCGCATGCACGCCGGCGAAAGCCGTGGAGTCGATGCGGCTGGAGGCCGCTTGTCGCGCACTGGAGGAAACCACGCAGCCGTTGAAGTCGATTGCTGCGTCGACCGGCTATGTGGACGAGCAGACGCTGCGGCGCGTGTTCAAGCGAATTCTCGGTGTCAGCCCGAGTGAATATCGCAGCCGGTTTTCCGCGCACGATTTCGCGGATGCGCAGGCATCTTCGTAGCGTTGTCGACGTCGTCGAATGGGTTTCGTCACCGGCGAGTGCTGTCAGGGCATCCGGGTAACAGGCTTGCTCGATGCAAAAGCGCTGCGCAGCAGGAGTGCCGCCGCGTACAGGACCACAACGACCACACCCCAGCGCAGTGTCGCGAGTGGCAGCGACTTGACCACATACGCGGCCAGCAGCACGGCGGGCACACCGCCGATGGCAAGTCCCAGCACGACGCGGAGATCGATGCGATCGGTGCGCGCAAAACGCATTCCGCTGACCGGCATCAGGAACGCGCACGCGCCCATCATCACGGGAAATGCAGCAGCAGGACTGAGGCCCATCAGGCTGAGCAGGATCAGGGATGGCGCGTACAGGCCGATTCCGAAACTCATCAATGCGCCGAGCACGAAATGCGCAGCGATCGCGATGGCAAGCAGGGGAACAGGCAGCGCCAGCGCCTCACCGCCAGCGGGCAGCATGCCAAGGTTGGCGAGCGCATAGAGCACCGATGCGATCAACATCGCCACGCCGACGATTGCCTGCACGCTGCGTACCGGAAATCGCACCACAAGCGGCGCGCCAACCGTCGCACCGGCAACGGACGCGGCGATGCACGCCGCCAGCAGCAGGGGGTCGACACGCACCAGGTGGATGAAGATGAGTGCCTGCACGACGGTTGGCAATGCGTGGCCGCTGTTCAAGGTCGCAGGCAGGAAACTGTCCGGCACCAGGCTGCGCAGTTTCAGCCACGCCGTCGTCGGCGCGAATGAGCCGATGCCCAGAGTGTCGAAGAAATTGGTGACTGCGCCCAAGGCGATCGCTTCGGTGTTGGGCCGCAACTGCCGCCGCCGCGACGCGACGGCGATCAACACGCCGAGGTAGGCGAGTGCGAGGACGCCAAGCGAGGCCAACAGGATGATCACGACCATGTCATGTCCTACGTGCAGCGATGGAACCGAATGCGTCACAGCTTTGACGTCTGCCGCGATGATGATACGTACTGTGCGCGATGCTCAGCCGAACGGAGCCTGGATCGAAACCGCAGGTTGTGTGAACCAGGCCGCGCCGTGTTCGGTGACATGGAAGTGATCCTCCAGGCGAACGCCGAACCGGCCCGGCACGACGATCATCGGCTCATTGCTGAAGCACATGCCGCGCGCGAGCGGTGTCGTGTCGCCGCGCACCAGATACGCCGGCTCGTGGATCGCGAGACCGATGCCGTGGCCGGTTCGATGCGGCAGTCCGGGGAGCGCGTAGTCCGGGCCGTAGCCGGCGCGTTCGAGCGCCGCTCGCGCGCTTGCGTCGATGGTTTCGCCGGTCACGCCCGGGCGGACCGCTTCGAACGCCGCTTGCTGAGCCTCACGCTCGTGCTGCCACACGGTCGATTGCGATGCGTCTGGTTTGCCGAACACGTAGGTGCGCGTGATATCGGAGTTGTAGCCGTGCACCTGGCAACCCGTGTCGATCAAGACCATGTCGCCGTGCGCGAGATACTGCTCGCCCGGCACGCCATGCGGGTACGCAGTCGCTTCGCCGAACTGCACCGCGCAGAACGTGTTGCCCGCATCCGCACCGAGCGCACGATGCGCGGCATCGATGAAGCGCTTGACCACCGTTGCGCTGATGCCCGGCGCGAGGATCGCGGCTGCGCGGCGCTGTACCTCGAGGGTCATCGACATTGCCTGCTGCATCAGCGCGAGCTCGGCAGGCGACTTCAGCACGCGACATGCGTCGGTGATCGGCGATCCATCGACGATGGCGACATGGGCCAGTGCACGGCGCAGGCATTCGAACACGAAGAATGGCGCCTGCGGATCGAGCGCAACGCGTCGCGCTGCGTGCTCGCCGAGTACGTCAGCGACAAGGTGATATGGGTTCTCGTGTTCTTCCCAGGTGCGCACGTCCGCGTCAATGCCAAGGCCGGCGTGCAAAGATCCAATCTCGAACGCGGGGCAGACGAGGACAGGTCGCCCGCTGCGTGCGACGACCAGCGCGACCAGGCGTTCACTGGCCGCCCAAGGCAAACCCGAAAAATAGCGCAGGTTGACGCCGGCATTGACGATCATCGCGTCGACATCGACGTGCGCCATCAACTGACGCGCTTGCGCCAGTCGCGCATCGCGCTCTTCCACGGAAATCGCTGCTGCCGGTTGCGACCACCTTGCGATGGTAGAAAGTTCTCTTTCAGCGCTCGATCCGCCGATGCCATGGTTCATGCGTGGGAAACTCCGGTGCCGTGGTGGAAACGCTGCAGGTCGAACGGTGCGAGTGGGAAAGGCGGCGCGTCTCCGCCGGCCAGCGCCACGATGAGTTCGGCCGTGATGGGCGCCAGGGTCAGGCCCAGGTGCTGGTGACCGAAGGCGTATAGCAGATTGGATGCGGCCGTGCTGCGGCCGATGGCGGGCAAGTAGTCGGGCAGGGTGGGACGTGCGCCCATCCACTCTTCGCCGTGGCCCGACGTGGGCAATCCAACCTGCGCAGCATGTGCCCTGATTGCGTACCACTTGCGCGGGTCGGGCCGCGTTTGAGGTTTCGCAAATTCGGTGAATCCTGCGACCCGCAATCCACCGCGGAAGCGGGTCACGATGATCGAACGATCTTCGAACACAACGGGCGAACGATCGGCGGGCCATGCATGCTCCGACCATTGCACGTGATATCCACGCTCGGCAATCAGCGGCGTGCGCTGGCCGCTCGACTGCATGAGTCCGCGTGATCCGATGCCCGCCGCGACGAGGACGACATCGGCGTCCAGTTGTCGACCGTCGTCCAGCACGACGCGCGCGATGTTGTCGTCGATGCGCAGGGAACGGGCTTGTGCGCAGACAAAGTGCCCGCCCGCAAGGTCGAATGCGCTGCGTAGCGCCTGCAGCGTCTGGGCAACATCGGCGACTTGCCCGGTGCCGGTGAAACGCACGCCACCGATGGGACGCCTCGACAGCAGGCCGGCATACGCGTCGAGATCGGCGCTATCCAGTTCGTGCACGCGCGCACTACCGATATCGGCTGCCATCCACGCGCGGCGACGACTGCGCGCGCTACGCGCAGATTCCCACAACGCCACATGGCCGTCCGCGTGCAGCAGATCCGGACGACCGATGTCGTCGAGCAACGCGCGCCACGCCGGCAGCGCAAGGTTGAGCAGAGCGCGCAATCCACAGCGCCCGCTACGCAAATTCGCGGCTGACGCGGCGCGTACGAAACGCAACATCCATGGCAGGAACTCGGCCAGGTCGCGCACGTCGAGCGCACCGCCGAACGCGAACAAACGCCTGGGCGCCGCACGCAGTGTGGCCCACGAGGCGAGGGGTTCCACCTGCTCCACCGCGATATGGCCGGCGTTGCCGCACGAGGCGCTCGCTGGCGCTGCGAGCGGGTCGACCAGGGTGGTGCGCAGGCCCTGCTGGCGCAGGCGCAAGGCGCAGGCAAGCCCGACGACGCCGGCGCCGACCACGAGTGCGGATTGTTGTTGCCCAGGGCGCAATTGACTCACTCCCGCCGACGGCGCATGTGTTGTCTGCATCGATACTAGTATATCGTATACAGTATTACGAGATCTTCAACGGAGAGTTCGATGTCCTCAAGTGCGATGGCTTCCAGTACCTGTGCATGGGCGGGTGTGATTCCGGCAGTGACGACTCAATTCGCTGCCGATCTTTCGGTCGACATCGAATCCAGCCAGCGCGTGCACGACGCGCTGATCCGCGATGGCGTGCATGCATTGATTGCGATCGGCACAGTCGGCGAGAACAACTCGCTCGACGCCGAAGAGAAAATAGCCGTGGTCACCGCAGCAGTGGAAGCCGCCGCGGGCCGGGTGCCAGTGATCGCTGGCGTGTCGGAAATGACCACCGAGCGTGCGAAGACATTCGCACGCGCCGCAGAACGTGCGGGTGCCAGCGGATTGATGCTGTTGCCGGCGATGGTCTACGTGCCGAGCGAAGCGGAGTTGCTGGAACACTTCCGCAGCGTGGCGCAAAGCACGTCGTTGCCGATCATGCTGTACAACAACCCGCCGGCCTACCGGGTCAGCGTCACGATGGCATCGCTGGGGGGACTGACTGACCTTCCCAACGTCGTTGCGATCAAGGAAAGCGCGCCGGATCCGCGTCGCTTCACCGATCTCCACAATGCTTTTGGCGATCGCTATGCCTTGTTTGCCGGGCTCGACGACGTTGCACTCGAAGGCCTCGTGCTGGGCGCTCGCGGCTGGATTACCGGCTTGACCAATGCGTTCCCGCTTGAATCGCTGGCACTGTGGAGCGCGTTGCAACGGGGTGACCTTCCCGCGGCGCTGGCGATCTATCGCTGGTTCATGCCGCTGCTGCATCTGGATGCGGATCCCGATCTGGTGCAGTCGATCAAGCTCGCCGAGCAGATCATGGGACGCGGCTGCGAGCGCGTGCGCATGCCGCGCATGCCGTTGGCGGGAGAGCGCCGCAGGCAAGTGACGCGAATGGTGGAGACCGCCGCGGCCACCCGTCCGGCGCTCATGTCTGCGGCAGCCTGAGGTATCCGCATGCGTCATACCTTCTTCTGCATTGATGGTCACACGGCGGGCAATCCGGTGCGCCTGGTCAGCGGTGGTGCGCCGCGTCTGGCGGGCACGACGATGAGCGAGCGGCGGCAGGATTTCCTCGGTCGCTACGACTGGATCCGCACCGGCCTCATGTGCGAACCGCGCGGTCACGACATGATGTCCGGCGGCATTCTCTATCCACCGACGCGCGCGGACAGTGATGCCGGCGTGTTGTTTATCGAGACCAGCGGATGTCTGCCGATGTGCGGACACGGCACCATCGGCATCGTCACGTTCGCTCTGGAGAACGGCCTGATCGAGCCGCTCACACCGGGCCGATTGAAGATCGACGTGCCGGCCGGCCCGATCGATGTCGACTATGTCGAAAACGCCGGGCGCGTGACGTCGGTTCGCGTCCGCAACGTGCCCAGCTATCTGGCGGCGCGCGATATCCGGATCGAAGTACCGGATTTTGGTCCTCTGCTTGTCGACGTGGCTTACGGTGGAAACTACTACGCGATCGTCGAACCGCAAGGCTCCTACCGGGGACTGGATGCGCTCGGAGCGGCGCGCATCGTTGAGCTCAGCCGTAGCGTGCGTCGCCTCGTTCGCGATGCCATCGATCCGGTGCATCCGCTCGATCCGACCATTCGCGGTGTCAGCCATGTACTGTGGGCGGACGCGCCCAAGAGCAAGGACGCCGATGCCCGCAACGCCGTGTTCTACGGCGAACGCGCGATTGATCGGAGCCCCTGCGGCACCGGCACGTCCGCACGCATGGCGCAGCTGGTCGCGCGCGGCCGCCTGACAATTGGCGATCGCTTCGTGCATGAAAGCTACATCGGCAGCCGCTTCACCGGTCGCGTCGAAGCGGTGACCACGATCGGCAACTACGAAGCGATCGTGCCATCGATCGAAGGCTCCGCGATCGCCACCGGTTTCAATCAAATCTGGATCGACGATGCCGATGCGTTCCGGCACGGCTTCGTGGTCACGTGAGAACGCCATGACTGAATCCTCGACTGAAACCTTGATGCTGTGCCACCGCGTAGCCACCCATGTCATCAGTGGCGCTGCTGCGCACGAACAACGCAACCCCGCGTTCCGCGACGACCTGATCGTGCTGATCCCTGAAGCCGGCGCAGGTGTGGTCGCGCAGGCGGCGGACGCAGCGCATGCGGCACTTGCGACCATCACGGCAGCGGGCATCGAGGCGCGCTCCGACGCACTCGCGAGGATCGGTCGCGCGATCGCCGCGCATGTGGCCGAGTTTGCGTGGCTGATTGCGCGCGAGACCGGCAAGACCGTGCGCGACGCGCGCGGCGAGACCATGCGCGCGTCGCGCCTGTTCGACTTCTTCGCGGGTGAGGCCTTGCGCAATGCAGGCGAGCGATTCGACTCGACGCGGCCCGGTGCGATGGTCGAGGTCATGCACCTGCCGGTGGGTGTGGTCGGTCTGATCACGCCATGGAATTTTCCGATTGCGATTCCGGCGTGGAAGCTCGCGCCTGCGATCGCCTTTGGCAATTCGGTCGTATGGAAGCCGTCCGAGCTGGCATCGGCAACCGCCACGCTGCTGATGAATCTCATCGCGGATGCGGGGCTGCCGGTCGGCTGCGTGAACATGGTGCTCGGTGGGGGCGAGACGGGCACCGCGATCTGCAACGAGCCCCGTATCGATGCCGTGTCGTTTACGGGATCTGAAGTGACCGGCCGCCGCGTGCGCGAGTGCGCGTCCGCACGCGGCGCGCGCGTGCAACTGGAAATGGGTGGCGTCAACGGGCTCATCGTGCTGGCGGACGCCGATCTCGACATCGCGATCGATTGCGCGGTCAACGGCGCGTTCTTCGCCGCTGGCCAGCGTTGCACGGCGACGTCGCGGATCATCGTCGAGGAGGCGGTCGCAGCCCGTTTCCTGGCCGCACTCAAGCAGCGCGTGGACAAACTTGTCATCGGTGACCCGCGCCAGGAAACCACCGACATCGGGCCGCTCGCGTCGCCGCGCCAGAAGTTGCGCGTGTCGGCGCAGATTGCGGCGGTGCGGAGCGCCGGCTCAGTCGCCGCCTTCGGTGGCGAAGCCGATCCAGACGATTGCTACTTCGCGCCGACCTTGTTTGACCACGCAGGCGTCGACAGCCTGCTCGCGCACGAGGAAATTTTCGGGCCGGTCGCGGGCATGTTCCGTGTCGACGGCTTCGACGCGGCGATGGCGCTGCTGAACAACTCGCGCTACGGTTTGTCCGCGGGTTTGTGTACGCGCTCGCTGGCACATGCCGAGGCGTTCAAGCGCGGCGCGCGCGCCGGCATGCTGATGATCAACTTGCCCACGGCCGGCGTCGATCATCACGCGCCGTTCGGCGGCATGGGTGCTTCCAGCCATGGTCCGCGTGAACAAGGTCGCGCCGCCCGCGCGTTCTACACCGTGATGCAAACGACTTACCTGCGCAGCGGTTAGACTGCCGCATGGCCATCGTCAACCGATCACTTTCCGACCAGGCGTTCGAGATCGTTCGCGAACGCATCCTGTCGACCGAGATTCCCGCGCTCGCACCGATCCGCCAGGAGGCGTTGGCGGAGGATCTGGGGATCAGCAAAATTCCGCTGCGCGAGGCGCTCGGACGGTTGGAGCAACACGGATTGCTGAGCTCGCACCCGAATCGCGGCTTCTTCGTGCCCGCATTGACCACCGCAGAAGCCGAAGAAGTATTCGCACTGCGCGTCAAGATCGAGCCCGACGCCGCGGCCGCAGCCAGCCTCGAAGCCGATCTGCCGCAGCAGGAAGCGGCCAAGGCAGCGCTCGCTTCGCTCGAGCTCGGACCCCGCCTCAACGCGTTGGACATGGTGACGCTCAATCGCGCCTTCCACCTCGCGCTGGTCGCGCCCGGCGAGCGACGCGTGACCGCACAACTGGTTGAACGCCTGCACGTGCTGGCGGAACGCTACGTGCGCAAGCACCTCGAACCTGCCGGCCGTGAAGCGCGCGCGAAAAGCGAGCACCGCGCCATTCTCAAGGCGTGGTTGGCGCGCGATGCGAAGCGCGTCAGCCAGCTGCTGACCCGCCACATCGCGTCGACCCTGGGCGATCTTCGCCAGCAGTTGCGCGAGGACGCACGCAAACCCGGGCCTGCACGCAAAAAAAGTGTTGTCCGGTCCTCACCGGGTCGCGCCGCGCGCGCGAAGTAGAAGCAACCCGGCCATCCGCGTTCTCGATGTTTCGATCCTTTGTCGATGCCGCGGTGCTTGGCGCACCGCGGCATCGCAAGAGAAGCGTGACAGGTTATTGCCAGGCCGCCGCCACTTGCACGCCGTCGAATGCGTCGACGTGCGGTTTTAGCATGAGGTAGTACCAGCCGCTCGCCGGGTTCGTGATCGTCACCGATTCGTTGCTGCCTACCAGCTGCGGCGCTTCGTCGAACACGCTCTCGCTCGGCCAGTTGCCAGCGCGCACATAGATATCCGCGTCGCCGGTACCGCCGCTCATGTCCAGTTGCAAGGTGCTCTTGCCGGCGGGCACGAGGATGGTCAGATATACACGCGCATTGGCGGCAGCCGCCGAGAGGTTGCTGCGCTTGCAACCATTGTCGAGTCGCCCCGCATTGCTCGACGTGCATTCGGGAATCACGCCGTCACCCGTGCCATCGAATCCGTTTGCGAAG
The DNA here is from genome assembly GCA_039926025.1 of Dokdonella sp. Classification (GTDB taxonomy): domain Bacteria; phylum Pseudomonadota; class Gammaproteobacteria; order Xanthomonadales; family Rhodanobacteraceae; genus Dokdonella_A. Next base: position 16,113 of record JBDSXV010000069.1, read on the forward strand.
ATCTTGTCCGGTGCGCTGCCGCCGCAACTGCTGGTGTCGCCGTTGTTCGTGCCGAAACAGACCACCCATGCGCGGAACTCGACATTGTCGCTGTTGCGGATCGCGTCGAGCCAGGTGTGGTAGCCCGGATCGTAGGTGCCGGGTCGTGCAATGGCGTACAGGCTCGTGATCTGGTCGCGATGACGCTCGAACATGAAGCGCGTCGCCATGTAGCCCCAGTAGTAGGTGCGCGCCGTGTCGTCCGCTTCGTAGGTGTTGTCGAACAATTGCGCCATCGTGTACGTGTCTGGATTCGCTGCTGCGCCGACAGCACTGCTGTCGACGAGGTTGCGATAGGAATAGGACATGTACTCGGCAAAGCCTTCGATGTACCAGACGGCGGAGTAGGGCGCGTCGAGCGGATAGTCACCAAAGGCGCCGTACCAGTTGAAGCGACCGTCAAGGTAGTGGATGTATTCGTGGGTAAGGTTCCACACCTCGAAGGCGGGGCGCAGCCATTCCGCTTCATACGCCAGGAAACGCGGCTGGTTGGCAACGTTGGACGGATCGCCTTCGAGGTAGATGCCGCCGTTGTTGGTGTCGTTGCCGAACAGGATGCCGGAATAGGTCTCGTAGTCGGTGCTCGAATGGAAGATCACCATTTCGAGTTTCGTGTTGTTGTCGTCTGCAACGGGAGCATGATTGGTCTGCGCCGTCGTGTGGAAATAGCCTTCCTCGCCGCCGACCGTGCTGCACACCGTATCGAGCTGCGCGGAGGTGAGCGCCTGGCTGCGCACGCGCAGAGTTGCGCTGCAATCGCGTGCGTTTGCCGGCGGCAGCACGATCGACTCCAGATCCTGCGCGAACGTGCACAGGCCGAAGTAGGCGCAGTGAGCGTGGTCATAGTTGTCGGTGACGCTGGCGATGCGCACGTAGACGCCGGCGCCCGGCCCGCTGATCGCGAACTGGTCGAGGATCGATTTCACCTTCGGGTGAACGAGCGTGTTGTGGAACGTCGTTGCGGTGTACTGGGTGAACCGTCCAAGCTCGCCGGCTGCGTTCTGCAACAGGTATTCCCGATCCGTGCCGACGTCGGCCGCGCGGTTGTTGTTGATGAAGTCGACCAGCGTATCCAGCACGCCGCTGCCGCCGGCCTGCACGAGTGCCTGGAAGTCCGCGTTCTGATGACCGCGGAACAGCACATTGAAGACGTTGTTGGTGGCGGCCTTCATGTAGTAGAAGCTTGCGCAAGGCGGTCCATAGCGATCAAGGATGCCGCGTACGGTAGCGAGTTGATTCGCGTTCTCGGCAGCGCTGTCGATAAGGGTGACGAACTCGGCGAGGATCTTGCCGTGGTCGTCGTTGACGTCCTCGAAATGGCTGCTCGCAACGAACGCATTCAGCGCGGCGCGGATTGCCGTGGTCCAGCTCGCGTCGTACACACCGACATCGGTGGTGTTGTAATACTGCACATAGAGGCCGGCGCGCAGGAATAGCACCAATTCCGCCATGTGGTTTGCGTCCGTGCCCGGATACGTGGCGGCATCGGCCTGCATCGCGTTGGCGATCGTGATCATCTTGGCCTGAACGAAGATCTGTCCGGCCGTGGTCCCGGTGACGTCGAACAAGCCGCCGGAGTAAAAGCACGCGGCGTCCGCGGCGCGCACCTTGCCGACGAGAGCGCTGCCACTTGCGCTGGCAAATCCTGCGATATCGCAGGTGCCCGTGGGCCTGTTGGGTGCCGCCGCGGAGCGCGGGTCGTCGTAGGAGTCGCGCAGGTGATCGCGCGTCGAAGGCAACGGAGGTCGCTGATCCCATGCAAGGAGATCGGTCTGCACGTGGGGTGCGCCGTGCGAACTCGCCAACGTTGCGGCGGCGGGTCCCGGTCGTGGATTCCCCTGATAGGCGGCAGCGCAGAGGGGCAGGACAGCCACCAGCGAGCCAACCGCACACGTCGTGAGGTTTTTCAAAAGTCGATCGCGCAAGAACATTTTTCCTCTCCCAAGGTTTGTCGGTGCTGGCCGTGGTTATGTGATGCGAATCGGCCACTGAAGGGAACGTCGTGGCGCAAGCCTGCGCACGCGCGAATCCCGTCAGCTCCGATGCTAGGTTTCGTCGGCACCTGCGATCTAGCTGATTTCCTGCGCAGCAGCGCACGAATCCGCACAAAACGATTCGCGCGCGAGCGCCCGCCTGTGACACGATGCGGATGTGCACCCTTGTCGGGGATGTGGAGCTCGGGATGAATCGGGAAGTGGCTCAATGGCGCGAGGCGTTCATCGCGCACCTCGCGTCGCCGTGGGCGCTGGAGAGCCTGTTCGATCGGCTGCCGGACATCGTGTTCTGCATCAAGGACACGAAGGGTCGTTACGTCTCGATGAGCGAGGCCGCGGTCAGCCGTTGCGGTTTGAAACGCAAGCAGGACGCCTTCGGCAAGACGGCGTTCGACCTGTTCCCGCGCCCGATGGCCGAGCGTTACACGCATCAGGACGAGCGCCTGTTCCGCACTGCACGACCGATCATCGACAACCTCGACCTGACCGTCTATCGCGACGGCAGCACCGGCTGGTGCCTGTCGACGAAAGAGCCGTTGCACGACGCACGCGGCAAGGTGGTCGGGCTCGCCTGCATCTCGCAGGACCTGGTCGAACCCAACCGCTCCGGCCTCATCGACGAAGACTTCGCCGCCGCCGTTGACTACATGCGTGAGCACTACCAGCAGCCGCTGCGCATCGACGATCTCGCGCAGAGTGCAAAACTTTCGCATGCGCAGTTCGAGCGGCGCATGAAAAAGATCTTTCACCTGTCCGCGGGGCAATACGTGATCAAGGCACGCATCGACCATGCGACGCGCATGCTCGCGGCTGGCGATTGCTCCATTGCGGACGTTGCGCACAGCGCGGGCTTTCCGGATCAGAGTGCGTTGTCGCGCCAGTTCCGTCAGGTCACCGGGTTTACGCCGCGGGGGTATCGGCAGTTGATGCAGGGGTAGTCGGCCGATATTGTGACGTCGAACGGTCGCTTTCAGTCTCGTCCATCGGGCGAGCCACAAAGATCAAGGACAGACGGGGCCGGTAAGGAGGCCCTGGCTGCATGCCGACAGCGAAGAGTCGAGGTAGTCCTGCTGCAGACGGGGAGAGGCGTTTTTTGCTTTCGTCATTGCAAGCGAGTACTGACTCCTCGCTTCGTCGTAGTTTCCTGCCAGCTGTGCTGACATTCCCCGATCATCGTCGATCATTGCCCGCAAAAGCCCAAGATTCGCCTCACTCACCCCTTCCTTGCGGCTACGTTTCACGAAGGCTTCCATTTTTTCGTAAGAGCCGCCCCACCTCGGCTTCAAATGGTCGATATAGCGACCGCGTGCAAGCATGTTTCCCGGCAGCAATTTGTTGCTCAGCGCCACATAGCGATCGGAATCTTCCGTGCTCGACGTGTAGCGGGCGATATTCAACAGATTGAGTGCGGCAAGGTAGGGCTTGGGCGTGAGACGCAAGGCGCTCTCCAGCTCCGGTTTTGCGATCGCGAAGACTTGATCCATATACGAGAACTTCTGTGCGGAGACTTCGCTCGCAGGCGCCGTTCCGCGATTGAGTTCGCCCAACTTGCGATAGTAGGTCCCTCGCGCCAGATGCGCCGGGTAGGATTTCGGATAGGCCTTTGTCCACGCCGAAAGTTCATTCGCGAGGACATCCTCGCGCATGTAGAACGGCCTGTACGCGTCGAGCAGATCGTACTCGGTCGCCTTGTTATTCTCGAATTTCAATTCGAGTGCATTGAAGTGCTGCTCGAGGGCGGCGAAATCATGATTGCGAGCGAGGTCCACGACGTCGACGAGCGGTTGTGCGTGGAGACGCGCGAAGGACACCAGAGCCACCAAACATGCGAGCAGATAGTTCGTCATGGGACAGAAAACCCGGGCAAGTAGTAGGAAAGAGCTTAGCAGAGGATTTCAGTCGGTCGCTCCACTGGCTTCCAAGCCTGGATTGTGTCTATCTCTGGCGCAACAGCAAGCGATAAGCCGGATTCTCGCTTTCGTCCCGATGCGGATACCCCAGCGTGCCGAGAAACTGGAGAAACATGAGTTGCTCGTCGGTCGGCACCTGGATGCCGACGAGGATGCGGCCGTGGTCGGCGCCGTGATTGCGGTAGTGGAACAGGCTGATGTTCCAGTGCGGGTGCATGCGGTCGAGGAAGCGGGTGAGAGCGCCAGGGCGTTCGGGGAATTCAAAGCGGTACAGGCGTTCGTCGCAGGCGAGTGCGGAGCGGCCGCCGATCATGTGGCGCAGATGCAGTTTGGCGAGTTCGTCGTCGGTGAGATCGAGAACGCCAAAATCCTGTGCGCGAAATGCAGCAAGCAGGGTCTCGCGATCGTTGCGGCTGATGATCTGGATGCCGACAAAGATGTGCGCCTCGCGTGCGTCGCCGATGCGGTAGTTGAATTCGGTGATGCTGCGTTGTCCGAGTGCCGCGCAGAATCGACGGAAGCTGCCGCGCTCTTCGGGTATCGTCACGGCAAATACGGCTTCGCGCTGTTCTCCGATCTCGGCGCGTTCGGCGACGAAGCGCAGCCGATCGAAATTCATGTTCGCGCCTGAAACGATCGCAACCAGCGCGCCGTCGATGGCGGCGTTCGTGGCGGCGTAGTGCTTGAGGCCGGCCAGAGCGAGTGCGCCGGAGGGCTCGGGTACGCAACGCGTTTCCTGGTAGATGTCGCGGATCGCAGCGCAGATTGCGTCGGCGTCGACGCGCAGCATCGCATCCACATGCTGGCGACAGATATCGAATGTCAGTGCGCCGACCTGCTTGACCGCGGTGCCGTCCGCGAACAAGCCGACTTCGTCGAGCACGACGCGTTCGCCAGCATCGAGTGAGCGCGCCATCGCATCGGAGTCCGCGCTCTGCACGCCAATCACCTTCACTGCGGGTTGCCGGGCCTTGATCGCAGCGGCAACGCCGGCGAGCAGCCCGCCGCCGCCGACGGGCACGAATACGGCGTGCAACGGACCTTGATGCTGATCGAGAATTTCGGTGCCGATGGTCGCCTGACCCGCGATCACGTCGGCGTCGTCGAAGGGGTGCACGAAACACTGGCCGCGCAAAGTTTGCAGTCGCAAGGCTTCGGCTTGCGCTTCGCTGTACGACTCGCCGGCGAGGATGACGTCAACGGCATCGCCGCCGAAGCGACGCACGGCGTCGACCTTGACCTGCGGGGCGGTAACCGGCATCACGATCGTGGCGCGAATGCCGAGTCTCGCTGCGGCGAGCGCCACGCCTTGCGCATGATTGCCCGCGGATGCCGCAATCACGCCGCATGCACGCTGCATCGCATCGAGCTTCGCCATCTTGTTGTAGGCGCCGCGCAGCTTGAACGAGAACACCGACTGCTGATCCTCGCGCTTGAGCCATACCTGCTGGTTTATCCGCGCGGACAGCAGTGGCGCAGGCTCGAGCGCAGTCTTGCGTGCGACCTCGTACACGCGTACAGCGCTGGCGAGCGGCGTGAAATCCTCGGCGGTCGCGACTGCGATCGGCAGCGCGGTGCGATGAACGGTGGCGGTATCCATCAGGCATCGGCGACGGCGAGTCGTCCGACCTGGCGGTCGCCGACCAGGGACAGCGCGTTGACGTCGAGGACGTCGATCAGCTTGCGCGTCTGGCGCACGATCTGCTCCAGCATCGCCTCACTGCCGTGCAGCACCAAAGTGAGTTGCGACACGGTCGGGTCGTGCGTGGTGGCGACCGTGAGCGAGTCGATATTGCAATGGCGCGCCGCGAACATGCCAGCGACGCGCACAAGTGCGCCGGATTCGTTCTGCAACAGGATCGAGAGCGTATGGCGCATGGGAACCTCAGAACATGTCGGGGGAGGGCGCCGCAACCGCGGCAGGGGCACAACGTGCGGCGATGAAGTCGCCGGTGATCATCTGGGCATAAGTGGCGCCGGGACCGATCATCGGATACACGCCAGCGTCGGGATCGATCATGACTTCGAGGAACGCGGGCCCCTCGTGCGCGAGGAAGGCGGCAATCGTTTCCGCGAGGTCGTGCTTGCGCTCGAGCCTGCGCGCCCACGAAAAGCCGTCGGCTTCGGCAGCTTTGACGAAGTCCTTGCGATGCAGGCTCTTGTCGGACGCGGTGAAGCGCCCGTCGAAGTAGAGCTTCTGCCACTGCCGCACCATGCCGTCGCCGACGTTGTTGAGCACGACGACCTTGACCGGCAGGTTGTAGGTCGTCACGGTTTCCATCTCGCCGAGATTCATGCGGATGCTCGC